>NZ_CP012418.1:346875-693750 GCF_001708405.1 Kangiella sediminilitoris | reverse complement strand
TGGCGGTATCCGTTAGACCAATGAACTGGAAGTCAATTGACTGATGCTTGTGAGCATAAAATATTATTCCGACCAGCAGAATAACACCGGAAAGTACCTGGATAATTAAGTAGCGGAGTCCAGCTATATAAGAGCGCTCTGTTCGACGTGCCCAAATCAAAAATACTGAAGTGACGGCCAACAGCTCCCAGAAAATGAATAGCGTAATTAGATCTCCAGCAAACACTGCACCAATTGCACTGCCTGCATACAGCAAACCACTAACCTGTTGCAGTGTGTCTTTCACATGTAATGCAAACAGCATGCATATAAAAGCTGCGATGTGAAATATGTACCCGAAAAGCAGGCTGAGCTTGTCAACTTCAAAGAGCTGAAGCTGGAAATTTAAGAAATCAAAACTTAGAACTGTTCCTACCGGCACAGTAAGTAAGTGCAAACCACTGACGACCGGCGTTATTAGTAAAATAGCCTGGCGTACCTTACCACTGGTAATCAGGGCTAGTAGTGCACCAATAAAAAAAGGAACAAAAGCGGGTAACTCAGGCATCCACATCATCGCCCCCTTTGGTTTCTTTGACTTGCACGTTTGATGATTCAGCATCCTTCTTTAGCTGATGCTGCTTTTGCTCTAACTTGTCGTAATAATCTTCATCACGCATTAAAAAGGTTCTCATCCACTTCGCAATCAGTACCAATAGCACACAGCCGATAAAACCATATATAGGATAGAAGCCAAACAGCTCTTCCCATGAATGGTAAATATGACGGTGAATAACAAACTCCAACAGAACCAGGATAAAACAGCAGGTGTAAAGACCATAAAGTAGCCGCTTTACGTTCTTTGGTTTATCAAATAAATATTTTTTCTCGTCATTGTTATTATTAGCCATTTGTACCTCCAGCAATACTTGCCAGTGTCTCTGCTAGCTCATAAAAAGCCTGTGGCCAGAAAAAGAAAACGATAGTCATGATGGCCGTAATACATAATGCCAGTAAGCTTGGCCAGGGTGCTTCTTTAATTTCAGCTCTATTAATAGAGACAACACTACGGTTACCATCAAAAAAGGCTCTTAAGGGAATTGGTAGCAAGTAAGCAATATTTAATAAGGAGCTGATCATTAATACGATCATCACGGCCCATTGCTGCGCTTCCAGGGTTCCCATCAGTAAATACCATTTACTCCACATTCCTGCGGCAGGAGGCAAGCCAATAATGCTTAGACTGCCAATGAAAAAGGCGATCATAGTGACTGGCATGGTTTTGCCCAAACCTCGCATGTCGCTAATTTCGGTTTTATGAGCTGCCACCATAATAGCGCCGGCACAGAAGAATAAAGTAATCTTACCGAAGGCATGAGCCACTATGTGTAACGCACCACCGAGAACCCCAGCCTGCGTTGCCAATAAGGCTCCAATCGTAATGTAACCTAATTGGCTAACCGTTGAATAAGCTAACCGTTTCTTCAGATTGTCCTGTCGCATTGCGACTAAAGACGCAAGCAGGACTGACGCCGTTGCAACGTACAATAACCAGTCGGTGACACTCAGATCATTAAGCAAGTCAATGCCAAAGACATAGACGCAAACCTTAAGAATCGAGAAGACACCCGCCTTTACTACTGCTACAGCATGAAGCAGTGCACTGACTGGCGTCGGTGCGACCATTGCCGCCGGTAACCAGCGATGGAATGGCATGACAGCGGCTTTACCAATACCAAATACGAACAGTACCAATAAAACACCCGCGATCATTGGCGACACAGTATCGTCAAAAACGCCGCCTTGAGTAAATGTTAAGGTGTCAGCTACATTCCAGGTGCCAATAATGGCAAATAGCAAAAATAGAATTGAAGTAGTCAGAAGTACGGATAAGTATACCCGTCCACCATGGCGTGCCTTATCAGTACCTGCATGAGTAACCAAAGGATACGTAGATAAAGTTAATACTTCATAAAAAACAAACAAGGTAAAGAGGTTGTCGGCGAACGCCAGTCCCATTACTGCTGAAATGGCAACGGCAAAACAGGTGTAGAACCTGGTCTGGTTTGCTTCACCATGCCCTCTCATATAACCGATGGCATATATCGACGTTACCAGCCATAGAGAGCCCGCAACTAAACTGAATAGTACACCTAAAGGCTCGGCCCTGAATGCAATATCCAAACCTGGCATTAACTCCCACCAGTGGACATATGCTGCTTTATCAACTACAAAGTCCTGATAAAAAGCAATGACAGCGATCAACAGCAAAGCGCCAACGATTAGTGTCACCGCCTCACGCAGATTTGGCTGTTTATGAAATAAAAGGATCCCCGGAATTGCCAATAGCGGCAGTATAATGATCCACTGCATCAATAATTCTTGACTCATTATTTAACCACCCCAAACAACAGTTCAGCTGTTTTTTCTGATATGCCTGCCGTGAAGCTGGTATCAATACCAAAGTAAATATTAGCGATAACAAAAATCCATGCTGGAACCAGAATCGTCAATGGCGCCTCTTTGTAAGACCGATTGTTTTGTAACGCAGGCTTGAAATATGCGACTTCGACGATACGCCAGATATAGGCCATTGCCAGCAATGAGCCGATCAGGACCAATACAGCTATTGGCCACCAGCCATTTTCCAGCAATGCCAGAACTAGATACCACTTACTAACAAAGCCCACCGTCAATGGCACACCTATTAAGCTTAAACCACCAACAACAATTGCCGCCATTGTCCAGGGCATCTGCCGCCCAAGCCCGGCAAATGCTTTTATATTAACGCTACCCACTCGGTAAACCACGCCTGCAAGAGCCAGGAAGATTGCACTCTTCATTAAGGCATGATTGAACAGATGCAATAACGTTGCGCTAAGACCGGTCTTGGTTCCAATACCCAGCCCCAGAATCATGTAGCCTATCTGACTGACACTGGAATATGCGAATAAACGTTTTACATTCGTCTGATAGATGGCAACGATTGAAGCAGCAATAACACCCAGTAACCCGAGAGTGACCAGTATCTCCGTCAGAGGTAGATGAGTGAACGAAAACTCAAAACCATAGACTGAGAAAATAAACCGCAGCAGAATATATATCGCTACCTTAGTTGCTGTTGCCGCCAAAAAGACGGTAGCGATGGAAGGCGCGTAAGCATAAGCATTCGGAAGCCATAAGTGCAGAGGGAATAAAGCCAGCTTAAGACACACACCAACAAGAAAGAAGGCAAAAGCCATATAAATGGTTTTGGTTTGCTCAACTTCCACCAGGCGCCCTGCAAGGTCATGCATATTCAAGGTACCTGTCATCATATACATCAGACCAATACCAATAAGAATGAACGTTGCACCAATGGTTCCCATAATTAAGTATTGGTATGACGCCCAAAGTGAACGGCGGTCATTACCCATCGCAATCATGGTGTATGATGCCAATGACGAAATTTCCAGGAAGACGAAGACATTAAAAGCATCTCCAGTTGCCAGAATACCCAGCAAACCGGTTAGACAGAGCATGTAAGCGATGTAAAAATAAGTTTGCTTACTCTCCTTCATTTCCTTTGTCAGACTGGAGCCAGCAGCCATCAAAGTGATGGTACTGATAGAAGTCACCAGAATCAGTAAATAAGCATTAAGCTCATCAATCCGATATTCAATGCCAATCGGTGCTTCCCAGCCACCCAGAGTATAAACTAAGGTTCCGTTCGCATTAACCTGCTGCAGCAACATAATGCTGACAACAAATGCCATGATGTTAGCCAGTAGAACAAACCAACGAACGAGCTTGGCTTCACGCAAAATAAAACATATCGGTGCTGCAAGTAATGGAATAATTACCTGCAAAATCGGTAAATGTTGAATCACTCTGTTGAGCCCTCTTGCTGCAAGTCTTTTTCTTGAATAACGTCCTCTTCGACAGTGCCGTAAGCTTCCTTAATACGAACAGCCAAGGCCAGGCCTAAAGCAGTTGTTGCGACACCAACAACGATAGCCGTCAGAATAAGCACATGAGGCAAAGGGTTGGAGTAAACCTCATAACTATCATCAAGTATTGGAGCTGTACCGCCAAAAACTTTACTTACGCTGATGTATAGAATGAAGACTGAAGTTTGAAAGATGGTCAACCCCATTAACTTTTTGACCAAATTGCCGTGGGCAATAACGATGTAGAACCCACTCATCATTAATAGAATTACGATCCAGTAATTGTACTGTTCGAGAAAATTCATACTATCTCCTCTTCAGTTTTGCCAATTCTTCCGGCAAAGGTTAAGAAGATTAAAATCATTGCTGTAGCTACCGTGATACCAACGCCCAGCTCAATAACAATAATCCCAACATGCTGACCGGTAATATCATTTTCAGCTAGCACACTATAATTTAAATAGGTGCCGCCATTTAACATACTGACAATACCTACACTTCCGTAGATTAGTACCCCGAGGGCTGCAAGGAGTTTAACCACAGGCATTGATACAGCTTTTCTTGTCTGCTCAATACCAAACAGCATTGCATACAGAATGATACTTGAGGCAAAAATAACGCCCGCCTGGAATCCACCTCCGGGGCTGTACTCGCCATGGAACTGGACATACAAAGCAAACAGCATAATTGGCGGAATAAGAATTTTACTGACTATACGCAAAATCTTATGCTGGAACATTGGGGCTGGCCTTTGACTCGCATCCTGCTCCTGTCTTGAAAACTCTAAAAGTGCTAACACCCCGATAACTGCGGTGAAGACCACTACGACCTCACCAAAAGTATCGAAGCCACGATAACTTGCCAGCACTGATGTGACGATATTTGGGATATCAATATCCTGTCCCGACTGCTGGATATAATACGGAGCAACGTGCGTCTGTGCCGGTGCTGATGGTGAGCCAAACGCTGGCATATCGAACGTTCCGATAACAAGCATGACTCCAGTAACAATGACCACGCTTAATGCGATTTTTGGATGATGCAGCTTCCTGTTTTCAAACCGCCCCGTCATTGTCAGCGTAGTCAGCATCAAAATTGTTGAAATACCTGCGCCAACGGCAGCTTCGGTAAAAGCAACATCAACAGCATCCATCAGTACAAAGAATCCTGCCGAGAGTAGACTATAGATCCCCGTTAGCATTACTGAAGCGAACAAATCCTTAGTAAAGGCTAAGGATAGAGCTGTAATTGCTAAAAAAGCCAGTAATATGACATTAATTAAGATTTCTATGGCTCTACTCCTTATTTTTATCAGAATCAGACGTCGCTTGACGGCCGAATTTAGTTAACACATCTTCCTTCTCATCTTTGTGACTTCCCTGTATTGGTCTAAGGCCGCCATGTAGGGCTGCTTTTGCAAGGGCATGGCTGGCAGTAGGGCTGGTAATTAATATAAATAAAAAGATTAAGACCAGCTTAACCAGGACTATAATCTCTCCCCCGGTTTGTAGCATTAAACCTAAGAGTATCAGGCCGCTCCCCAATGTATCTGTCACACTGGCTGCGTGCATGCGGCTAAAGAACTCAGGGAAACGGTGAATACCTATAGCTCCAGAAAAACAAATGAAGCTACCGATGACCAGTAGTCCCCAACTTAACCCATCAATAAAGAAGTTCATTTAACCTCCTCCTCCGGATCAGCTTTTTTGTATTCAAAAAAACGTAAAACCGCGATGATAGCGATAAAGTTGATTAGGGCATACACCAACGCAACATCTAGAAAGTCAGGCCTGCCCATGAAAAACCCAAGAACAGCAATGAACAGTACCGTTTTTGTACCGAACATGTTCACTGCCAAAATACGGTCATATAAAGTTGGCCCCATTAGCGCACGAACTAAGGCCAGCGCCATAGCTACCAGGATGGCAATTATTGCGGCAAGAAACATTATTCCTCCAAACGCTTAACGCGACGATCCATTTCTCCACCTTGGAGATATTTGATCGCATCATAGGACAGTGCGTACACAATCATCGTGTCGCCTTCGATATCAAGAGTTGTGGTGCCGGGAGTTAACGTGATGGAATTTGCGTATATAGCTTTCCCCATATCCGTATCTTGGCTCATGGGAAGTTTTGCTACAACAGGGTCGAGAGACTTTGGTCCCTTCCATATACGCTTTATTACTGTAATGTTGGATTCGACAAGAGTTTTGAGCAGCCAAAACCAATATCCGACAATTCGTCGACTGACATGTAAAGGCTGTGACTCTTCATCCAGGATATTTAAACGGTAAGCCATGAAAACAACAAAAGCCACTGAAACGACACCCAGCGATAGTAACAAGCCATTAAAGAAACCGGAGTTACCAATCCAAATGAGTGACAACACAACAATTAAGCTGATGATATAGCGAAGACTTGTTTTTTTCTTCATGTAGTTTTATAGCACCTTATTCGCTGAGACTGCGAAACTTGCTCAATCGCAATTAATTCGCGCCTCGTGTTATGCAGTTACCAACAAAGTCAAAAGATTGTAGCAACCCCCAAAATACCGCGCAAGCGCCCTACTGAGCAGTTATTAACCAAAAATCACTTCCGATTAACTACATAAATAAGCTGTCTATAAAATCCAATTTTTTTACTATTTTTATTTGGATAACCTAAAACCAGTGTTTTTTACAAATTTTATTCACCTTCATGATAAGTTTTTCTTGTCCTTGAAATCCCCCAAGCCGCTCACTTTATAATCAAGTTCTAAACAGTCCTCATTAATAGTCCCTACTGTATAAGCAAGCAGTCACTAATTGGGTACTTAGCTTTCACGCCATAAAGCGTTATCCATATCCTCAATTTTTTTCTGATGCGCTTCAACTTCTTCGTTCGTGGCCTTAATAACCTTTAAAACAGGCCTATCTTTCGATAACTTTCTAACTTGAATTTCACCGCCTTCACTACTGGCTGCAGACTGTCGACCTAATGTCAGGTTGGTTTGCCCACCAGTCATCCGCAAATAAACGTCTGCCAGAATCTCCGAGTCAAGCAAAGCTCCGTGCAAGTCCCGATGACTGTTATCGATATCATAGCGTTTACATAGTGCATCAAGGCTGTTTCGTTGGCCCGGGTGCATTTGCCGAGCAAGCACTAGAGTATCCAATACAGTGCAGTAGTCTGTGGTTTTACCCTTAGTGGGGTCGAACAGCTTAAGCTCATGATCGATAAAGCCGACGTCAAATGGCGCATTGTGGATGATTAATTCTGCACCATCGATATACTCTAAAAACTTTTCAGCAATTTCATCAAACGTTGGTTTATCTTCCAGAAATTCATTGGTAATACCATGAACCTCAATGGCACCCTCATCCACTTCACGATCAGGCTTGATATATTGGTGATAGTGATTTCCGGTTAACTTCCGATTAACCAGCTCCACGCAACCAATCTCAATGATGCGGTGACCATCAGAGGGCTCTAGGCCTGTGGTTTCTGTATCCAGTACAATTTGTCTCATGCTCATTTTCGCCCGCCTAATGCTTTCTCAACGCCTAAGTTTGCCAGCTCATCAGCTATTTCATTCTCGGGATGACCGCTATGGCCTTTAACCCAATGCCAATTAATATCATGCTTAGATACCTGCTCATCCAGCTGCTGCCATAAGTCTTTATTTTTAACCGGTTTCTTGCCAGCTGTTTTCCAGCCCTTAGCCTTCCACCCTTTAAGCCACTGATTAATACCATTTTTTACATATACAGAATCAGTCGTTAACTCTACGTGACAAGACCGTTTGAGCGCTTTTAGGGCTTCAATCGCAGCGGTAAGCTCCATACGGTTGTTAGTGGTTTCTAATTCACCGCCATAAAGGCGTTTTTCATGATCACCATAGCGAAGTAATGCACCCCACCCACCCGGGCCTGGATTCCCCTTGCAGGCACCATCGGTATAAATTTCTATTTTTTTCACAATATCTCTTGTCGTAATTATGTAGTAAAAGTGAAGCTATACATTTGCCAGTTTACCCCCTAAGGCAAGCGCTTCCCGTTGCTCAAGCGGCGAGATCGGTGTCATGGTTGATACCTTCTTCTCTGCCTTTATCATGTAAGCAATGGGAGCTGATAGCCAGGAGTTAGACATTTCAGACTTTTTTTCAAATTCTTTAAAGCCTCTCCACCAAGGGCAACCCACCACTTCAGTTTCTAATGTTCTAAAGCCAAGTAAATCTAGCCAATCCTGATACCGGCGAATGCCGATAGATTGTACAGGTATACTTTTTTTCCGTCTGCCAATTTGCATCCTGGCTTTCAAAGTCCATGGGCTCATTGGTGCGTATAATAACACATAGAGTACTCCCTGAGGTGCCAGCGAACGGTGTACCTCACCCAAAAGAACACTAGGATTATCTCCATAATCCAGGGCATGACTCATTATTACGGCCTGTACAGAGTCAGTCATGATGGGGAGCTGATCCGGTTTTGCCTGAATACAGTGTCCTAAACCATCCCCTATCCGAATATGGTACTCAAAAACGTTATCCGGCAAACTTAAGCTTTGAGTCAGACTATCCAAACTCAAGAGGTAAGTTCCATGATATTCTTCCAGGTGCTGCTGTAACCACTCTTGCCACAGGTAACGAATGCGGTTTCCCGCCGGCATTTTAGGCCAACTGAGCTCAAATAATCGTTCCATTTCCATCCATCAGTTGCTTGGGCTGAACCAGTCTTGTACAGTAAGACTCATGCTAACCCGAGACCCGACAGCACGCAAACACTCAAGCGCATAATCATGAAAACGATCCCAGTTGAAGCCTTCAATGATAACTATATCTGGCTAATTATTGCGCCAGACGGCCATTCTGCCGCTGTAGTTGACCCTGGTGATGCTAACCCCGTCATTGAATATCTTGATCAGCATCGATTAGCTTTAGATACCATTTTAGTTACGCATCATCATCATGATCATATTGGCGGAGTCAAAAAACTTAAGGCACGTTATGGTTGTCGAGTAGTTGCCCCACGCCATGACCAGCACTCATTCTCTGATCAGGATTTAACTGAAGGGGATGAGGTATCCATTTTAGATGATACCTACCGTTTCAAGGTACTCGAAGTACCCGGTCACACTATGGGGCATATCGCTTTCTACGGTCATGGTGCTGTATTTTGTGGTGACACTCTATTTAAAGCGGGCTGCGGCAGAATGTTCGAGGGCACCCCGCCGATTTTTCATCAGTCACTGAAGAAGCTTGCCAATTTACCAGCGGAAACTAAAGTGTACTGTGCGCATGAATATACTCTTACAAACCTTAAGTTTGCTCAAACGGTAGAGCCGGACAATGAGGCAATCCGCAACGCCATCGAGGAGTCTCAGGCGTTGAGAGCTAGTAATAAGCCAACACTGCCCTCAACCATTGGAGAAGAACTAACCTTTAACCCATTCCTTCGCTGTGAGCAAGAATCAGTCCAAAAGGCCGCAGAAAATGCAGGAGGAGATAAAACTTTCTCCGATCCTGTGCGAACTTTTGCTACAATTCGGCAACTAAAAGATAATTTTTAATTCAATAAAGAGTCTATGAAGCGCATTGCATTATTATCGCTACTGGTTTTATCAGCCTGTAGCACACTACAGAAAGAGTCGACAGACAACGCTAGCCAGAATAGCGCCTCTGGCGAACATCAACCGCTTCCAGCCCCAGAGCTGGCTCAAGGCGAACTATCACCAGAAGTTGAAATGGTGACAAAGGATATGAAGCCTCAGCCCCCGGAGAATCTCTGGGATGCTCTTAGTGCTGAGCAGAGCTTAACGCATCTTTCCAATCAACGTATTAATCAGCACAAAAAGCGTTTCCTGACTCATAAACACCTTCTGGTCGAGCGTGCAAACAAAGCCGCACCGTATTTGCATTACATTATTAACGAGCTCCATAAAAGGAACATGCCGGTCGAACTCGCTTTTACCCCAATGGTGGAAAGCAACTTTGACCCACTGGCTCATTCGGTAGTTCAGGCGGCTGGCCTTTGGCAGTTTATGCCGAGAACGGCCAGAGGATTTGGACTTAAGATTGACCAATGGTACGACGGTCGACGTGATGTAGTAGCCTCGACCCAGGCAGCTTTGGATTATTACGAGTACCTGAACGAAATGTTCGATGGTGACTGGCTACTGACCGTAGCGGCATATAATGTAGGCCAAGGGAACGTAAAAAAAGCCATCAGACGCAATGCAAGACAGGGAAAGCCAACGGACTATTGGTCTCTACGTTTACCCAGAGAAACCATGCGTCATGTCCCAAAATGGATAGCACTGTCTAAAATCTTCCTCAATCCACAGGATTATAATGTCGATCTACCTTTTATTGAGAATACACCGGCATTTACAGAGGTAATTATTGATGCGCCAGCCAATTTAATGCAACTGGCAAAGATATCGAACATCAATAAAAGCGACTTCTATCGCCTCAACCCTGCGTACAATAAATTATTTATACCAGAGGAGCATGGCCAGGCAACGATTTTAGTGCCGACCAAGAACGTGCAGCTTTTCCAAAAAGGACTGCTGGGAATTGAGCCAGGGAAAAGCCTTGGATTGCTAACTTACACAGTTAAGTCAGGCGACAATCTAAGTACTATTGCAAATAAACATAAGACTAGTGTCTCAACACTTAAAAGTATTAATAAACTGAAGTCCGACTTTCTTAGTATTGGGCAAGTTTTGAAGATGCCCGGGTTCGCCAATGCCTCAGAGCATGAACTGAACTTTATGGCAACACTGGATAAAAACCGTCAGCGCCGTCGCTATCAGACTTACAGAGTTCGAAGTGGTGACAACCTATGGAGTATTGGCAAACGTTTTGGAGTTAGCTCGTCTCAAATCGCTCGCTGGAATAACATCAGCAAAACGAGCACCCTAAGAATTGGCCAAAGGCTTAAAGTATGGCCAAAGCGTTATGCAAACTTCGCATCTGCTAAGACTTCTTACCAAGTCAAATCCGGTGACTCGCTTTACACTATTGCAAGAAAGTTCAAAGTCAAAGTAAGTGAGCTTACCAAATGGAATAGGCTGTCTAGAAACAGCATCATAAGACCCGGACAAAGACTAACAATTTACCGTTAGTCTCCATTACCAATTAAAAAGGGCCATTCCAGGCCCTTTTTTATTCATCCTAATATGCGTATGTTAACTTCTAAACAATACCTTTTCTTTCTTAAAGAACTGGGTAGTGAAGTACAACATTGCGCCGGCAATTACCAGTGTTGAGGCTAACAACACTCCTATCATGCCATAATCTACAGTACCTTTAATCAAATCCTTCATCGCCAATGCCACGTTAGTAATCGGTATCATGGCCGTTTTCACATTCAGCTCCATACCTGGTACAAATGCCACTATCACTGGCATGAATCCCAGCATAAAAATAGGTGACATATAGGCTTGCGCTTCCTTCATGTTTTTTGCGTATATTGAAGCGCTTAGCATGATTGAAGCAAAGATGCTGGTCAATGGGACTAACAGAACGGCAACCAATAATAAATCTAAACCAGAGATGTTAGATAAGAAGCCTAAGCCTCCCATATTAAACCAGAGAGTAAAAATGTAGGTCCATATAAAATAACTCAAGAGGGTTACAACGACCGTAAAGAAACTCGCAGTAAAGATTACAGCGAATTTAGCCAGAACGATTCTACCTTTACTCATTGGCGTTAATAATAATGTCTCCAGGGTGCCCCGCTCTTTTTCCCCAACACCCAATTCTAGCGCTGGATACATAGCACCAGAAACTGCTAGCGCAATTAATATATAGGCTATAAGCGGCCCGGCAAACTCACCCAGTCTCTCTCTTTCAGATGCGAAGTTTTTATTCTCAACATCAATTGGGTTATTAAAAGCTTTTACATTATCCGTAGACAGATTAAATTTATCACCTAAGGCCAGGCGCTGTGTATTATTGTACAGCTCAATGACATCATTAACCCTTCCCCGAGAGATGTTATCTAACTTTGAAGAGCCTTTGTAATACAGGTTAATAACTTCCTGCCTGGAGCTGTCGGAGGGCATTGAGGCACCCTCTGGGATTTCGATAATAAAGTCCGTATTATTATTTAAAATTTCCTCTTTATAATCTTTACTTTCGATGGTTACTTTCTTAAACAGTTTTTCTGCTGTGAAAAGCTCGGTAAACCCCTCAAAAGTATCACCATTAATGAAAGTAACTTTTATCTCTTTATTTTTAGCTTCAGTTTCTTTGCTATCAACAAATGCACCTATCCCAAAGAATAAAACTGGGAATATGACTGTTGGCAATAAGATAGAAAATATTAATGTTTTCTTATCTCTTAATATTTCTAATAATTCTTTTTTATAAACCAACCACATACTAAGCCACCTCTAATTCTTTATTGTTTATATTATGTAAGAAGGCATCATATAAATTGCCTGACGGTGTTTGTGCAGCAAACTCTTGAGTCGAACCATAAAACTTAGTTTCACCCAAGTCGATCAAGCAAACCTCGTCACACAGTTTTTCCACTTCATGCAAATGGTGAGTCGAAAAGATTACCGACATCTCCGAGCCTTTATAACTCTCGATAAAGTCCAGAACGGTTTTTGCTGAAATCACATCCAATCCTGTCGTAGGTTCATCAAAGACCAATACTTTAGGGTCATGTATTACCGCTCTTGCAATAGAAGCTCGTTGCATCATCCCAGTTGATAAATCATCAGCACGTTTTCCAGCAAACGAGTGCATATCCAACATATTAAATATCTTATCCAGACGCTCATCCATAACTTGCTTTGACAGGCCATGCATCCGGCCAAAATACTCAACATTCTCCCTAACTGTTAAACGATGATATAACCCCGTTTTGCCAGACAGAAAGCCAATTAACTTCTGGGCATAACGCGGCTCTTTCGTAACATCATGACCGTTGATCAATATCTCACCAGCGGTGGGTTCGAGAGCAGTCGATAGCATGCGTAAAGTAGTTGTCTTACCGGCACCATTTGGTCCAAGTAGACCTAATACTTTGCCCTTATCACAACTAAAGCTGACGTCTCTCACAGCATGAAAAACGCCTTCCCCTTCTCTTGGATCCTTAGCCACAGTTCCTTTCTTTTTCTTGGCTTCTTTCTTATCATACGCAAAGCTTTTCGCTAAGCCTTTAATTTCTATCATGTTTATAATTTCCCCTGCGTTTTTTTCTCTACGCTCTTTCCTGAGGTTGAAATGCTTTTAATAAGCCCTGCAACCTTACTGTAAATTGATTTCCTGATATCACCGAGCCTTGGTTTATTATCGTCGCTAAAGGCCACTGGTCGACATAACTGCATATTCTGCAGGCCCATTCTCGCAATCAACATACCTACCCCAATACCTTGAGCTGCCTTTGTTGATATAGTCGCTGTAAGACCTTTTCCAAGGAACTCAACACTTGCATCAGCCACTAAATCACTGGCACCGGCCAACATCATATTCTTAAATATCTTTTTCGTCATCTCAAATCTACTTAAGGCCGTTTGCGGACAGCCATAAATTTGCGAGACCTCCTCAATCATTTTGCTTCCACGCCACGCAACCAAAGCCATATCCCCTATTGCAAGTGGACTGATAGCAACCATAGCTGCGGCTTCTGTCGCGTGCTTGGTAATAGCGTCCAGAGCAATTTTATCTAACCCCTTCAGTACTGTATCCGAATAAATTTGAATCAACTCTTTGTCATTGTGTACCTGTTGCTTTTGGCGTTGATACTTCTGCTTCAACCCCTTCATATCCACATACTGACCAATTTCTAGCGTCAGCTCGTTTAATGGAGCGGCTGCCTTACCGTAACTATTTTTTTGTTGGATTTCCTCAAAACGTACTTGTTGTTGACGCCTCTTCTTAAAACGATATTTTGCCTGCCAGCCCTTAATCAGCATATAGCCACCACTGATAACTGCGGCACCAGCAAGTACCCCAACCGCGCTTCCAAGCAACCAATGGGTACTCATCAGACTATTAATGAATTGGATCGCCTCGTATCCGGCTGCCGTGATAACAAAAGCAGAGAGCGCGGGCCAAAACAATCGTCTAAGGAAGCCCCCCTTGCTTTGCTTTTTTAAAGAAGCCGAATCATCCGTCTCACGGTCAGATGCTTCATCAATAGCCAAATGATATTTAATGCCACCGTCGTCACCCAGGTTTTGTTCTTGCAGTAGTTTTTCAGCTTTTTGGTGCTCTTTATCCTTACCGTAAAACTTTACAGGCTTATCACTCATGAGAACTTATCTCCCAGCAGAAATTGTAATACCTTATCCATCCGAATATAGGGTAAGGGTTCATCTGCCTTAATTTCTGGTATACCAAAAGTAGAAAAATCTATATCCAGGCTCTGCCATTCAGTCCTGCTTAATGATGTCGAAGGGACTTTACCGGGGTAATGAAGTACGGGCTCTCCCGTGTCATTATCTAACCCTTTAACACATAACATTGGCTGACCGTTATGTTCTGTGGTTACGGGCTCAGAAGTCGATACCGAACTTATCGCCATAGTTTCAACTTCAACGCCTTCATAGCCAACATCATTTTTTGCCTGCGCTACCATCTTCTGCATAAATGACTCAATATTCGAGTGCTGGTCCGGTGGAATCAAGTCCACCTTGGTTGTCGCAATCATTAACTTGTCGATAGTTGGTGAAAATAACCTTTTAAGCCAGTTGGAGCGGCCATAACTAAACCCGGTAAGCAGCAGCTCGATAGTCTTTTTTAAATCTTGATAGGCCTCATAGTCACTCTCAAGAACAGAAGTTGTGTCAATCAGTAAAATCTGTCGGTCAACTTTAGAGAAGTAATCTTCAAAGAAAGGTTTTATGATTTCGCGCTTATAGTAGTCAAATTTCCTTTCGAGGCTTTTAAGCAATGTAGAGCCCTCTAGAGAGCTCCAATCCAGAGAAAGCACATCTTCATTCACTATAGGAAAAAAATCCAATACAGGCGCACCGGTGAGCTCTCCTGGCAATATAAAGCGTCCCGGTAGCGCGATGCTGTTATCACCTTCAGTATTTCTATATTGCAGCAGTGATTCTTTATATTGCTTTGCAAGTTCTGCTATGTATCCATCATCATCCCTATTATTAAAATCTTTGTGGAATTCCAGGCTACTTATTGCCCTTACTACATCCTTTGTATAGTCTTTTCTTCGCTCACTTTGCAAATAATTTAAACACTGCTGTGACCAATCCTTAAAGCTCATGCCTAAAAGAGGTAGGTCGAGAAGCCACTCCCCAGGGTAATCAACAATATCTACAGTCAACACAGACTGTTCATGTACTTTTTTTAGCCAAGGATTTTTAACTTTGAACCGGCACTTAATCTGGGCCTGAGAAATACTTTTTGTAGATTCAGGCCAAGAAGGTACTTCAGCTGTTAGTTGTTCTATACATTGATCGTACTTAAAGCTAGGAATATGCAATTCACTGTGAAGTTCTAACTTGGACGCTTTCAATCTACCCTCTTCAACAACCTCGAAAAAAGGCAGCTGATATTCTGAAGAAGCAAATAGTAACTGATTAATTAATGAGGTTATAAAAGCGGTTTTGCCTGCTCCACTTAAACCAGTAACAGCCACTCGCACATGCCTGTCAAGGCTTCTGTCCCAGAGGTCATTCACTTTATTTAATGTATTATTTATCCAATCCATACCGTGTCCTTTTCAACCCTACCAGTATAGCTTAGACAACAGGCTTAAAATATGAGGAAACGTAATAAAATATTACTCTATATGCTCTATCAAAGAACTTTGTACGAACTGTTTAAAATCACTTAGTGTTAATTCGGCAATACCCTTATTAAGCTGTTCATTATAATCTTTCAGGCCAAAAACCTTGGTTAATAATTTTGTTTGGTATTTACTATCCTGAAGTCGTAAGTTATTGAGAAGGCTTTTTTTCCACTGTTCAAATTGTTTCTCATCCACAAGCAGGCTAGTATTTAAATTCTCATGGATCTTATTGGCTGGCCTAACGGTCAGTGTCGAGCTAAACCGATTCACGTTAAAAAATGGCTGCGGCTTCAGGCCAATTATAGAATTATCTTTTACCACTTCCGCCTCTTCGCTAAGACTGGATTTAAGTACATAGTACAATAACTCACTAACAGGCCAGTCTTGGTCTCCGGGTAGAACAGGTAGTTTCCAACTCCTGGAATTTGAGTCAGAGGTATCCAGTATACCCTTCTGCTGAATCATAAGGCTTGATGATGACGGAAGCTTCCCTAGTGCAAAAAACAACCCATCTAACTGCTCTACTGTGAAATCTCCGCTCAGAGCTACCACAAGGTCTTTTTGTCTGAGCCCTTCTTGCCCAAGTATAAAGGGAACCAAATGTTCATTTATATAACCTAATACCTGCTGGGATATTTCAGGGGAAAAACTAAAAGATAGAGTTTGGTTTAAGTGGTTATCAGCGACTGTCAGGTAGTAAGGCGAGTTCTTACAGTCTATAAGTACACAAAAGCTATTGTCCACACGAACCGCAAAGGTAAATCGAAAGACACCATCCATTTCTTCAATTTCAAAGATATCAACTTCGAACCGATCTTCGACGTTTTGGTTAAAATCATACTTTTGTTTAGACTCAACACTTTCAGTTGCAGGGTGGCTGTCTGTTACTTCTAGTAGTCGTTCATTATATAGAGCTATAACGTCATCGATAGATACAGTTTGGAGGCCTTTATAATAGCTTAAAAATTGCTCATAGCCTCTATCCTTTGAAAACTGAGATAGAAGCTGCAACCACTCAAAAGGTTCAGAGTTTATGAATCTGGAGCGTTGCATTAGGTCACTTTTATAGTTAGCAACTAACTTCTCATCAATGTGAAGCTGCCTTGTATCAGCGGGTTTTATGCATCTAAACCCATCCTGATCCAAATAAAAAAGGGGGACATTGTTTGCGTCAATTTGACAGAGTAAAAAACCAGTCACAAGACTAGTAGCAATATTTTTTGTAGCCTTTGTTGATGACTTGGGTTGTGCAAACTCAAATGGAAAATCGTACTTTAAGATGTCCACACTAACCGCAGATTCTGACTGCGAAGCCAAAATATTAACAGTTGTATTCGAGTAGAATCGGTTGATAAGACCTAAAACACGTTGCTGGTTTATTTGTCCCATAACAGTAAAAGATAGTGAGCGAAAATCCTGGTTTTCTAGATTTGCGATCGATGACTGAAGGACTTCTTCATACTGTTCAACCGGAAGTTTAACTATTATTGTTGAATAATCTTTGAAGGAACTATACGTGTATGGGAACCCATGCTTTTGGTAATATTCTTTGTGTTTAATTAAATCAGCTTTATTACTCACGCTTCTTGTACGAATGGAGAGAAACGCAAGATCGTGATAATCTGCGTCGATCAGCTGAACCTGGACACCTTCACTAATTGTTTCTTCAATGACAGAGTCAACTCTCTCAAAGATAGCAGCAGTTTGTGCTTCAACTCCGTAAAGACATAACAGTAAACAACAAATTACAACTCTCAATATAGTTTCCCTTTTACCTCATCTGTTTGATTTTACCAGTAAACAGGCACAAAAAAAGCGCTAAAAATAGCGCTCTTTTTGTTGATAGTGAGTTTTAGCTTTCGCCTTCTCCCTCTTGATTCTCTTCCTGATTAATCTCAGCTAGAGAATCGCGCATTCTTTTCAAATCTCCAAGGTACTTAATGTATGCATTAGCATTTTTTGCTACTTTTGGATATTTTGTTGCGCGTTTCATTGTTTCAATAGCAGCTTGTTCGCGGCCCAAACGGAATTGAGATACACCTAAGTTCATGTAGGCATAACCAATGTCGCCTTCTTTAAGACCACCTTTCCTAATAGCTTCGCTATACTTTCTTGCTGCCTTAGCATAATCATCATTGTCTTGATACATGATTGCTACTTTATAATCATATTTACCAGATGATGTAAATGACGATGCTTTATCATAGGCTTCTACAGCATTCTCCAAGTCTTTTGCAAAGAAGTAATTATCAGCTACACGCTTCCAATTATCCTCGTTTGACTCAACAACACCCTTGTTAATGCCTTCTTTTAAGCGTTCCGCCGCAAGACGGGGCGTTTTATTGTTCGAAAACAATGCAGAAAGCTGCTTATAGTTCGTCTCACTCTGCCATATTCCATTCATTCTCGCTAATTCAGCTAAAGCAAGCATGTCAGCCTGTTTTCCACGACGGCTATATACGGCAAACAAGTTGTTATAGACAGATTTATCGTCTGGGAAAAGCTCAATCATTTCCTCGCCGATTGTCTCAGCACCAACATTTTCATTTAACCTAATGTGTGCACCGAAAAGCATGCTGTACATTGGTTTTTTTGAACTGATACCTTGCTCTAACGCTATGTATGCCGGACAAATGGCTTCACGATACTTCTCACTGTTATAAAGAAGACTTGCATAGGAAGCATAACTATTTGCTGGTGGCTTGATGGCGTCTTTAAAATAACGCTCCATCCAGCTTATTGCTTGAGAGTAATTCTCTTCAATAGCATAGAGCTGAGCAATACCACGACGCAGACGTACTTCATCTTGCTTACGCAGGAATCCGCTTTCGATTGCTTTCATAAAAGCATTACGCGCTGCGCTGTAGTTCTCTATCGCCTGGTAGTTCATACCCTGCAATGACTGTGCTCTACCTACAGCAACTTTATCACTTGAGTTAGCAATAAGCTCATTAAGTATAGCGATTGACTCTTGATGCTTTCCGTCTGCGTATGCCTCGTTAGCTGCCGTTAGTTTCTTGAACGCTGACTGTGAGCTAATCGAACCAGTAGAGCCTTTTTCCTCGTATTTGCCTTCTGTAGGAGAGAGAGGCTTACAAGAGCTAGTATACTTGGTTTGCGGAAGTGCCATAGCACTGCCCGCAAAAACCAACCCTGTGACTCCTAATAAAACGGATAATTTCTTCATATTCATACACTTATTTATGGTTATTGAGCAAGCTCAAATTCCATCGTATACCTCATATTACGCTGAGGGATGGGCTGCCCATTGACGATTCTTGGTTTGAATTTCCACTTCCGAATAGCTCGTAACGCATTTCTTCGGAAGACACCACGAGGATTTTCATCTTCAACCGAAATGTTTGACGGCGAACCATCTGGACCGATATCCAAACTGAATGTTACATAACCTTCAATGCCTTTCAGCTGTGCTTGGACTGGGTAGTCAGCAGGTGGCTGGTATACAGGGATAGCATCACCATCACCCATTCCAGCAAAGTCACTCTGGCCTTGCCCTAAACCACCAATATAAATACCTGCGCCGTCCATAGAAGCATCAATATTATCAATCTTAATATCAACCAACGCAGTCACAACCTTCTGCTGCTTCTGCTGCACCTGTTGTTGTGGCGGTGGTGGCTCTTTCGGTGGTGGTGGCTTTTTAGGAGGACGACGTTCTTTACGTTGAACCTGTTTATCTTCCTCAACAAAAGCCACTTCTACCTTGATATTGTCCATATCTTCATCTTTCGTATCATCAGAAGAGATCAAAAGATTCATCAATAGAAATAGACCAACCACAATACCAAAGGCAAACAGTGCACTTAATATAACTCTCATCATCGTTTACTGTACCTTCTCTGTTGCGACAGAAACCTTGGCTCCAGCGCTTTTAGCAAAATCAATGACTTTTAACACAAGCCCTGCTCTTGCTTTTTTATCTGCCTGGATAACTACTTCACCTTCCAAGTTTTCAGTACGCAATGATTGGATTTTTGATTTAACTTCTGCAGGCTGAACAGTCGTTTTATCAATCGTAATGGTGTTCTTATCGTCAATGGCCACAAAGATATATGCGTTTTTACGCTCTTCTGCTGTGGTCGCACTAGGTTTGACAACATCTACGCCTGCTTGTTTCACAAAAACCGTAGTAACGATGAAGAAAATCAACATGATAAACACGATGTCGAGCATCGGTGTCATGTCAATTTCAACATCTTCTTGCTTTCTTTTATCATTAGCCATGTAGCTTCACCCAATAATTAATGGTGTGGAAGGTTGTCGGCTAACTGGTGTGTCTTCATATAAGCTGTTTGTTCTAAACGGCTACTGAAGAAAATGCCAGATAAAGCTGCAACCATTCCCGCCATTGTCGGAATTGTCGCTTGGAAGATACCGCCCGCCATTTGACGTGCACTACCTGAGCCTTGACCTGACATGCCATCGAAAACACTGATCATACCGGTTACCGTACCCAAAAGGCCTAGTAATGGACAGATAGCAATCAACGTTTTAATTAATAACATTCTCTGGTTCAAAGCTTCTCTCGCAACAGAGACCCAAGCTTCACGGATTTGATGTGCGCGCCATGAAGTTTGATCGTCACGAGAGTTCCAACGAGCGATAATCGAACGAGCTTCTTTGGGGAATTGCCCATAGATGTACCAGTAACGCTCGATAATAAAGGTCCACATCATGAATAGAACGAGCCCTATCCACCATAGGACCCATCCACCTTTATCAATAAACTCTAATATCGTATAGATTAATTCCATAAGGAAATTCCTATCCGTTATTTTCGTCGTGTTGAGCCATTAGGCCCGTGCTTTGCTCTTCAAGTACATGAATGATGTTCTTACTCTTACCTGCAACAACGGCATGTAGGAATGTAAGTGGGATTGCTGCTAATAGACCCCAAACGGTTGTTACCAATGCTTGCGAAATACCGTTTGCCATCAAACGAGGGTCACCAGTACCGTGAAGTGTAATAGATTGGAATACCTCAATCATACCAACTACCGTACCCAATAGACCCAACAAAGGACCTAGCGCTGCAATAACTTTTATCAAGTTGATACCACGCTCGATTTTAGGCGTTTCTTTCAGTACAGCCTCATCAAGTTTCAGCTCCAAGTTCTCGACGTCTTCATTCTTATTCGCCAAGTAAACTTTCATTACACGACCAAGTGGGTTGTTGCCAGGAGTGCTTGATTTCTTCTGTGAAGCAACTTTTGGACCTGTAACCATGTACAGTGTGAACAGACGCTCTAGAGCAATTAAGATACCGATTGCCAACAAGATCATTACTGTTGAACCTGCGAAACCTTTAAACTTCCATAAGCGGTCTGGAAGGCTCATTTTCAGCTTTTCTAGCTGTAGGATACCGCCTTTAGTAGGGTCAATGTAAAGACCTGCATAGCCAGAGTTTGCTGCTTCATAGTCAGCTGCCAAGTCACGAACTTCTGGTCCAGGCTGAACTTGTAAAGTTTTGATCTGACCTTTGTCGTAAATCAGGTAGTCTTTACCAGTAAGCAGGTTAAAGGTACCGATACGCTCAACAGTTTGCGTTTCTGTACGACCTTCTTCGTTTACAACGTCTGCGGCAAAGCTTGCAGTATTACCTTGCTCAGAAAGCTCCTGCAACATTAATACGTAGAAGCCACGAAGGTCGTCCATTTTTGGAAGCTCTTCTGCTTCGATTAACTTGTTTAGCAGGGCATCACGACCAGGATACTGAGCGCTGATTAATGATGATGAAATATCACCAGACAAGCCGTTAGCTGCCTGACGAACTACACCAAACAACTCACCCAGGTTACCCTGCTTAACACGAAGGTCTTCTGCAATTTCAGTTAGTTGTTTTTCGTTTTCATCAAACTCGGCTTTAAGACGCTCACTTCGAGCTTCTTCTGCTGCTAAACGTGCTTTTGCGTCCGCTAGTAGCTCCGCTTGCTGGTTTTTCTTACGAACAAATTCTTGAACACGCTGGTTGTTCACCTGCTCTTGAATACGCTCTTTATCTCTTACTTTCTTAAGTAGGTCGGCGTGTGACAAGCTTTCAGCAGCATTTGACGCAGCTGAAACACTAAACGCTAAGGCGCCAGCGAGTGATAATGCTAAAATGTTTCTCATTGTGCTGCCTCCGTAACTGGGACTGGTACTTTGAAGAGTTCTTGTGTTGCTACACCTTTCGCCATATTGATAGCGCTATTTACCGAATCTAAGAATTCATTCGGAAGAGGTTTCCAAGTAGCTGAACTTTTGTCCCAATAGGCACCACTTTCACCGTCAACAGTTAAGTAAACGTAAGATAAACGACCAACACGTAGGAAATCGACAGTTAGAGTCTCACCGTCTTTATCAATGGTACCACTACTTGCAGATACAGCATTACCGTACTGCATTTCGATTTGATAAGCTTCTAGAATCTTACGGTATTTCTCAGAAACAGTAACATCAGCTGAATCCATCAGGCCGTACAAGTTTTGTACACGTTCCTGACGTTTTTCAAGGTTGAATGGAATGTCTAACTGAACAAACTCATCAAGGGTTTTGATCATTTCATCCATCAGTGGAAGAACACCCTTTTCTGTTTCATCAATGGTTTCCATTTCCTCAGTGCTTGATGCAATCTCTTTTTCCTGAGATGCAATTTGTCTTTCAAGCTGAGTGTTATAAATGCGCAGGCTATCAACTTGCTGTAAAGTGTTTCTGTATTCTAGCGCCAAATCGGTCGTTTGCTCTGCTAGACGATCTACAGACACCTGTGTGCTCGCTGCCTCTTTATCAATTCGCTTTTCTATATTCATAGAAGAATTGAATGGGCCAGCAGCAATTGTGCTCCCCATGACAGCAGAAGCCATCAAGGCAATAGCCGTTTTCTTAAAAAGTACTTGTTTTTTCATAAACTTACCCAAATTTCTGTTCAGAAATTGTTTCATTAAAAGTCGATGTTAAAGAAACTTAGTAGGATTCAGGCCAAAAATCAAGAAATTAAAGGCCAGAAGTGTTAATACCGTCTCTTTAATTGTCAACTTAAACCAATCGGTCTTCTCGCGGTGAAAGAAATCAACTATAAATGACAAGCCCCGTAACGGTCAACAAATCATTACAGCTAATTTACATTTAGTAATATACTCAGATAATATTTTTTTATAGTTGAATGCAGAAGTGACAATATATCAGTGAGCTTTGACTAGAAGTTAATACTGCCGCTTAATTTGATATATTTTGGGCTTTGGAAGGTGTAAGGCATCAACCCAGAATCATCCAGCTGTTGCAAACCATTATCCTGGTCCGCAGCCTCTCCCAACAAATTAAGCAAATCTATTCGAATCACCAGCCCCATATCATCCCAGCGCCCCTGGTATTGGACACCTATGTCTAAGGTTGTATTTTCAAAGTTTAGTTCGCTAGCATCAGCAGCAAGTAAAGACACTACCTGAGGGGACTCTTTTTGAAAGTAGTTGCGACTCAGATTCGCATTGAAACGCCAATCTTGGCTGATATCATATTGACCAAACAGCGAAAAACTCTGTTCATCATACTCTGAGATTGGAAGTTGTATATTATCAAACTTGTAAGGTTGCCAATCCAAGTTCAGGTTAGAGCTACTTATTGTACCGCCAACACGCAGCTTATCACTGGCCTGCCGGGTTAGGCGTATTTCAATTCCCTCAGAGGCCTTATCGAAGTCTGAAGCTGTTCCGAGCTCAGAAAACAAATTCACCGACTCAGGCAAACCATCTTTGTTCAGGTCGAACCAATAATGCTGGTTCAAAGCACCACTATGTTCGTAACCGACTTCACTGTTTTGTGATGAATTCTGTTCAAGCTCAGACTTAGTATAACTAATACTTACTGACCATGAATCATTTAACTTTTGATTTAACCCAAGTGAAAAGTTTTCATCCGAAATGCGCTTTTGATTATACTCGAGAATATCATCAACCTTGATGGAAACAGGAACTCGTCGATTTCCATAATCAATGTAAAAGGTAGACTCTCCATTATTCGGACTGTATGCCGTATTCAAACGATACTGTTCATCAGCAAAAGCCGACTCTTTAGACTGATTCAGATCTAAAGACACTTTCCAGAATCCATCTATACTATCAGAGAAACCCACGGATAATTTCTCTTCATTATCTTTACCACCAAAAGTACCTGAGTCTGAATCAGCGTAAAGAGGGATCACTTTGGAAGAGGAGTAATAGTCAAATAGTTCAGCGTAAGAAGAATCACCAAATGTATAGGGAGACCAGCTGTCCGCCGGTACTGAAGCACCATTTGCAACAACAACTGGGCTGCTAAGTAGCACCAGCGCTGCTGTGGCGATCATTTTTGCCTGATTAAACGGTTTCATTGCTCACTCTATACTTATCTCTGCCATCACTTTACGAAACCCGAAATACTTATTGCTTTTGATTTCAAACTACGGGCCCCGACAGATAATTGTTTTTCTTACTTTAAGTTATAACGCCTGAACGACTTCTTAACAGCATATATATACTACAAAATCAGTATAGCAGTTTCCCTATCCCTTTCAACTTGTTACCGTGGTAACTCAGCACCTGTTCACAGCTTGTAACAAGTTTGGGTTAAGCCTTGATGATTTCTTGACACTAAGTAATTGCTAGGCACTGACTGTTAAGCTTGTTATTATTAAGAAATCCAACGAAAACAAAGACCTGATGTCAAACCATAGCGTTTATAACAGCATCGCCAAGAAAGTGCCCGGATTAGCAGTTTTAACCCTGCTTCTATGTTCGGCCTGTACACCAGATGCCTCCGAAAAAGCCGGGCAAAACAGCCGAGAGCTTTTGGTTTACTGTTCTGAGGGCAGCCCTGATGGATTCAACCCACAACTTGTGACATCAGGGACTTCCTACGACGCAACAGCCAACATCATCTATAATCAGTTAGTGACATACAGGCCCGGTACTACGGAGATCGCACCTTCATTAGCTAAGTCCTGGCGCATTAGTAATGACGGCTTACGTTATACTTTTAATCTTAGAAAAGATGTCGCATTTCATGGTAGCCAAATATTTACGCCCAGTCGTCCGATGAATGCCGATGATGTCTTATTCAGCTTTAATCGCCAACGCTTACGCAGCCATCCCTACCATGGTATTTCTGGTGGCCGGTACCCCTACTTTACCGCACAAAGTCTTGATCAACTGATTAAAGACATTAGGAAGACCGGCGAACATCAGGTTCAATTCGTACTCAGCCGTCCTGAAAGCCCTTTCTTATCAATATTGGCGACACCTTTTGCCTCAGTTTTATCTGCAGAATATGCTGAGCAACTTAACCGTCTAAGGCACCCTGAGTGGATTGACAGCAAACCCATTGGAACAGGCCCTTTCAGGTTTGAGCGCTACGAACCCGACGCTTACATTCGTTATAAGCGGTTTGATAACTATTTTGCCGATACCAAGCGGGTAAAAAACCTGGTGTTTGCCATAACTCCAGACGCAGCCATGCGCTTTGCCAGGTTCAGTGCTGGCGAATGCGATTTAATGAGTTATCCACTCCCGGTACACCTCAAGGTTGCCCAGAAGAATGATTTAAAAATCGTGCAAACCCCGGGTCTTAACGTTGCCTACTGGGCTTTTAACACTGAAAAACCGCCGTTCGATGATGAAAAAGTAAGAAGAGCCCTAACCATGGCGATTGATCGTGAAGCGATATTACAAACCGTTTATGATCGTCAGGCATCATTGGCTACTAACCCCATTCCTCCATCATCGTGGGCCTACAACCAAGATATAAACAAAATAACATTCAGCAAGAGAAAGGCATTAGAGCTTCTCCGGGATGCGGGCTATGCCAATGGATTTAGTATAGATATCTGGGCTATGCCAATTCAGCGCGCATATAATCCAAATGCCAGAAAGATGGCTGAGATGATTCAGCAAGACCTGGCAGACATTAATGTTGATGCTCGAATCATCACTTATGAATGGGGAACGTTTTTAGCAAGAGTGGCTCAGGGACAGCACCATAGCGTATTACTCGGTTGGAACGCAGATAACGCCGATCCCAATAACTTCTTCACCCCGCTTCTTAGCTGCTCTTCGGCTGTTAGCGGTAACAACTACTCAAAATGGTGTGATAAAGAGTTTGATAGGCTAATCCTGAAGGCAAGGACTCTCTCTGAGCAGCCCGTAAGAAAGCGATATTACGATGAGGCACAAAAAATATTTAAACAGCAGGCACCATGGTTAACAATTGCACACGCCAATAATAGTGTCCTGGTACAACCTAATATCAGCGGCTTAATAATTTCGCCCATTGGCAACATTAACTTTGAGGGTGTAACTATTTCAAAGCCAGACCCAACTACGCGCGTTTTGCCACAGAAGGAAGCTGATTAATGTTCACCACTCTTATAAAGCAGTTAGGTACATTACTAATTAGTCTTCTGGGCTTAACGGTCTTAACTTACATCCTTAGCTTACAGTCTGACACGCCGATACATGACTACAAAAGCCAGAATGTATTTTTCCAATACTTCGAGTATCTACAGTTTTTATTGCAGGGGGACTGGGGGATTTCCAGTATCCATAAAAGAAGTGTACTCACTGATTTCTTACAACATTTTCCCGCCTCAATCGAGCTCATTGTATTAGCATTAGCTTTGGCGGTTACAACAGGCCTGGGGCTGGGCATTCTTTCCTCCACACGCCGTGGCGGGTGGCTGGATAACACCCTGATGACATCATCTTTGGTAGGCTACTCAATGCCTATTTTCTGGTGGGGTATGCTGTTAGTGCTGCTGTTTTCCCTGACCCTTGGCTGGACACCGGTCGCTGGAAGAATTGATTTCCAATATGACATCCAGCCGTATACTCGTTTTATGCTCATTGATACCTTACTACACCACAATCAATATGGGTTTGATGCTTTTTTGAATGCCTTGCACCACCTTGTACTCCCAGCAATAACATTGAGTACTATCCCGATGGCGATTATTGCCCGCATGACTCGCTCTTCTTTACTTGCGGTACTCAAGTCGGAATATATTCGTACGGCACGCTCCAAAGGTATCAGCCAGAGAAGGATAATCTGGATTCATGGCCTGCGTAATGCATTGCAACCAATTCTGACAATTAGCGGCGTTCAGGTCAGCATCATCATGTCAGGCGTCATTGTTACTGAATATATTTTTGCATGGCCTGGAATTGGCAAGTGGCTTCTGGAGGCTGTATCTAGACGTGATTTTGCCAGTATCCAAGGGGGGGTTTTAGCACTTTCTATCATCGTTATTGCCTTTAACCTGGCTCTGGACTTCTTGAGTATCTATCTTAATCCGCGCTTAAGGAGACCGTCATGATTAAGCGCATTGGAACGGCTAATCAAAAAGCGGCCTGGGCTATTTATAAGCAGAACAAAGGTGCTTTAATAGGAACCGCTGTACTGTCAGTTATTATGCTAATGGCGTTAATTGGCCCCTTGCTTGCGCCCTACGATCCAGCACACCAGTTTAATAACAAGGTTCTAGTTCCACCAATATGGAGCTCTGCTGGTGACTTTAATTACTTCTTTGGTACGGATGATCTTGGGCGTGACCTGCTATCAAGATTACTCCATGGAGCTCGCTTATCATTACAGCTCACAATCACTGTAGTGCTTATCGCAGCCATATCAGGCATAGTAATCGGTGCTGCCTCGGCCTTCCTGAGTCCTGCACTGCGCTCGCTGTTGATGCGAATTATGGATTTATTACTCTCTTTCCCTTCACTTCTGTTGGCAATTGCGATTGTAGCTATAATAGGTCCAGGACTGCCCAATGCTATCTACGCGGTCATTATTGTTTTAATACCGCAGTTTGTTCGTATCACCCAGTCAGCCATCAGCGATGAGCTGAATAAAGATTATGTTATGGCTGCCCGTCTAGATGGAGCAAAGCGTTTTCGCCTACTGACACACCATGTCTGGCCAAATATTGTTCCAGCTTTAATTGTGCAGCTAACATTTAGTTTTTCAACGGCTCTGCTCGATATTGCCGCGCTGGGATTCTTAGGCCTGGGCGCTCAGCCACCCATGGCAGAATGGGGAACAATGCTATCCGAATCAAGAGCGTTTATTCAGTTTGCGCCATGGACCATGACTTTGCCAGGTCTGGCTATTTTCCTTACAGTGCTTTCAATCAACTTGGTCGGAGATGGCGTACGTGATGCTCTAGATCCAAGGCTCAACCGGTAGATTTTATGGGATTACTGCAAGTAGAAAACCTAAGCGTTAACTTTAAAACCGATAGCGGTATTATTCCCGCGGTAGATAACGCAAAAATATCCATCAATGCAGGGCAGGTACAAGGAGTCATAGGCGAGTCCGGATCCGGTAAAAGTGTTATGGCTTTAGCTATTGCAGGCTTATTATCACCCGCAGCAACAATGCGAGCAGATTTATTTAACCTTGATGGTCATGACTTGACTCGTATGGGTGCAGCAGAGCGCCAAAAATTGATTAGCAGCAATATCTCAATCATATTTCAGGAACCAACATCAAGCTTAAATCCCTCATTAACAATAGGCTATCAACTCGATGAAACCATCCGCTTTCATGATGGTGGCACTCGCAAGGAGCGATATGAGAAATCCTTGGAGTTATTAAATCAGGTAGGGATATTGGATGCAAAACGCCGATATAAAGAATATCCCCACCAACTGTCAGGTGGGTTGAACCAGCGTGTAATGATAGCCATGGCTCTTGCCTGCCAGCCCAAGCTTCTCATTGCAGATGAGCCGACGACGGCGCTTGATGTAACAGTACAGTCACAAATCCTGGACCTGCTTTTAAAATTAAATGAAGAGCATCACATGGCTCTGATGCTAATCACTCATGACTTCTCTATCCTGTCGGAGACAACCGATAAAGTTTATGTCATGTACGGAGGCCAGATTGTTGAGTCTGGGCGAACTTATAACCTTTTGAGCCAACCTTATCACCCTTACACTAAAGCGTTGCTTGATAGCGTTCCACACTACGGGATGCATTACAAAAAGGGAAGGCGCCTCTTTAATCTCAAGGGAAGTACCCCATCCTTGGATCATTTGCCTGTGGGCTGCTATTTAGGGCCTCGTTGCCCCTATGCCAATAAAAAATGTGTACAACCCCCTGAACTACGTTCTCTAAAAGGACGTAAGGTACGCTGTCACTTCCCTCTAATTGAGGAGGATTAACATATGCCAAACCTCTTCTCTGCAAAAAATCTACGAAAAAGTTATAAGGTTTCAAATAACCCGCTAAAAAAAGGTTATCTTGAGGTATTACAAGATGTCAGCTTCAGTCTGAACGAAGGGCAAACTTTGGCCGTAGTTGGAGAGTCTGGCTCGGGGAAATCAACCCTTGCCCGCATTTTAGTTGGTGCAGATAGTCCTGATAGCGGCGAGCTACTCTTCGAAGGGAAGGATATTCTAAAGAGAAAGAACAAGTTCCAGTGGTATAAAAATATCAGGATGATTTTTCAGGACGCATCTGCTTCACTAAACCCACGAGCTACCATCATGCAAAGTTTGGAAGAGCCATTGCATAATGGCACCACTTACACTGCAAGCCAACGCCGGGAAAGAATCAAAGAAGTCCTTGAAATGGTCGGTCTGCGTGCCGAATATGCTGAACGGTACCCTCACACATTTTCAGGTGGGCAAAGACAGCGCATAGCCATTGCCAGAGCCCTTTTATTACGTCCGAAGGTAATCGTTGCAGATGAACCTGTTTCAGCTTTAGACGTCTCAGTTCAGGCTCAAATTATTAACCTTCTCCTCGACCTTCAGGACCAGCTTGATTTAGCCTATGTGTTCATATCACACGATCTTGGCCTAGTTCAGCACTTTAGTAACAAGGTTCTGGTATTAAATAACGGAAAACAGGAAGAGTATGGAAGAGTTGCCGATATTTTCAGCCAACCTAAATCACAATATACACTTGAGCTGCTGAATGCCTCGGCAGGCTACAAAAAGAATCGCTAGAAAAATATTGAAGCATAAAAAAAGCCACTCTCTGAGTGGCTTTTTTTTGAGATTGAAGCATTACTTTTTCACTTCGACAGTATTCTGGAAGTATTGAATAAGGTTCCCAGTATCTACCTGAGTATTCAAGTTCTTCGCCATCTGCTGTAACTGCTCGCGTTTAGACTCATCCATATCCGAAGGATCTGGATAATTTACAGCCTTAAGCTCAATAACAGCATAATCACCATTAAACAAAGATTTAGAGTCAATTACTGACTCACCTTCTGCTGGTGCAGGCAGCTGATATATGGCGGATACAAGATCAAACTTCATTTCAGAATCACGGCGTTTCAAGTCCGCGTTCTCTTGCCACTCCAGCTCTTTAGAAGAAACCATGTCGTCCACTGAATCACCACTTTTAAGAGCATCCATAACGTTACTGGCGAACTCTTCAGCGGCCTCAGCAGCTTTTTGTTGTGTTAGTGTAGCTACTATCTGAGCTTTTACTTCCTCTAAAGGCTTAACTGATTCAGCTTTATAGTCTGTGGCCGTAACATAAATAATATCTTTATTGCCTAACTCAATTTCATCACTTACGTCTGTTGAGTCAATGACCTGCGCTGTAAACGCCTTCTCTAGTAGTGCTGGTTCTGCAGCAACTCCAGTAGCACTCTGTCTACTGAATAAGCCTGTTTCTTCTACAGTTAAACCAACTTGCTCTGCAAACTTTTGAATGTCATCGCCATACTCAAATAGCATTTCATTCAACTTTGATTCTTTTTCATAAAACTCTTCAGTGGCCGCTTCTTCAGCAAGCTCTGTGATAATGTCATCACGAACCTCTTCTAAAGGCGTTGTGCTGCCTGGACGCTTATCGAGAAGTTTAATAATATGAAAACCAAAAGACGTTTCAACTATATCGGAGATATCACCACGGCTCTCCAGTGATAAAGCAGCCTGCTCAAATTCTGGAGCCCAGCCCGTACCGGCCGATTCATCACTTTGCTCAACCGCATCAACCCAATCTAACTGACCGCCATTTTCTGCACTGAATGTATCAGAAGAGTTTTCTTCTGCTAATTGTGCGAAGTCTGCCCCTTGCTTTAATTGCTCAAGTAATTGCTCTGCCTTAGACTTAGCATTCTCAACAGAATTATCAATAAGAATATGGGCTACCTGTATCTCACCAACTTCCTGATAATTTGACTTTTGAGCTTCGTAAAATGCTTCTATTTGCTCCTCAGTCACGTCAGATTTATTTTCTTCTATCAGATTCTCAACAGACAAGCGCACATATTTTAAGTTAATTTGCTCTGGCTGCTGAAACTGACTTTGATTGTTTTGGTAATACTCATTAATTGCTTCATCACCAAAGTCCACTGATTCAGTGAAAGCCGAGATAGGGACGCGAAGAACTCTTACATCACGAGACTGTTCCTGTAATCGATATAAGGTCGCTACTTCATTGGACAGAGCAAACCCAGAACTTGTTAGCCCATTTTGTAGCTGTTCACGTGCAATTTCTTCACGAGCCATTTCTGCCAGTCTATCTTCCGACATACCATTCTGACGAAGAATTTCCCTTGCCTGACGAGCGGAGTACTCCCCATTGATTTGGAAAATTTCGTTAGTGCGAATCCATTCCTTAACCTGCTCTTCAGAAGCAGCAAAGCCAGCTCTTGCAACACCCGCCACAATAACTTCACTGTTGATTAACTGCTGAGCGATGGTTTGACGAAGCTGCTCACGGCTTGCTTCAGTTGGATAACGCTGCTCAAAAGCCTGGCCATCACGTTGGCGCATCTGATCAATTTGGCTTTGCACCCGTTGGCTGCTGATTGAAACACCATCAACCTCTGCGATTCGGTTTGGATCACCACCAAACATATTGGCACCGAAGTAGCCTGCTCCAATGAAAAACACAATAATGATGAACATAACGAACTTCATTATCGGGCTATTCATGCTTTGCTGAATCTTTTCCAACATCATGGCTGAAATTACCTTTCGTTTATAAACTTTGCTTTACACGTAGATTACTGACTTTTCTATCGCCAGTTATAAAAAACGCGCCTAAAGAGGCGCGCTTAAAAAGTGGCGGAGCGGACGGGACTCGAACCCGCGACCCCCGGCGTGACAGGCCGGTATTCTAACCAGCTGAACTACCGCTCCGAATTTTTAAGTCCTCACCATAAGCGTTCAACTGAACTTATGGTGAAAGACTTGGTGGGTGGTACTGGGCTCGAACCAGTGACCCTCGCCTTGTAAGGGCGATGCTCTCCCAACTGAGCTAACCACCCGCAAAAAAACGGCGCTTAGTTTACCGCGTCTTTAAGCGCTTTACCAGCTTTAAATCCTGGAACTTTTGCTGCTTTAATTTGGATAGTTTCGCCAGTTTTAGGGTTACGTCCTGTACGAGCTGCGCGCTCTTTTACAGAAAATGTACCAAAACCCACTAAAGAAACTTGCTCACCTTTTTGTAGTGAATCAGTTACAGCGCCCAACATTGAATCCAATGCACGACCTGCTGCTGCTTTAGAAATATCTGCGCCTGCTGCGATAGCATCAATTAATTCTGATTTATTCACACACTTTCCCCTTTATTTTTTAGAAATCTGTGATTAAAAAATTTACTGCGTTTCTTAGAGTTTTTATGCATAACTCAAGGTGCTCTGTTATATCAATTGACTGTTAAAACTGTCAAGATAATTTAGAGCAATATCGCTAAAAGTCTCTAGAAATCAGCATTTCACGCTTAATGTGGTTGAATTTTGTTCTGTTCACCCTTCTCTGCTGGCGCAGATTCAGGCTTTGATCCAACCGGACTACTGATAGGCTCAGGCAATCGTTCAAGAGCAATATCAATAACTTCGTCTATCCATTTCACTGCAACGATCTTAAGATCCTGCTTGATATTTTTTGGAATATCCTCGAGATTCCTTTCATTTTCTTTTGGAATAATGACTGTTTTTATACCGCCTCTGTGAGCGGCTAATAACTTTTCTTTTAAACCACCGATAGGCAATACTTCACCTCGCAAGGTGATTTCACCCGTCATAGCTACATCTTTCCTTACAGGGATGTCTGTTAAGCTAGAAATGAGCGCTGTACACATTCCGATACCGGCACTTGGGCCGTCTTTTGGAGTTGCTCCCTCTGGAACATGTATGTGTAGGTCTTTCTTTTCATAAAAGTCAGGTTCAATTCCTAACGCCAGACAACGACTTCTAACAACCGTCATTGCTGCCTGGATAGATTCTTTCATTACATCGCCCAATTGTCCGGTAAAGACGGTTTTACCTTTACCGTTTACCACAACCGACTCAATTGTTAACAGCTCACCACCGACAGACGTCCAAGCTAGCCCCGTAACCTGACCTACTTTGTTATTTTCGCCAGCACGGCCATAATCAAAGCGTTGCACTCCGAGGTATTTATCTATGTTCTTATCAGTCACCTTGACTGTTTTCTTAGCCTTGGTCGCTAGCAATTGTTCTTTGACCGTTTTACGGCAAACCTTTGAAATTTCGCGCTCGAGATTTCGGACACCTGATTCACGGGTATAATATCTAATGATGCTTCGAAGAGCGTCTTCCGAAAGGTCAAGCTCATTCTTTTTCAAACCCGCGTTTTTAATTTGCTTTGGCAGTAAGTAGCGTTTTGCAATCTCAACTTTTTCGTCTTCGGTATACCCAGGTATACGAATAACCTCCATTCGATCTAATAATGGTGCTGGGATATTCATCGAATTTGAGGTCGCAATGAACATGACTTCAGACAAGTCATAATCTACTTCAAGATAATGGTCACTAAAAGTATGATTCTGCTCAGGGTCTAAGACTTCCAATAATGCTGAGGATGGATCACCTCTCATGTCCATCGACATCTTGTCGATCTCATCCAGCAGGAATAATGGATTTTTAACCCCAACCTTGCTCATACGCTGCATTAACTTACCGGGCATTGCACCGATATACGTACGTCTGTGGCCTCTAATTTCAGCTTCATCGCGCACACCACCCAAAGCCATACGAACGTATTTTCGGCCAGTAGCACGAGCTATAGACTGTCCCAGTGAAGTTTTACCTACACCTGGAGGCCCTACAAGACACAGGACTGGCCCTTTTAACTTTTTCACACGCTGTTGAACTGCTAAATACTCAAGGATTCTATCTTTGATCTTCTCAAGACCATAATGATCCTCATCAAGCACCTCTTCAGCTTTTACCAAATCATGCTTTACCCGGCTTCTCTTTTTCCAAGGGACACCCAGTAACCAATCAATATAACCACGAACCACCGTTGCCTCTGCGGACATAGGTGACATCATTTTCAATTTTTTCAGTTCAGCCTCAGCCTTCTCCTTGGCTTCTTTAGTCATACCAGCTTCTTCGATTTTCTTCGCTAACTCTTCATGCTCTGAAGCTGTTTCCTCACCATCACCCAGCTCTTTTTGAATGGCCTTGATTTGCTCATTCAAATAATATTCACGCTGATTCTTTTCCATCTGATTTTTAACACGGCCTCGGATTCGCTTCTCAACTTCAAGCAGATCCATTTCACTTTCCATCTTACTCATCAAGTGCTCAAGGCGCTCTACAACCGACTCCATTTGAAGAATCTCTTGCTTGTCTTCAATACTCAAGGACATGTGAGCAGCGATGCTATCCGCAAGACGGCTTGGGTTTTCAATCCCGGAAAGAGTTGTCAGAATTTCACTGGGTATTTTTTTATTAAGTTTTACGTACTTATCAAAGCTATTTAATGCTGCTCGAGCCAATGCATCTTCCTGATCTTCCTCTCCCTGCTGGTTGTCAATCAAGCTGACTTCAGCAATAAACATCGGATCAAGCTGTACGAAGCGGTCAACCTTAGCGCGCTGGACACCCTCAACTAAAACTTTTACATTTCCATCGGGCAATTTCAGCATCTGTAAAATTGTTGCCACACAGCCGTAATCATACACCTGATCAGCATCAGGCATATCTTCGGTTGCCTCTTTCTGAGCTACCAGCATGACTTGCTTATCACCGTTTGTCGCTTCTTCCAGTGCCTGAATCGATTTTTCTCGTCCAACAAACAGAGGGATAACCATATGTGGGAATACCACAACATCGCGCAACGGTAATAATGGAAGTTCTTTAGTTTCTAATGGCATGTACGTTTATTTCCTGGGATTTTAACCAATCTACTCAGTGGGAATGGTTACAACCTGAGGTTGTAACCACAACTTATCAATCTATTACTCTGATGCAGCCTTAGACTGGTTGTCGTAAATCAAGAGAGGATCAGCCTCGCCTTTAACTACTGCACCGTCGATACAAACTTTACTGACACCTTCTAAAGATGGTAAGTCATACATGGTGTCTAACAAGATTTCTTCAAGTATAGAGCGCAAACCTCTGGCACCAGTTCGACGTGCCATGGCTTTATGAGCAATCGCCACTAATGCGTCCTTACGGAACTCCAGCTCAACATTTTCAAGTGAGAAAAGCTTGCTGTATTGCTTAGTTAAAGCATTCTTAGGCTCAGTTAGAATCCGCACTAGAGCTGTTTCGTCAAGTTCCTGCAGAGTTGTGACAATCGGCAAGCGACCTATGAACTCTGGAATCAACCCGAACTTAACCAAGTCATCCGGCTCAACCATTTTCAGCATCTGCCCGACTTTCGCGCCATCATTTACTTCCTTAACGTCAGCACCAAAGCCAATGCCACCTTTTTCGGTACGCTCTTGAATGACTTTTTCCAGACCGGCAAAAGCACCGCCACAGACGAAAAGGATATTTCCGGTATTCACCTGTAGAAATTCCTGCTGTGGGTGCTTACGACCACCCTGGGGTGGAACCGAAGCGACAGTCCCTTCAATCAGCTTCAATAATGCCTGCTGCACACCCTCACCAGATACATCACGTGTAATGGAAGGGTTGTCTGATTTCCTGGAAATCTTATCGATTTCATCGATATAAACTATACCACGCTCCGCTTTCTCTACGTCATAATCACACTTCTGCAAAAGCTTCTGAATAATGTTCTCTACGTCTTCACCCACATAACCTGCTTCTGTCAGGGTGGTTGCGTCAGCCATCGTAAAAGGAACATCCAGCATTCGAGCAAGAGTTTCCGCTAGTAAGGTTTTACCGCTACCAGTAGGCCCTATTAGCAAGATATTACTTTTCCCTAGCTCAACATCTTGGTGCTCACTGGAGTGAGGCTCGTTTTCAAGACGTTTGTAATGGTTATAAACCGCAACAGAAAGCACTTTCTTAGCATCTTCCTGCCCAATAACATACTGCTCCAAGAAGTCTGCAATTTCCTTGGGCTTAGGTAATTTATCCTTTGCTTCCTTCGACGCAATCTCTTGAATTTCTTCAATAATAATGTCGTTACACAAATCCACACATTCATTACATATGAACACACGAGGACCTGCGATCAGCTTTTTCACTTCATGCTGACTTTTGCCACAAAACGAACAATAAAGTGTTTTATCGTCGGAGTTTTCGTTACTCATCTTCTACCTCAAGCAAGCGCCTAGATTAAAAAATTGGCGTGGCTTCATTTAATGCTTTCTATACACTGCAGTAGCAGCCGTTTCTATAAAGAGGAAATGAGGTCTTAAGCCTGTTTTTTCAAGTCGGAAGTAGGACTTTACATAACTCCAGCCTCTTAAACCCGCTCTTTATACGTTAACAGTACCAAATATAACACGGCAACAAAAGCAAAAAGCCTCGCAAAGCCATAAGAACACTAAATTTTACAGATTTTGACAAGCTTCGGACCATCCCCTTTCAGGACCAACAAAACTGGCTTATGATATAGTATTAGCAAGCCTAAAATGCGACTGGAATGCGTTATGAATCTCAATAAAGCCCTTTCTTATAGTTCTATCCTCGTTACTTTTTTAGTCATTTTGACTCTACCTGTGGCAGGCATTGCCAAAAGAACTGTAGCCGTCACCGATGTTCATGGGGCCTACACTGAATTACTAAATGTTTTAAAGGCAAGTGACGTCATTGATGAGAAACTGCGATGGAGTGGCAAAACAGATTTATTGATAAGCATTGGTGACAATTTAGACAGAGGTCCCGACTCCAGAAAAATAATGGATCTTTTTATACGCCTGGAAAATGAAGCAAAACAGTCAGGCGGACAGGTTGAGGTTTTGCTTGGAAACCATGAGGCAATGAACCTTATGTCAGACCTACGCTACGTCTCAGAGGAAGAGTATGCAGCCTTTATCCCCGATGAGTCAGAACGATATCGACAAGCGATTTATGAAGATTATCTCAGTTATTCAGAGCTTGAGGATGACGAGGAAAGTAGAAAAGCATTCCTCGAGATGTACCCTCCGGGTTATTTTGGACTGGTAGCAGGGTTCGCTCCAGATGGTTATTATGGTCGCTGGCTTTTACAAAAAAATGTTTTACGCACTTTTAATAGTCGCAGTTACGTTCATGGAGGTATATCCAAACAAGTTCTGGATCTGGAATTAAGCGAAGCTGGTTTGAACCAGCTGTTCCGCCAGGAACTAAAAGATTACGCAACCCTATACCACGATTTGCTGGATGCAGGGTTATTTAAACACTATTTCAATAAGCTCGAGAGAAAACAGGTAGCAACTGCATTAGTTGAAGGAAAGATACAGTCCCGCTCATTAAATAAACGCAGTGTGGTAAAAAAAGCCAAACGTTTTCTTGAGGTTGCAGATTCGTTAATGCTCACTACATTCGGTCCAATCTGGTACCGTGGGAATATCTACTGTCATTGTTATTCAGAGCAACAGACTATTGATCGTGCTCTCGAACGATTTAATTCTGAGCAACTTTTAGTAGGTCACACTCCTGACGAAAGTCGTCTGGTTCGTTCACGTTTCGGTAATAAGCTTATTTTACTGGACACAGGCATGCTCCGCTCACATTACAATGGCCACCCGAGCGCAATTATTATTCAAGATGAGAATCTACAGGTGCTTAACATTGATGATCCCACGAATACGACTCCACTTGAAGATCCGGTCCGTAAACCATTATACGCTGACGGATATAGTGATGAGTACCTGAAGAGCTTTTTCGAAAACGCCAAAATTGTAGAACAAATACCCTTGGATGACTTTTTTAGCAAGCCCATTAAGTTAACCTTTTCTAATGCTGACCATCAGCACAGTGCTATTTTCAAATACTATGATAGCGACCCTAATATGGAGAAGGGTTCTATAGACAGGCGTTTAGCAAATGTTGCCGATCGTTATGTCTATGATATGGCAGCTTTCAAGCTGGATCGTATTCTTGGTTTATATATGGTTCCTTTCACCATGGAGTATACACATAATGGGCAAAAAGGGATTATTCAGTACTGGGTAGAAGACTCAATATCCAGAACTGAAATGATAGAACAAAATACAAAACTCTACAGCTTTTGCTCCATTAATGAGTCTGAAGATATTATGCATATTTTTGATTGGTTAATTTTCAATGAAGATCGGAATACCGGTAACCGTCTATACAGTAAAGATAATGGCTTTTTATGGCTTATCGATCACACTCGTTCCTTCAGAATGAGCAGCAAGCTCCCTGAGTATGAAAGACAGTCTCCTACTTATCTGTCACCTGTTTTTAGGGAGAAGCTTGCATCTTTGACACGTCAGCAGCTGATGGCTGAGTTAAGAGCTTACTTACACCCACAACAGATTCTCTCATTATTATCACGGCGCGATAAAATACTTAAGTATTTTCAGTGATATCCACTTCTGGTTTGACTGTGACTTCCCAGTCGGTTGACGCTTCAAAGCCAGCAAAATCTGTGGCCACCAACACCAGCTTCAATTTGGCGTCAGTAGCTGGTGGTGGCATAAAAGTAACAGTTAGCAATTCATGGTTAAAATGACACCAGGATGGTAACTCACATCCATCACCTGCCTTTAACTGATAGCGGATCATATCCCCAGGGTCGGGATCAATAAAGGTATTTTCGGGAATGGAAACAATCGTTTTATTACCTGCTGTTAATTGCTCCGGCTGTAGTGAAAGAGCCAGTTCCGGAGGACGCCCCTCCACCTGACCATTATCTTGTAGTTTGTAATGTCTTCGGATAGATAAGGCAGTCCAACAACAAATACCGGCTAAAATAGTATTAAAGGTAATAAACTCGAAAGTACCCAATCCAAATAATTGGACACCGATAAAAACGCTACCACCACTCATAACATCACCGAAACGATAAAAGAAAGTATCGGTAGTATTCTTGCTTAAATACTTTTCATCTCTCGATACGGGCAGGAAAAGTGCATGCCGGCTAGTATTCTGTATAGAGTAATTGACACTATTTTCAGCTATCAACGCCCACTTCACAACAGTGAAAAAAGGAAAGAACAAAATCATGGTATAGTTTATAACCATGACAAACGGCAAAATAAATACCGAAGCCCCTACTCCTATCCACCGAAATAATCGTGACACGACAAATAATTGAAGCAATAGACCTATCAAAGTAAACCAAGCAATGTAACTGGAATAAAACTCGGTCATATACAGCTGTTCGCCATGACTTCCTTTCTCAGCTAACTGCAGTGCCTGATTCACCACAAACTTGGCAAGGACATACTCACCGATAGAGTTAATCCAATTGTATAATAGTATAAATACCCCTATAAGCATTAAATATCGACTATTAAAAAATAATGAAAAACCTTCCCACCACTGATGCCTTTTAGTTTGTATTTTATTTCTCGAGCTCGATTTAGAAGACTCAGGAACTGCACGATAGCTTGAACGAATCAAAAAGTTTAACGTTGTCAGAAGAATGGCGGATAACATGAGCAGTCCAGTAATATCTAAGATGGGATATAGCAGACCAGCTAGTTGAGCCCCAACCCATGCCCCAGTGGTTCCTCCAATCGCAATAATGGCAAATAACCGTTTACCACTCATGGGGTTAAAGCAATCAGCACAAAAGGCCCAATAAAGCGCTACCATGGTTACGCTAAATACCCCAAGCCAGATATAAAACGCGATGCCAATTGGAAGTCCAGCATACTTGGCTACTGCGAAAATGAGGAGATGACTGACAAAAAATAGTAGAACCCGCCTCAAGAAAAGCGACTTATCGTTGTAATCAGAAAATTTATAATAGTATTTGCTGAACAGAGGAATGACCCCAAGCAAAATAATCGCTTGCACCGAGGTGGTATAGCTTTTTAATTCAGCACTACCATCAGATAGGATTAACGGGTCTCTGATTACTTTAAGCAGGTAATAGGCCAGCATCAGGATAAAGAGGCTGAAAAACATCAATACGACGCTACGCCCCTCGCCGGCACGGATCCAGACAAAGGGAGCGAGCAACCTCTCAACCCGACTAAACGAGCGGTGTTCATCCATCGCGACCTCCTATATCCATTAGGACTAATGCGACAAGCCAAATATAAACTGAACCGCTAAAGGTCTAATGTATCCTAAAATGAAACCTTTGGCAGGAAAATTAGGGAAAAATATTAATAAATGAGAAAGTGATGGGGAAAGGTACCACCCATGGACTGAGCCATGAGTAGTCTATACTTACTTACGAGAGTTAATTATGGAGTCCACCAGACCATAATTGACTGCTTCATCAGCAGATAAGAAGTTATCACGGTCTGTGTCTTTTTCAATTTGCTCTATTGGCTTATCACAGTGATGGGCCAAAATACCGTTCAAGCGCTTTTTCATCTCACTAATTTCTTGAGCGTGAATTGCTATGTCAGAAGCCTGACCTTGAAAACCACCGAGAGGCTGGTGAATCATCATTCGCGAGTTAGGTAAGCAATGACGTTTTCCCGCTGCTCCACCTGCCAGTAATAAAGCCCCCATACTAGCAGCTTGTCCAACACAGACAGTCGAAACGTCTGGACGAATAAACTGCATGGTATCGTATATACCCATACCAGCAGTTACTACACCACCTGGTGAATTAATATATAAGTAAATGTCCTTATCAGGATTATCTGATTCCAAAAATAGCAACTGAGCTATAATTGAATTGGCCATGTGATCTTCGACTGGGCCTACACAGAAAATAACTCGTTCTTTTAATAGACGAGAATAAATATCATAAGAGCGTTCCCCTCGGGAAGTCTGCTCCACAACCATTGGAATTAAAGCACTGCTTATAGGTTGATCAATTTTGCTCATATCTAGACGATTCCTTAATCTAAAAACAAAAGAAGCGGATAAAATCCGCTTCTTTTTTATACTCTGAATGAAAAGCTAAACTTATTGTTTGTTTGTGTTTAGCATCTCATCAAATTTAACGGCTTTCTCAGTTACTTTAGCTTTTTCCAGCACCAAGTCAACCACAGTATCTTCAAGCACTAACGACTCCACTTCACGTAAACGCTGCGGGTCGCCATAGTACCAGTCAATAACTTCCTGAGGCTCTTCATATACTGAAGCCAGGTCTTCTACCTGCGCACGGACTTTATCATCATCAGCCTTGATTTCTTCTGATTTAATAATTTCTGCAACGACCAGGCCAAGTTTTACTCGACGAGTAGCTTGTTCTTCGAACAGCTCTGCAGGTAGATCTGGAGTCTCACCTTTTGGAGCATTCATTTGCTGTGCCATTTCTTGACGCATGCGATCAATTTCCTGATCAATCATTGCCTTAGGCATATCAAACTCGTGCTGGTCTACAAGCTGCTCCATCACAGCGCCTTTAACGCGTGATTTAATGGCATTACGAAGCTCTCGCTCCATATTCTTTTTAACATCAGCTTTAAGAGCTGATAAATCTTCAGCACCAAGCTGCTCAGCTAAATCTTTAAGTGCTGGAAGTTCTTTCTTGTTAACAGCATGAACGTGCGTTTCAAAAGTTGCTTCCTTACCTTTTAGATCTTCTACGTGGTAGTCTTCAGGGAAGGCTACTTTGACCTCAACGTCATTACCAGCAGAAGCACCTACTAACTGGTCTTCAAAGCCAGGAATCATATTTCCAGCGCCAATTTCCAGCGGGAACTGCTTCGCCTCACCACCTTGGAACGCTTCACCATCAATAAAGCCTTTGAAGTCGATTACAACCTGGTCACCTTCTTTAGCTTTACGCTTAACTTCGGTCCAAGTAGCACGCTGACCACGAAGAGTCTCCATCATATTAGACAGATCATCCTCAGTTACTTCTGAGGTTGGCTTTTCTATTTTAAGCTTGGTTAAATCTGCAACTTCGATTTCTGGATAAACTTCAAAGGTTGCTGAGAACTTAAGGTTCTCACCATCTTTGTTTTCAATTAGTTCAAGCTGCGGATATCCTGCTGGTGTAATTTTTTCCTGCTGGATCGCTTCAAAATAGTGACGCTGCATAATTTCGCCAAGCACTTCCTGACGGACTGACGCACCGTAACGCTTTTGAACAACTTTGAAAGGGACTTTGCCTGGACGGAAACCGTTCATTTTCACGGTACGCGTCATTTCCTGTAGGCGCTTTTGTACCGCGCCGTCAATGTTCTCGGCAGGTACATCGATAACTAATTTTCTTTCTAAACCGTTATTGGCTTCAACTGAAACTTGCATTCGCTGATCTCCGATAGGCTATTTTTAAATCAATAGCTAATAATTAAAATGACCAGGTTTTCAGATGAAGACTTTAAGGGAGGAACCATCTTCAGACCAGTTTTTATAAACTGAGTTAAAGATGGTGCGAAAGGAGAGACTCGAACTCTCACGCCTCGCGGCACTGGAACCTAAATCCAGCGTGTCTACCAATTCCACCACTTTCGCATTTTGATTGCGGGCCCTGAGCCCTCATCGAACCGTATTGTAATTCCTGCTCAGCGTCAATGCTGGTTTACAAGAATCTGGGGTGGACGATGGGATTTGAACCCACGACAACCGGAATCACAATCCGGGGCTCTACCAACTGAGCTACGCCCACCATCAACCTCAATTTCTCCCCTCGCCTCCGGAACATCCGCTCAATAATGGCGCGTCCGGCAGGATTCGAACCTGCGACCCACGGCTTAGAAGGCCGTTGCTCTATCCGACTGAGCTACGGACGCATGTTAATCCTGACTCGAGGTGAGAATAAAACTGGTCGGAGATGAGGGATTTGAACCCCCGACATCCTGCACCCAAAGCAGGCGCGCTACCAGACTGCGCTAATCTCCGATTTTTTCGTCTCAAGGGGCTTGCCCCTGCGAGACGCGCATATTACTGATTTCCCCCATACCCGTCAACCACTTTTTATCGCTTTTTTCTAACTTTTTTAATCTTCTATAAAAGCATTGAGTAAGTTGTTCAATATTGAGACAATAACGCCTTTCAAACAATCATTTGAATCTTATTAACCACATGACTGCTCAAATTCTTGATGGTAAAAACATCTCAGCCAAAGTAAAAGACGATCTAGCCCTTAAAGTAAAGGCTCGCCTTGATCAAGGGCTTCGCGCCCCGGGTCTGGCAGTAATACTGGTGGGAGTCGATCCCGCGTCACAAATCTATGTTAACAAGAAAGTAGAAGCTTGTGAAAAGGTTGGCTTCATTTCTCGTAAAATTGTGATGGAAGCAGACACCACTCAGGACGCTTTATTAGAGCAGATTGACCTGCTAAATGACGATCCTGCAATAGACGGAATATTGGTTCAATTGCCACTACCTGACCACCTCGATTCTAACGTTATTTTAGAGCGCATAAAAGCTGATAAAGATGTCGATGGATTCCACCCCTACAATATGGGTCGTCTAGCCCAAAAAATGCCTACTATGCGTCCCTGTACTCCTTACGGCGTTATGGTCATGCTTAAAGAGACGGGAATCGACCTTATAGGTAAAGACGCTGTGGTTGTCGGAGTTTCTAATATCGTCGGTCGTCCAATGGGCCTTGAGCTTTTGATGGAACGCTGCACTGTGACTTTTTGTCATAGTAAAACCAAAGACTTACCTAAGAAAGTCTCTGAAGCAGATATTGTCGTTGTTGGTGTGGGCATACCTAATATGGTCAAAGGTGAGTGGATCAAACCAGGCGCTATAGTGATTGATGTGGGCATAAACCGCCTGGATAACGGCAAGCTTGCTGGCGACGTTGAATATGATGTAGCTAAAGAACGTGCATCATGGATTACCCCCGTTCCTGGTGGCGTAGGTCCAATGACAGTAGCCATGCTGATGAGTAATACGCTTTACGCTTGCGAAAACCTGCACGATTAGGCTAACAGTTACACCTTAATTCTGGTCGAGCCAGTTCCACCGAGTGTGAAATGGCTCACCCTTCTCCTGCTAAAAACTTCTTGAGTTCAACTAGTTGCGCTAGGCTGACTAGCAAACAGAAACAAAAGGACTCACTATGTTTTATACCATCGTTACCATACTTGCCATTATTGGGGGCTTACTGGCAGCATCCAGCTTCATTGCAAAAAAATCCCAAGATGCTGGTAAGGCATTAAAAAAATTGGCACCTTACCAGGGCGTGATTGGGATTATCTTATTAGTTTTTGGCCTCTACTACTTCCTATTTAAAAGTCTGCCCCACTTAGGCGTGATGGTGAAATATTCGGCTGGGCTGTTCGGTCTTATCATGCAAATCCTTATGATTCTCGTTGGTTTCATCCTTTCTTACAATCTGTTAGCTGAAAAGCTATTATCGAAAAGTGAAACTGCTCAGGAAAAAGGAGCTCAGGCAGCTAAAAAACTAACTTCAATACAGATACCTTTAGGAATTGCTTTATCTGTGTGTGCTTTTTTGGCGTTAATTTTATAAAAATATTAAATCAATAATCTCAACGGAAACTTACACTTGAGTTTTATAATTTCAGCTTCATACTAAATCACAGACCCTAACGTTCTGAGTAATACCCTGTGGCTGGATGTTGTGATGATGACTGTTCTGTTGATGTTCTACAAGAGAAGCAACGCGGAACTCTAAAGACTGTTCTATTTATCAATGCGACTATGTTCCTAGTCATTGTTGCAGCGGGTTTATACAGTCGTTCGAGCTCTTTATTAGCGGATAGCATGGATAATTTTGGCGATGCTCTGACTTATGCTTTGAGTTTACTGGTTGTTTCAAAGGGAGTCTCTGCTAAAGCCAGGGTAGCTCTATTTAAAGGCCTGTTAATTACACTTGGTGGCTGCATTATTATGGGCCAGGTCATCTATAAATTGTTTGAACCGACTACCCCCATTTTTGAAGTAATGGGGGCTTTCAGCCTACTCAGCCTGGTCGCTAATTCAGTCTGCCTTTATCTTTTGTGGCGACACCGCAACGAAGACGTCAATATGAGCTCTGTCTGGGAATGTTCTCGAAATGATATAGCAGTTAATATTTCAGTCTTTTTAACCGCTGGAGCCGTCTGGCTTACTGACTCTGGTTGGCCCGACATCATAATAGCGACTTGTCTGGTCATTCTATTATTACGATCAGGCTATAACGTTATAATGTCAGCAACCAAGGAACTGAAAGCGGCTCGTTGAAGGAGGAAATCATCCCCCATCAATCTTGAATATAGGTAGCAAAGCGCTGTTGATTAGTACTCTTTAATCTCTACGATGCAGTGCTTCATAAAGTCAGCAGCTTCATTTGCTGTCCAATCGCCCTTATCTTTTTCTTTCATCGCCTTACACCAGCGCTCGCTACCCACTTCTGGTTCACAGGCAGACAAAACAAGGGGAGCTACTACTAATAAACAGATTTTGATTAATCGAGTCATTTCTTTTTCTCACTACTCTAAATTACTTACGGCGCCAGCTGGTACCGCCAGCACCATCTTCCAGCTCGACATTCAGCGCGTGAAGCTGATCTCTTATTTTATCTGCCAGCTCCCAGTTCTTATCTCCGCGTGCCTGCAAACGTTCCTGAATCAAGGCTTCGATATCTTCATCAGTCACATCACTCTCTCCAGCGCCAGACTTTAAAAATTCTTCTGGGTCATGCTGAAGCAGGCTTAATACACCAGCCAGCTCCTTTAACTTCACTGCAACTGTCGCCGCTTTTGCCATGTCATCATCTTTCAACCGGTTGACTTCTTTCGCCAGGTCAAACAACACAGGCATTGCTTCGGGTACGTTAAAATCATCGTCCATTGCTTCGATAAAGTCTTGTTGGGCCTTTTCCAAAATATCATATGACTCATCCGTTGCCTGAGACTCATCAACGCCACGCAGAGCCGTATACAAACGCTCCAAACTTGCATCGGCCGACTCGAGGTTTGCCTGAGTATAGCTCAGCTGGCTACGATAATGACCGCTCATCAGGAAGTAACGAACCGACTCAGGACGGTACTGTTTCAATACGTCGCGGATGGTAAAGAAGTTACCCAGAGACTTGGACATTTTTTCTTTGTCCACCTGAACCATACCCGTATGGATCCAGGTATTAGCGAATGTACAGTCATTGGCACATTCAGACTGTGCGATTTCATTTTCATGGTGCGGAAACTGCAAATCAGAACCACCACCGTGAATATCAAAAGTTTCGCCCAGACACTTTTTACTCATGGCAGAACATTCAATGTGCCAGCCTGGACGACCTTTACCCCATGGTGAATCCCACGATGGTTCATTAGGCTTGGCAGCTTTCCATAGCGCGAAATCCATCGGATCTTTTTTCGAGTCACGAACATCAATACGCTCGCCGGCATTTAGCTGCGAAAGATCCTGACGACTCAATTTTCCGTAATCTTTAAACGCAGGGACATGAAAATAGACATCACCTTCATCAGTGGCGTAAGCGGCGCCCTTGTCAATCAGAGTCTCGGTCATGGCAATGATTTCATCCATGGTCGTAGTGGCCCTTGGCTCCACGTCTGGACGCTGCAATCCAATAGCATCAAAGTCCTGATACATTTCTTCGATAAATTTATCGGTAACTGCACCGAACTCTTGATTCGTTTCATTGGCACGATTAATGATCTTGTCATCAATATCCGTGATATTGCGTACGTAAGTCACATCATAGCCACGGAATTTTAGATAGCGATTAATAACGTCAAACGCGGCATAGGTTCTAGCGTGGCCAATATGACACAGATCATAGACCGTCACGCCACAGACATACATAGATACCTTGCCTTCAACGAGTGGCTTAAAAGGTTCTTTTTGACGAGTAAGGTTATTGTAAATCTGCAACATGGCCATTTGTCTCTATCTCTTAATTAATATCTAAATTCAGTCTATTTTTCGCTAAAATCGCATTTTGATACTAAAATAAGTATCATGTGCGCCAAACAGCCTAGCATTGTAGCGTTCAAGTCACTTGCAGGCTAGGCGAAATCATTAATTTTGAGGAAATCCCCATGAGCAGCGCGAACCCAACAGTAACCTTTAAAACTAATCACGGTGAAATCACTCTGGAGCTATACCCTAATGAGGCTCCAAAAACCGTTGAAAACTTTTTGAGCTACGTTAAGGAGGGCCACTACGACGGTACGATTTTTCACCGTGTCATTCCTAACTTCATGATTCAAGGCGGCGGATTTACTCCTGAAATGGATCAAAAAGACACCAAAGATCCGATTGAAAACGAAGCGAACAATGGCCTCAGCAATGAAATGGGTACTGTCGCAATGGCCCGTACTATGGAACCTCACTCAGCGTCCTGCCAATTTTTCATTAACGTCAATGACAACGACTTTTTGAACTTCAAAAACGAGTCAATGAATGGCTGGGGTTACTGTGTTTTCGGTAAAGTCACTGACGGTATGGATGTTGTGGAAGCGATTCGAAACGTACCAACAGGTAGCTATAGCATGCACCAAGACGTACCAACAGAGACCGTACTGATTGAGAAAGCAGAAATTAACGGCTAATTATGATACTCGTAATTTCTGACCTACATCTATGCGAAGAGCGGCCGGATTTAACGGCGCTCTTTGAGCATTTTATGCAAAATATCGCGCCTCAGTCAGATGAGCTATACGTACTGGGAGATCTTTATGAAAGCTGGATTGGTGATGATGATGACTCAGCCTTTGTAGAGTCCACCATCAGTCTGTTCAAAGCCTATTCGGGCAGCGGTAAAAAACTTTACTTCCAGCACGGCAACCGCGATTTTCTTCTAGGCGATGTTTTCGCTGAAAAAACAGGCGGTCAGTTGCTGGACGAAGTTCATCCAGTTCAACTAGGCGATAAAGATGCCATCATGATGCATGGCGACAGCTTGTGCTGGGATGATAAAGAGTATATGCAGTTTCGAGAAATGGTTCGCTCGGAAGAATGGCAGCAGCAACTCCTCTCCCAACCTCTGGCGGTTAGGCGAGGCATAGCGGCTGATCTGAGAGCGAAAAGCCGTGAGGCAATGGAAAATAAAGCCAGCGCCATTACTGACGTCCATCCCCAAGCGGTGGAAGAAGTGTTACAGCAAAATAATGCTCAGGTGTTAATTCACGGTCATACGCACCGCCCAGCCTTTCATGATATCGAAGTCAATGGCAAGCATTGCCAGCGGATAGTACTTAGCGATTGGGGCGAACAGGGTCATTACCTGACGATTGAAGGCGACTCGGTAACGGAACATTATTTCTCCATATAGTTATTTGAACAAGGACGTTTTATGATACTTAGGTTGATAATCCCAGCTTTGCCTTTGCTCTTAGTGAGCTGTTCTTCTCTTGAGTCAGTCGAAAACAAAATAAAACCCGAAACAAACGTATATTTGGGTGAGAACAATGTTCTGCATTACGACGGGCGTATAAACAAAGGTGCCAACCTAAGGATTTTCTCTCTATACCAATCCCTAAAAACCAAGCCAACTATGCTAAAAATAACCAGTAAAGGAGGGCCGGTGCTTGAGGGTATAAAACTTGGACACTGGGTTTATGACAATAAGTTGGATGTAACCGTTGGCAAAGGCTGCGCGTCTTCTTGCGCTAACTATATTTTCCCAGCAGGTAGGAATAAATATTTACAAAAAGATTCGATGTTAATTTGGCATGGTAACTCATACCAAAGTGATTTTGATGATTTGGTCAGGAAAGGAGAACCAAGGGCTGTAAAAGTTCGGGAGAAAGAAAATGCTTTTTACAGGAAAATTAATGTCCACCCCTTATTAGCGGAATATGGCCATAAAGAATTTACTGTTTGGAACTTCTTATACCGCTACTTCAAAGAAACCGTTGGATTTGATTACTCCCTTGATGACATGAAGAAATTTAACATTACAAATGTCAAGCTTATTGATGGAGCTTGGGAATGGCGAAAATATAATTCTAACTACCATGTGATCAGAGTCGAAGTTGAAGAAAATGATTTAGAGCCCTTTTCTTCGTGATTAACAAAACGGATTTTCTAAAAAGCGTTGTTCAGCTAATGTGTTTTTTCTACCCAATGCTTTATTGCGATCAGGAAATCTGCCGAAACGAATGATCTGATCACGGTGGCATAAGGCGTGACTGGTAGAGCTGCTATCGCCCAGACCAATAAATAACTCCACGCTCTTATTCTGAATGATCAAATCCTCAGCATGCTCAAAAGGCAAATACATAAACTTTCGTTGTACCGTTAAAAGCCCCTGATCAAATCCTTTATTCAAAGCATACGCCGCAACTTCTCTAGCTTTGGCATCGTTGGAAAAAGCCTCCGCTTGTCCCCTGAAAATATTGCGAGAGAATTGATCCAGTAGAATGATTAAAGCCAGAGACCCTCGCTGACTTTCCATCATAGCATCTAGTTGTCCTTGCCCGGCTTCCCGGTTGGCCTGACCAAAACGCTGGCGAATGTCTTCATCAAACGCAGGTGTAGAGTCAAACCAGATGGATCGAGCTGCGCCTAACTCAGCTGAGTCAGGCGCGCCAAACCAGAAATTTATCACTTCTTCAGTTAGTTCTTCAAAAGCCATAAATCACCAACTACTGAGCTTTACGCTTCAAAGAAGGTTTAACAGCACCCTCTTTTTGCATCGCTTTATAGGCCGCCTGCCAAACTGGAATGGCTTTAAAAGCCGTAACCATGTCGTAATCAAGTGCAACCTGATTAGCGTCCATTGGCTCATCACCGGCTCTGCTCTGGAACCATTTCATCCACCCTTGAGATCCTGGCTCAAAAAGGACTAGAACGTCAGCAGGTCCACTTGAGTGCGGTGGCGGTAGCTGTGATGGTGGTTGAGTAGTGGTCGGTAATAAAAACGACACCATATTAGGCTCATCAGTCTCTAAACTATTAGGGTTATATTGTGCTGAACTATGACAACCCAAGCAGCCAACACTGGACACTCCTGCTGGATAATAATGTCCCCCAGCCCAGGCAGGCGTCACCACGGCACCATCATTCGGCCCCGACAAACGCCCGTCCCAGCCAAGTGTTGAACGGGCATAATCGGGAGTATTCATATTAATCCAGTTTTCAGTTAAAGCGGGATTAACCTTTGCTGGCGGAGTAATGGCTGAGCTTGCAGTATTAATCACATCAGGGTTCCCTCCCCAGGTCGCACCTAGAGGAACCATTTTATCCCAAGCAGTTTTTCCTGGTGCATCTTTATCGTAAATCAACGTCGAGAAAACCCATCCAGTATCCGGTGCCGCCTGGCTGTCTTTAACAATAATATCAAACTGCATCATATAGATATCTGTAAGACTTGGCTGAGTGGCACTTCCTTCCGAGCCATTGTTGGGACACTTTGATTTTGTGGGATTATTACCAGAGCCATTACTCGAATTAAGAGGAGCATATATAGGTAAGGAAGCAGTCCCTTCCATTGGCGACCAGTCGGCCCCGCATGGCGTGACAAAAGCAAACTTAACGATGACGCTTCCTTCGGCATACTGTGCACCGGGATTGGTAATATTTGGGTTGTAAGCATCCTCAAGAGTGGTACCCCAGATATTGCCCAAAGTAGCAGCGGCCGTGTTGTCGTATAATGTTAAAACATAGGTTGTAAGATCTAGGTTCTGATCAGTCAAAGTCCCAGCAGGAAAACCCGAACCGACATAGAAGCCATGAATTGGCTCACGCTCAGTACCTAACCAGATGGATTGCCACCAAGGCTCCTCACTGGCATTCCAATGTTCATAATCATAAATTAACTTCTGCATATCCTCCGAGACATAGCTTTTCAAAGCCTCAACATATGCCATAGCATTTTGCTGGTTTATCAATCCATTATTAGTTACTTTTTTCCAAGGGGGAGACTGTTTCTGTACTGCTTCACTTGGATAGTCATGTCTCAGCTGGAAAAGAGGACCATCATAAACAGAAGCCGGAGGATTAGGTATTGAGGAGTTTATAAAAGGATGGGTTGCAATATTTGCATCTTTTAGTTTCTTTGCAGTAAGAGTCAGAAACGGAACCTTCCCCACCAGGTTCTCGTCATCCTTATGCTCTTCTGCCATTACAGAAGATGATGTCGCCAATGCCAGCGACACCAGTCCCAGTACATGTTTTTTCATAGTTCTCTCCGTTAGTGGTATATGTCATACCATGGAGGTATAACTTATTATTATCACCATCCATAGTCATTCCACACTAGCCCATTTGAACTATTGAATATACATTTTTCTTAACAAATCCAACCACTTAAGGCGTTCTTGCATTAAACAAGCCAGCTAATGTCAGTATTGCATTGAATTGGTCGTGTTTTTTCTCCATCACGGAAGACAAGACCAGGTTTGTTACCAACCAAAGTAAGCTTGTTACCAATAAGCTTCAGCGCTGTACCCTCTCGTGTACCGACAACATAACGGTGGGGGTTAGCACGAACATATTCAAATAGTCGCTCAGCACGAGTCTCACCATTATGGTTTGGTGGCTGATAATCAGTGTAATGAGGATTTATCTGGAAATTTACCAAGGCCAATGCTTTAAAGCTTCTTGGCTCAACAATCGGCATATCATTAGTGGTACAGATTGTCAGCCCGGCTACGTTGGAGCCCGCACTCCACCCCATGTAAGGCACGCCCTCATCAACGCGCTTCCTGATTGCATCGATGAGCTCGTTGTCATACAGCTCTTTTAATAAGTGGAAAGTATTACCACCACCTATGGCAATAGCCTCAGCTTCCTGTACCGCTTTTACTGGATCATCAAAGCGGTGAATCGAAACTACTTTTTTGCCGATCGTATTAAAAGGCTGGTTAACCTTATCTTCATATTTATCATAGCCCATTGCAAAACCTGCATAGGGGATAAACAATACTTCTTTAATTTTATCTTCCAGAAAACTATCAATCATTGGCAGGGCGTGCTCTAGATAATCTGTTTGCCCCTCTCTGGATGAGCTTAAAAGCAGTAACTTTTTATTCGACATAATATATATCTAACCTTTGTATTAAACTGGTACGCCAGAATGAAAGCGGAATAGCGGATCGGGTGACTCTATCAACTCCTGTTCTTTTTGCAAAAAGAAATCGAGTCGCTCATCAATACTGGAATCGGCATTTTGTCTTGCAAGCTCCAGATAATCCATAAAGTGGCGTGACTCAGATTTGAGAAGAAATCGATAATATTTTGCCAGGTCTGGATAAGCATCCTTCAGGTAAGGAACCAGTGCGTGAAACCTTTCGCACGAACGAGCTTCGATAATCCCGCCAATAATCAGCCCATCAATGAATCGTTGCGGTTCATCTTTGGATACAAACTGATGTAAACCAGCAGCGTAACGTGATGGTTTTATTGCGCGATACTTAATGCCCTGCTGCTCTATAAATTCAAGCACCTGTTCAAAATGTAACACTTCTTCACGTATCAGTTGCGAAAGTTTTTTTAACAGGTCGATCTGCTCGGGATAGCGGAACATCAACTTAACCGCAGTAGCAGCAGCCTTTTTTTCGCAATGAGCATGGTCAATGAGCAGTAGCTCCATATTGTTAAGAGCATGTTCCAGCCATGCCTTTGGAGTTTCACAATACAAAAACTCCCGGATGGGACTTATATCAACGGCTTTTTCCGCCACTTTGTCTGCCATGAACTTGATTCAACAGTTACCAATAGAGCGCAGTATTATACGCGTAAGCATCATTATTGTCAGTTCACTACACCCTAGCGACCTGCTGCTTTAATAATTTCAGCTGCTCCTTGGTAGCGGATTGCTTACGATAACGAAGCTCTACATAGGTTTTAATTGCTGGGGCAGCTCTGGCATATAACTTTGGAGAGACATCTCGGACGCTCTTAAGTAACTCCTGAGGACCAGTTGATGACTCAAGACTGACGCCTTGTTTTTTTAGTTTTCCAATCAACTTAATGTATTGTTTTGCAACAGGATCAAGCCATTGTGTTGACCGCAAAACCCAATAACCAAAGATCAGACCTGCTAAAAACACAGTGAACAGAAGTCCGTATCCAAGGTAGCGATACTGATTTTTTTCTATACCAAGTTTGCGCAGCCAACTAAACTGCATATCTTGGCTGTAGCCCATTACTGTCTCGCTCCAGAAACTTTGGATCGCGTCCCAGCGCAAAGCTAAATTCTGCAAAAATCCCCTTGGTGCTTCAAAACTAGTATTACTGCCGAACTCTTGCAGCCAGCCGTCCCGTGAGCTTGTTTGGCCCAACAGGTCTTCATCCACTCTCGACGGATGTATTGCTGCTGTTGGGTCAATTCGGCGCCAGCCCTCACCCTCCAGCCACACTTCTGTCCAGGCATGAGCATCCTTTTGACGGACAATATAATAATCACCGTAAGGATTATATTCACCACCCTGGTAACCAGTCACTACACGGGCTGGGATGCCCGCCGCTCTCATGATATAGACAAATGCTCCAGCATAATGCTCACAGAATCCTTCTTGAGTTCTGAACCAGAAGCCATCAACCGTATCAACCTCAATCACCTCTGGAGTCAAAGTGTAGTGATACTGATTCTGATGAATGTATGACAAAACCCAGCTGACGAAAGTCTCAGCACTGCCATGCTCCTGTCTACGCACTTCTGCCCACTCTTTCGTTCTCTGGTTAGAGTCATCAGGTAATTCCAAGTACATTTCCTGTTGACGCGGCGTCAAATTATGATCACTAAAGTCTATGTCATAGGCCTGCGCTGAATAGGTAATACGTTGAGTAACCCTGCGCCGTTTCATCCAGGTATAGTCACTAAAAAGATAGGCATTTTCAGGCGCTTCGGCTAATTGCTCCAGGCCAAAAATCCAATTTCGGTTATTGGGCTCCATTTGAATCCGATACTGATAGGTCAGCTCTCGGGGTAATTCCAGACCGCCCCGAACAGGACTATGACTCTCCTTATACCAGGTAAAACCGTCAAAACGCGAGAGGACCAGTCCACGCCAGTACATCTCACTGTTTTTGGGGACTTCCCCCTCAAAATCAGCTCGGAAAGCAATATCATCGAAAGTATGTAATGCCCCAATGCTACCGGGCGTCATAGTATCATCGATACCAGACCCCGACTGGGAGTCATTGGGCATTGACCAAAGAGGTGAGGAGCTTCTGGGAAATAAAAAGAATAACAGTACCATAATAGGTATGGCCTGGAGTAAAGTAATGACTGAGGATCTACCAATCTTAGCACTACTTTGAACACCCTTCGGACTGTTTAGCGCCACCATCCCAACCAAAATCAGTAACATTGATATTAGCAGGTACAGCCCCATCCATATTGCTTCAGTGTAGAAAAATGCCGTAACTACGATAAAAAACGAAATAAACAGCAGCAAGGCAGCATCGCGATAACTTCTGGCTTCAAGTAACTTAAAACCATACATTAAACTAATCAGTCCGATTCCTGCGTCACGCCCATTTAGCGTCTTAAACTGGAGAAATACTCCTCCCACACACACTAATACCACTATGAGAAGTATCCATTTAGGTGCATGTAAACGATGATGATTGAGATACCATTTTGCTAACAGCAGAGCGATGGTGGTTAACGTTATCCATGCTGGCATAAAGAACCATAACGGAAATAATACTCCGGTCTGAATAAGCAGTAAGAGAGGGACAATTCCTGGCCGACTAATCGGTAGCTGTTTTACATTCATAATTCCACCTACATCATAGCCAGAGCTTTCAGACAACTATGCATGTGCTCCATACCCTGGTCTTTATCAATCGTCACGTGCGGCAGCTGTAGAGCGTAAAGTTGCTGACTTTCTTCAGCCTGTAATACGGCATCTGTCAAATATGAAATCGCAAGCTCTCGTTCGTAATGAGCCACACTATCCCAGCTTAAACTATGCTGTTCGCCCGCCTCCTGCTCAAACTCTTTGCTCAACAATCCCCGTTCTCGGGCAAAGGCTTTCCACATAACCTGTTTAATAGGATCACCGGGATGATAATCTCTCACGCTATGAAAGTCCTCTGCTCCCTGCTCTACATGCGCGCCTTCATTGCTACCTGTTCGACTTGCAATCAATGGCTCCGGACATTGTAAAGGCTTGGGATACACTAGTATCTGGTATGGAGTTCTAACCCAGGACCAGGCTTCAAAAATTCCAAATGGAAAGATACTGGTACAAACAAAACGAGGAACATCCTCCAGCCCCCTGACAGAGGTTGGAACATTTATCTCTGCCATAGTTTCAGCCCTAGCACCTACATCAAGGTATGATACTGATTTTTTGGTAAGCCCTATTCCTATACCAATTCTTTCCTGCTCGCTTGCATTGGCCAATTGCATGGAGATCACCGCACTCTCGCCAGCAAAAACCGGCAACGCTTTATGGCAGCGAATCGCTAACCCTTTCAAATTACGGAACGTATAGAAGACGGACAGCATTCCAACCGCAAGGACAATAAAACCAGCCATAAAACCCATATTATTTTGATAGTTGGTGGATGCTATTAGAATTAATATCAAAATGATCAACATCAGCCAGCCATAACGGGTGGGTAAAATATAAATATTATTTTGCTTTAGCTCGGTCCTCACCTGCTGTGGAGTGCGCTTATCGATCCACCCATTAAGTTTTGTCTTTAATCTTCTAAACATTATGCAGGGACAGTTATATCTTTCATTAATTCTTCAATCAAAGTCAGCGTTGACGATGAAGACGTTTTGACCAACTGCAGCCTGTGGCGGGAAGCTGCTACAAACACCTGCTGAATATCATCGGGTAGAACAAAATCTCTCCCGTCTACAAAGGCCCAGGCTTTAGCAGCGCTGATAATTGCCAGCCCTGCTCGTGGTGATAAACCATGCGCGAAATCAGGACTGCGGCGTGTCGCCTGGATTAATTCCATCACATACTGAAGAAGATGATCGGTAACTGTGATTTTCTCCACCTCGACCTGTAGGGCTAAGAGAGAATCCAGATCTATTAGTGACTCAAGCTGTGGCATTTTTGTTCGGCCTGACTGCCCTTTCAGTAAAACTTTCTCTAACTCCGGATCAGGGTAGCCTAAATTAATTTTGAATAAAAAGCGGTCAAGCTGAGATTCGGGCAAGGGGTAAGTCCCAATTTGATGAGTTGGGTTCTGTGTTGCAATCACAAAAAACGGACTTGGCAATTGATAGGTATGTCCTTCAACCGTAACCTGTTTCTCTTCCATGGCTTCCAATAAAGCACTTTGTGCTTTTGGAGTGGCTCGGTTAATTTCATCTGCTAGCACCAGCTGAGAAAAAACTGGGCCCTGATGAAATTCGAAAGCAGACTTTTCGCGGTCAAAAATATTTGCACCAACAATATCAGCTGGCAAAATATCACTGGTAAACTGAATACGTTGGAAGTCCAAGCCAAATACTTTAGCCATCGCCTGGCCTAAAGTAGTTTTGCCCATACCTGGCAAATCCTCAATTAATAGGTGTCCTCGGGCCAACAGGCAGACCACTGCTAATTTAACTTGTAGCGGTTTACCAAGAACCACTTTATTTAATTGTTCCAACACGGGCAAAATGGACGAGTTCATACAGCTCCTTGGAGTTGTGAAAGAGTTATCATTAATTATGTTAAACTGAATTTTGATTCAGGAAAAATTCAGTTTACTAAAACCATAATACAGTTGCATTATTTAACAAGGATATTTAAGGAGAAGACAATGTCTTTAAAAAAATTATTTGTAGCAACAACTATCGCACTATCTTCTGGCCTAGCCATGGCTAACGGTGTTAGCTATGACTATGTACAAGGTAGTCTACAGGACTATGATGGATTTGACGGTGTTGAATTCGATGGTTCTATGTCGTTTGACCAAAACTTTTATGGTCGTGCAGAAGTCTTGAAAGGAGAAACGGACGCCTTTGGTATTGATGTCGATCGCTATCGCTTCAATGCTGGTTTTCACTCGCCAATTAACAACTCTGTTGATTTCGTAGCTGAAGCCGGTTTTGAGAAGTTTGATGCTGAAGGTGGCTTTGACGATTCTGGTTTCAATGTACTTGCAGGCTTCCGTGGTATGGCAAGTCAAAACTTCGAATTAGGCGGCTACGCTCAATACTCTGATGTGCTTGAGTCAACAGACCTAACATTAGAAGGTCGCTACCACTTCAACAATAAATTTTCAGTAGGTGTTGAAATTGGTAATGATGACGAGCTTGACGATCATATCGGTGCAAGTTTCCGTTACAGCTTCTAAACGTTTGTATATAAAAAGGCCGCTAAACGCGGCCTTTTTTCTATCAACGAACCTTTGTTTCTCAATAGCTGCCTTTGTAGTACACTATGCTCAAATTTAAGGCACAACCTCTGATACGGAAATAATGAATAAGTTACTGACCACAACAGCGATGGCGCTGGGTTTGGTACTTGCAGGCGTCTCTGCAAAAGCCAGCGACAAAATTAATTATGAATTTATTGAAATGGGATTCCTCCATAGTGAGGGTGAGTTAACCAGTGATAAATCAGGTTATCAATTCAACATATCCCAGGCTTTTAACGAAACATGGTACACCAGGGCTGCAGTTCGCTCTCAATCAGCTGATGTTTATGTTACGGGGCTGACGACCAGTGTAACCTCCAAAGATTACACGATTGCTGTAGGCTTTCATTTACCAAGTTCACGAACCGATGACTTTTATACAGAAATAGGCTACCTGAAGTTTGACGGTAGTGACATCGTCTCAGCATCAACTTACGGTAACGACGAAGAAGGCTTTATGGTCGAAACGGGTTTTCGTGGCCGCCTGTCTCCTGACTGGGAATACAAAATATATGCAGGGTACAAAGATTACGATTACTCAAAATACGTAGATGAAGACCTTCATGAAGATTCTAACTCAACGTTCTATGGCATAGAAAGTCGATATTACCTCTCTAAACAATGGTCTTTAGGAGTGACATTATCCGAAGAAATCACAGGGTTGACATCAGGCCTAAACTTCCGCTATAACCTATAAAAGGAACAAAAACAGCAAGTTAACCGCACACTGACGACCTTTATCACTTGAAAAGACACTCAAAATATTGCTTTTGCTAACCGCTTCACACAAATACGCGGTCCTGTGAGACTTAGGACACAGAACCTTTTTCATTTGTTGTTAAAATTTTGGACAGTCTTGGTAAACAAATGCGGAAGGAAAGGTATCAACATGAAATACGTGCTTGCTGCAGTTGCTGGGTTGGTAGGCATCAATTATGTGATGAGTGAGCCAGCCATCTATGAAAATGTTCTTCAAAACAAAGAACTTCTTGGTGCTTTGGTGTTAACACTAATCGCTAAACCTTTGCTTAAGAGAATATTTGAGTAGTTAGTAAACCTCCCTATAGGTTTGTAAGGTGGCTTTATAGCCACCTTTATTTTTGCTCGTAAAAAATTTCTCAAAAAAAAAGCCCAGTTTAGACTGGGCTTTTTTATCCTTTAGACCTACTTATGGAAGCTCTCCGAACCATCCCTCATTTTAATTAAGATATCAGCTGGTGCGAAGCGATCCCCCTGCAATTTTTGGTAGTACTCCAAACGCTCTACCACAGTATCTATACCTAACTTATCCATATAACGGAATGGCCCTCCATGAAACGGGGGAAAACCTATGCCAAAAATTGCGCCAATATCTCCATCACGAGCACTGCGAATAATGCCCTCATCCAGACATCGTGCCGCTTCATTCGCCATGAGTAGCAAACCCCGCTCTGCAATTTCCTTGTTGTCTACATGCTTGTCCGGGGTGACACCCAGAACAGAGTAGACGCTCTCGTCAACTTCCTTACCATTTTTCGAGCCCCCCTCATATTTATAGAAGCCTCGCTTATTTTTTTTGCCTTTTCGGTCATCATCTTTTAATTTCTCAAAGGCCCTTGGAGTCGACATTCTATCGCCAAATGCTTCTTCTAAAATTGGAGCCACCTTCGTCGCGACATCAATACCCACCTGGTCCAGAAGAGTAATAGGCCCAACAGGGAATCCAGCCTGTACCATCGCTTTATCAAGCTTCTCTATGGCAACACCTTCATTTAGAAGTATTCCAGCCTCGTTGATGTATGGAGCAAGTATTCGGTTAACGTAAAACCCTGCGCCGTCATTCACTACAATTGGTGTCTTACCTTGCTGTTTAGCCAGCTCTACACAGGTCGCGATTACCCAGTCAGCCGTTTTGTCGGTAGCAATAATTTCCACCAATGGCATTTTTTCCACTGGAGAGAAGTAATGTAAGCCCACAACCTGCTCTGGACGCTTCGCTGCTTCTGCAATTGTAGTAATAGGGATAGAAGAAGTATTTGTTGCAAAAATAGTATGATCCGAGCAGTTCTGCTCAACATCTTTAACCATCTGATGCTTAAGTTTGATATCTTCAAATACGGCCTCTATCACCATGTCTACATTCTTAAAACCACTGAAGTCTGTAGTGCCCGTTAAAAAAGACATGGTATGGCGAGCAGTAGAGGGGCTGACGATCTTCTTTTTCATTTTTTTGGATATCAACTTCCAGGAATAGTTTAACGCCCCGTTAACTCCCTCAGGACGAACGTCCTTTACCCTCACTTTTTTATTAGCTTTATCAACGGAGACATAAGCAATACCTGAACCCATCAGACCCCCGCCTAAAACACCAACCTTCTTAATTCTAGCTGGCTCAGCATCCGAATCGACTCCATTGTCTTTCTTCAGTTCAGTGGTTGCATAAAAGACGCTTATTAAAGCTTTCGCTTCTGATGAAACGACAAGCTGGCCAAAGTTTTTTGCCTCTGTGGCCAATCCCTTTTTTATCCCCTGAGACATACCTTTTTCAACACACTCGATAATTTTATTGGGTGCAGGGTAATTCCCCTTAGTTTTCTTCTGAACAGTCTTTCTGGCCTGATCAAAAATTATATTTCGACCAAGAGGATTTGATTCCAAAAACAGTTTCTGTAGACCTTTTGCAGTAAAGTAGCTGCTGATAGATGTTTTCTTTTCTTTGCCCTTCCTAAGCTCTTCGATACGCTTTCTCGCTGCCTTCATCAGGTTTGCCTGCGGTACCACGTCATCAACCAGGCCAAGTTTCTTGGCTTGCTTTGGAAACAGCTGCTTACCAGTTAGCATCATATCCAGTGACGGAGCAATGCCTACAAGCCGAGGTAACCGCTGAGTACCTCCACCGCCAGGCAGGACACCCAGTTGAACTTCCGGCAACCCTAATTTTGTTTTTGAGCTATCAGAGATCACTCGTCCACTACATGCAAGTGCTAATTCCAATCCCCCGCCAAGGCAGGCTCCGTGAATAGCCGCAACAACAGGCTTCTTCAAATCCTCTAAAGCATTAAAGAACTGATGTCCAGATGTGGATATTTTTTCAGCATCCTCTGCTGTATCCACCTTACCAAACATTGAAATATCTGCACCCGCAATAAAGCTTCCTTCTTTGCCACTTTTAATGATCAAGCCTTTGACTGCACTGTCCGTTTTAATTTGCTCAATCACGGGCTGGAGCTCTTCAATAAACTCCATTTTAAGGACATTTTGAGACTCACCTGGCAAATCAATTGATATTACAGCAATGCCATCGTCATGTTGCTCAAATGTAAAGAATGTATTATCCGACATTATTCAACCTCCAAAATCATTGCTGCACCCAATCCACCTGCCGCACATGCAGTTGTTAAACCTAAACCTCCGCCACGACGCTTTAGTTCACGTAAGGTTTGCGTAATCATCCTTGCACCTGTCGCTGCAAATGGATGTCCGTAAGCCAATGAGCCACCCAGGACATTGAATTTATCCATATCAATCTCACCAATTTTTGTACGCTGCCCCAGGTTTTCTTTTGCAAACTTAGTTGAGCCAAATGCCTGAATGTTTGAAATGGTCTGCGCCGCAAACGCTTCGTGCATATCAATCAGATCCAGATCACTCAACTTTAACTTGGCTTTTTTCAGCGCCTTAGGAGTAGCGTACGAAGGACCCATCAGCATATCGTGATCGGCTTCTATTGCTGCGAATGCATAACTTTTAATGTAGCCGAGAGGTTCATAGCCTAAAGCCTTTGCTTGAGACTCTTTCATCAAGACAAGTGCAGCCGCACCGTCGCTTAATGGTGTTGAATTGGCTGCCGTTAAAGTACCAAACTTTTTATCAAAGGCTGGACGCAATTTGGCATATCCTTCAATACTTGAGTCAAAGCGAACAATATTATCACGATGCAGAGGCTCTTTAGTGTAGGGTTCAGCGTACGCTGTCATAACCTCATCATCCAGTTTTCCTTCTTCCCATGCTTGAGCAGCTAAAGTATGAGAGCGATGCGCAAGTTCATCCTGCTCCTGCCTCGTAATGCCTCTGTCCCTAGCCATCTGCTCTGCATTCTGTCCCATTGTAAGTCCTGTTGAGTACTCCTTAATCGCAGGAGGTACTGGTAACAAGTCCTTAAAACGTAGCGTTTTGAGAATAGATAACTTTTGCCCAAGCGTTTTCGCTTTTTGTAAATCAATCAAAGCCAAATTCAATTTCTTACTGACACCGATCGGTACTACTGAGGATGAATCAGCACCACCTGCAATTCCTACAGATACGTCACCAACCATTATCGACTCAGCTAAACTGGCAACACTCTGGAAACTGGTTGCACAAGCACGTGATACCGAGTAGGCATCCGTGTGCACATCCATAGGAGTGCCCAAAACAATTTCTCGAGCAATGTTTGGAGCTTCAGGCAAAATCACCACCTGTCCAAAAACAACTCGCTCGATCAATTTGGGGTCAAGGTCTGTCTTTTCTATTAATTCATTAACGACCATTTTGCCTAATTCAATAGCATTAATGCCTCTGAAGTGAGTAGCCTGCTTAGCAAATGGTGTTCTGAGTCCTGACACAATAGCAACACGATCCTGTTTTTTGGAGCGCGTTGTCTTTTTAGTGGTGCTTTCGCTCATGGTATCTCCTAATAAGATGTTCTGACTTGATTCTACCTAAAGACAGGAGGATTTCAAACACACGTTTGAATTAATCATCTAAGTCGTCACCATGAATAACTTCCCAAAGTAACAATTAGTTGCAACTTTTTATGCTTTTTTGATACAAAACACCCTGTATATGCATTACATTGAACCATCTTTTTCATGTATAAAGGCAATTCATGAGTACAAAAGAACAGTTTATTAAGCTCGATAAGTTTTTAAAATCTAGAATTATTGGTCAGCAAGGTTTGGTCCATAGAATGATCATTGCCTTGCTGGCAGACGGGCATATTATTGTTGAAGGAGCTCCCGGTCTTGCCAAGACAAGAGCTATTAAAGAGCTGTCTACAGCGATGGAAGGAACCTTCCACAGGGTACAGTTTACACCTGACCTTTTACCTGCAGATTTAACTGGAACAGAAATTTATCGTCCTCAGGATGCTAGCTTCCATTTTCAAAAAGGTCCGCTATTCCATAACTTGATTCTGGCGGATGAGATTAACCGAGCACCAGCCAAGGTTCAGTCAGCTTTACTGGAAGCGATGGCTGAACGACAAATTACCGTTGGCCGAGATAGTTTTCCATTGCCTGACTTTTTCCTGGTTATGGCGACACAAAACCCCATAGAACAGGAAGGAACCTACCCACTCCCCGAAGCACAGCTTGACCGTTTTTTAATGCATGTTGAGGTTGGCTATCCAAGTCATGAGGCTGAAGCTCAAATCCTGGCCATAAACCGCCAGGAAGCGTTATCAGGGGACACAGCCAAACCTTTGGAAATCAGCCAGCAAGAATTATTTGAAGCTCGTAAAGAAGTGCTCGCTGTACATATGGCTCCCGAGGTCGAGGAATATTTGATCCAATTAATCATCGCCACACGAGAGCCTGAGCAATACAGTCCTGAATTGGCTCAGTATATTGAGTTTGGTGCAAGTCCCAGGGCAACCATAGCGCTGGATCGTTGTGCAAGAGCTAATGCCTGGTTGGATAACAGAGACTATGTTACGCCAGGTGATGTTCAAGAAATGCTACCGGGTATTTTAAGGCATCGTATTATCCTGAGTTATCAGGCTGAAGCAGAAGGCGTCACTTCCAACGACATTATTTCTAAATTGATAGACAAAGTTGCTACTCCATAGACAAACATAGCTCAATCAATGACTGAATATAACGTTACAGCGAAACAGGCAAGACAGCACAGTATCGAGCTGACACTGGAGCAACTGATCGCTTGTCAGTACTGGGCAAAGGAGTCAATCCCCCTGCCTCACAAAAAAACTCGTGCTCATCTTGTTGGTGGACATTTGTCACCATTTAAAGGGCGCGGAATGGAATTTTCCGAGGTCAGGCAGTATCAGCCCGGTGATGATATCCGAACAATAGACTGGCGCGTTACGGCACGCACAGGAAAAGTTCATACCAAAATATTTCAGGAGGAGCGTGAGCGTCCTGTATATATCGTCACTGACTTACAGGACACCATGTTTTTCGGTTCTAAAAACAGGTTCAAATCAACTTTAGCGTGCCTTCAGGCTGCGCGCGCTTTTTGGGCTGCATTTAATAGCGGCAATCGAGTAGCCGGGCTTTTCAGCACAGCCGAAAAGCATATTGAGCTCAAGCCATCCAACCGACGTCAAAATGGTCTCAGACTTTTACAGCACCTTCTGGAGTTGCACAACCAACGACTTCATGATGTCTACTCCGGTTCTGACTCATACCGGATAAATCAAAATGCATTAAGCGATACCCTCTTACGCTTGAGACATCTAGTGAAAGGCGGCAGCCTGATCTATATTTTCAGTGACTTTATGAATCTAAATGAAGAGTGTAGGCAGCACCTGACATATCTGGCACAACACAATGATATATATGGAGTGATGGTCTATGATCCGTTGGAATCCAGCATTCCTGTTCCTGGTCAATATACCCTAACGGATGGATTGCAACACGTACACATTGATGCAAGCAATAGTAAAGACATGCATAGGCATCAGCAGTCTTTTAAACAAAAAGTGTTCCAGGTCAATCAGTGCTTTACTCAATCACAGTCTTCCTTCGCCGTATGCAGTACCGCAGATACTATGACGGAACTTGCTCTGGACCCCAGTATAAGTACTGCAGCCAGTATAAAAAATACAGCGTGAACTATGACAACTGCTACTAACACACCAACACCTCAACAAAAACAGTTGCTTGAACAGTTAAGGGATATCCATAGCCCTACTAATATAGACTGGTGGCCACTGGCGCCTGGCTGGTGGGTAATTATTGCACTGTTCATATTAGTTGCCGCTCTACTCATAGCTAAATACTTTGTAAAAAAACACCACTACCGTTTTTCTCACTATGCTATTGCAGAGTTGAGTGACTTAAAAAATAGCCATGAATCGCGCTGGTTAGCTCAGACACAACATATTATGCGTAGGCTCAGCCTCTGCTACCTACCCCGACAGTCTGTCACTCAGCTGTCTCAGAATGAGTGGGTAGACTTATTAAAAGCCACTAACAACAATAGCCTCAGCTCTAAAAGTCTTCAGGCTTTTGGAGATCTTCCCTTCAAACCTGCTGAAGAGACAGAAGTACTCGATCGACATCAGCTTATATCTGAAGTTATTGACTGGGCTGCACAGCTTCCAGAACAGTCAAAGAGCTGGCCGCGCGAGAGTGAGGAGTCCCAGCATGTTTGAGTTCCAGTGGCCCTGGTTACTTCTACTATTACCATTACCCTTATTGGTATGGTGGGCTGAACAAAAAAAACAGCGCCGGCAAGCCTTGAAAGCGCCTTTGTTCCTGTACTGGAAAGTTCAGAATCAGCAAGGCAAAAAAGTGAAAAGTCAGTTTCCATGGTATAACTTTATACTATGGTTTTTACTACTTCTTGCTGTAGCAAGGCCAACCTGGGTGGGAGATTCTGTAGCGTTACCAAGCAGTGGTCGCGATCTGATGGTCAGCATTGATATTTCTGGCTCAATGGAAAGAGAAGATATGGTGCTTGAAACGGTGCCGGTTAATAGACTTGTCGCCGTTAAGGCTTTAATGAAGGACTTTATCAAACGTCGTCAAGGTGACAGATTAGGGCTAATCCTATTCGGGGAGCAAGCCTATTTACAAACGCCCCTGACTTTTGATTTAAAAACTGTTCAAACAATGCTGGATGAAAGTGAAATTGGTTTAGCGGGATCTTCCCGAACCGCGATTGGTGACAGTATTGGTCTTGCAGTGAAGAGACTGAAAGATCGTGACGCTGAAACACGGGTCATGATTTTGCTTACCGATGGACAAAATAACACTGGAATTCTTAATCCGATTCAGGCTGCTGAATTAGCCGAGCACGCAGGTGTTACCATCTATACCATAGGCATAGGTGATGACAAAATGGTAGTGCGTAACAGCTTCTTTGGCAATCGCACCATCAACCCTTCGAAAGAGCTGGATGAAAAAACATTAACTGCGATTGCAGAAAAAACTGGAGGACAATATTTCAGGGCAAAGAATACGCAAGAGCTTGAACAGATTTATGCAAAGCTTGATCAGTTGGAACCCGTAGAAGATATCGATCAACGGTACCGCCCTAGTAAAGCTCTATTTTTTATTCCTCTTCTGGCAGCATTACTTCTTAGCTTTTTAAAAGTCGCTTACAAACTGTTAAGAAATAGATTAATGGTAAACCAAACTGATCAGGAGGCTGAAAGTGCCTGATTTTAGCTTGTTTCACTTAATAAGGCCCTGGGCATTATTATTAATTCTCCCAGCAATTATTTTATATTGGCTCTACAAAAAACAACCGGCTACGCAGGATGGCTGGAGCGCCCTCATTGATCAACACTTGTTAAGCTGGCTGATGCCTCATTCAAGTAAAAGCAAAGGGATTAAATACCTTCCCAGCATGCTACTTACTTTCTGGGTAATAACCTGCCTTTCCTTGGCTGGGCCTACATGGAAAAAAACACCACAACCAGTTTTCTCAAGTAACAGCACACAGGTTATCTTGCTGGACTTATCATTATCGATGGATAGCGACGATATTAAGCCTTCTCGGCTAGAGCGTGCGAAGTTCAAAATAAAGGATTATCTGAAACTGCATAATGAAGGGTTAACAGGCTTAGTAGTTTATGCTGGTGATGGTTTTATATTAAGCCCTTTGACAAGTGATAAAGATACCATAGAAAATTTGCTCGACGCATTATCTACCAAAATTATGCCCCTTCTTGGCAGTCGACCCGAGCTTGGTTTTAAAAAAGCCATCGAGCTTCTGGATAATACAGGACTTGCTCAAGGTAATATTATCTGGTTTACCGATGGAGCAGATCCAGATAGCCTTAAATCCATCAGTGATCAACTTGATGGCACTCCTTATCAGTTGAGTATTCTTGCAATTGGTACAGAAGATGGTGCCCCCATTCAACTGACTGAAGAGCAGGGATTCTTAAGGGATAATCGTGGCAACATCGTTATTCCAAAACTTAACTATGACCGTCTTTCAACGTTTGCTAAAGCAAATAATGCCATATTAACTCCCGTTACAGTTGATGATAGTGACGTTAAATTATTTATCAGTGCTACTGACAACACTTCCACAAAGAACTCTGAAAAAGATAATAAGTTTGCTGATGATTGGTTTGACCTGGGCTACTGGCTAATTCTTCCTCTACTTCCCCTGGTACTCTATAGTTTCAGACATAGAGCGTTACTCGGAAGTTTATGTGTATTTAGTTTTTGTTCAATTTTGATGCAACCAGCTCAGGCAAACCCTCTTGAGGATTTTTTCCTCAACGAAGATCAGCGCGGTAGAAAGTTAATAGATGAAGAAGATTACTCAGAAGCCTATAACACATTTCAAGATCCAAGGTGGAAGGCATTATCAGCCTATAGAATGGGTAGTTATGATTCATCCAGTGACATTTTGGAGAATATCCCAGAAGGTCAGCAAACAGCAGATGATTTGTACAATCAGGGAAACGCTCTGGCTCTAAATGGGCAGCTGGATAAAGCTATCGAGTCCTACAATGAAGCCCTCAAACTAGAACCAGACCATCAGGACGCACAATATAATAAGGATATAGTTGAAAGCCTGAAGCAAGAACAGGACAAGGAGAAGCAACAAAATCAAAACGAACAAGGGGAATCTGAAGAGCAAAAGCAAGATCAGCAAGATTCACAGCAAGAAAACTCTCAACAAGAGTCAGATCAACAGGAACAGGATCCACGCCAACAGCAACAGTCTGAGAAGGAACAACAACAGCAACAAAAGCCGGAACTAACTGAGCAAGAACTTAGGGATCAGTTTGAAGAAGAAGAAAAAGATCAAGAGATGGAACAGTGGCTTAGGCAACTATCCGATGATCCAGGCGGCTTACTGAGACGTAAGATGTATCGTGAGTATCAACGACGTGGGCATAAACAACAGGTTGAGAAAAATTGGTAATGAGTATGACGGCTAAATCTTTATGGTTACAATCTATTATTAAATTATCGGCATTGTTATTGTTATCCACGATAGCCAGCGTATCATCGGCGGAAATCACCATGTCGCTGGATCGTACCGATATCCATGAGCATGAGACTTTTCGTTTAAGAGTTCAGGTAGAAGAAACCGATACCCTGAGACAGGGAGCCAGTCGAAATTTTATACCGGAAGAAATCACTGTACGTAGCCGACAGGAATATAACAACAGTGTTATTATTAATGGGCAATACAACATTCAACGTGGATGGGACTTTGAACTGCTAGCCCAAAAAGCAGGTACCTACACAATCCCAGCTTTGACAATAGGTAATGAGCGTTCCAAACCTTTCGTTATCAGGGTATTACCTGAACAGGACGACTTATCCACTACTCAAGCCTCAAAAGTAAAGCTTCGCTCAAACGTCAGTGATGATGAAATATATGTTCAGCAGCAACTCATTTTCACCGTTCGAATTTATCGTTCAGTAATCGCAAGAAATGAGAAGCTTCCACCCGTTCGTGTCAGTAATGCTTTAGTCGAGCAACTTGGTGATACATCGAGCTTTGAGGTGGTCAAAGCTGACCAAAGTTACCGTGTTGTAGAGCGACGTTATGCTATTTTTCCGCAGCAAAGTGGAGAAATGGTCATTGAGCCTATTACATACAGCGCCAGAGTTCCAGAAGACAGCGAAAGACGCTCTCCCTGGCAGCGTTCTCAGTTACAACCAATAAGCCTCAGCACACAAAAATACACCATAAAGGTCAAACCTAAACCAAGTAATGCCGCTGAACCATGGCTCCCTGCGAAGAAATTAAAACTGACTGCAAACTGGAAACCCGCAAATCAAAATTTTAGAGTTGGAGAGCCGGCAAACCTTGACTTGATTATCAGTGCCACAGGTTTGCTCAAAACACAGCTTCCTGCAATTAACTTTCCCGATCAGGGTAGTTTGACCATATATCGAGACTCGCCACAATATCATCAGCGGTTCAATCGCTTTGGTGTCAACAGTTACCACTTCGAAAAAGTAACGGTTATACCCAGTCAGACGGGCGAGGTAGAAATTCCAGAAATTAAGGTGCCGTGGTGGAATGTGAAAACTGATAAGCAAGAGTATGCAGTACTTCCCGCTATCAGGTTTAACGTTAACCCAAGTAACAAACAAATTCTTCAAAATCAGCAACAGATGGTAATTCCTGAATCCCAGCAACCTTCATCTCAGGACAATACCTCCCAGAGTGAGGGGCTGAAATTACAACCAGAAGAAAGCAGTGGTAGTACTGTATGGAAATACATTAGTTTAACCTTTGCTGTTTTATGGATCTTCACCCTGCTATTCTGGCTTCTGCAAAGAAGAAAAGATCACAAGAATCACATTCATGAATTGCCTCAACAAATCGAAACTTCTTCTTTGAATCTAGGGGCGGCCATAAAAGCCGCCAAGAGTAATGTGGCTCATAAAACATTTAAAGCTTTGCAGCACTGGCTTTTCAGTCAAAAAGAAGAGCTGAAAGATATCAGCAGCCTCAATGGTCTCATTCAATACTGTCGCCAAAATCAGCTCCAGCAGTTAGGTTCCGAACTTGAAAATCTACAAGAAAGTTTATATTCAAATATGGAGGACAGCCCCAGCTGGGATGGTCAAGAGCTGGCACAGCTACTGCCAGAAATCACAAAAATAGCTCAACCAATACATAATAAAAAACTACCCGAGCTTTATCCTTAGCCCTTCTCAAATTGGCAGAAGTGTTGAGGGTTGGTACAATGCCATCCCTTAACACTTAAGATACACAACGATTAGGATGGACTATGGACTTTGCACAAACGAAAGCTCTAATTAGTGGTGGCGCTTCTGGCTTGGGGCTGGCTACAGCAAAACATATTATAGCTCAAGGCGGTAAGGTTGCTTTATTGGACATAAACCAAGAACAAGGTGACTCAGTCGCACAAGAACTTGGTGACAATGCAATTTTCATTACCACAGATATCAGTCAGGAAGAGCAGGTAGAGGCCGCAGCAGACAAAGCGGTAGAATTTATGGGCGGTATCAACCTGGCAGTTGGCTGCGCAGGTATTCTTGGTGCAGGACTAATCCATAGTAAGAAGGGTCCTATGCCAGCTGATTACTTCCAAAAGGTAGTCGATATCAATTTGGTAGGCAGTTTTCTTTTGACTCGTGCGGCATCGCGCCACATGCAGGAAAATGAAGAAGTAAACGGTGAGCGCGGTGTAATTATACACACAGCGTCTATCGCGGCTTATGAGGGCCAGATTGGTCAAACGGCTTACTCCGCAACCAAGGCAGCTATCACAGGAATGGTATTACCATTGGCTCGAGAGTTTGCCCGAATTAAAGTTCGAGTAATGGCGGTAGCACCTGGCGTTTTTGAGACGCCAATGATGGAAAAAATCACACCAGAAGTTTGTGAGCAAATAGCCGCTGGAATTCCTAACCCTTCACGCTTTGGTAAACCAGAGGAATACGCAAAACTGGTACAACATATTGCCGAAAATGCTTACCTTAACGGTACAACTATCCGCCTTGATGCGGGAGCACGCCTACAGTAACGTCACTGATAAGGTAACGACCTAAAGCACCAACTAATTATTGTTTGGTGCTTTTCTTTACCATACTCAGGAACGACTTATCCTGAACACGTTCTGCGGCTACTAATTCTGTGCGATCTTTCTGTTGCTCTTTCCAATAAGCTTCAAACACTTCAGTGTATTCTTTTGATTGTTTCATTTCTTCAGGTACGACCAATACACACATGATTCTCTCCAAAATGTAGAATTTAATTGTTGTATGGGTCTAGTAGAACAAAGGAATCTGAAGTTTCAATGAATGAATTATGGCGAATTATGGCAATTGTGCTTTTTTTATAAAAAAGCCCGGAAACCCGGGCTTAATAGGACTACTTAATTAAGCGATGACTTCGCTGAACAAGAATCTGAAGCTCCCTCAGAGCCACTGAGAACTTGGCGAACTCATGGGTACTGCTTTGCTTAAAGTCACTAACCATCTCGCGCCAACGTGATAACAGGTCATCGTGATCGCTCAGGAAGTGCTTAATGCGAGTATCTGCTGCCTTATATTGAGAGGTTAAAGGCAGGACCGCCTCAATTAAGTTTCGTTGCTGATAGTCCAGCTCCTCACGGAATGCAGCTCGTGCGAAAGCCTGCCAGTGATTACTAACCGGTTGCGCTATGATCTGGTTGAGGAACCAGTGTAAGTCAATCTCAGCCCCAAGTTTGTAGTAAACTTCTGCAACATTCAGAATTGGTAAGTCATACTGTGTCGACAACTCAATAATATCCATCGCTGAGAACATGGTACTGAGATAGCCAACCTGTTTAGCAAGCTTCTCAGGAACTCCCCGTTCAACCAGAGCTTTGATTTCTTTTTCAATCCCGTCAGCTTCTTTGGCTTCAAGTGTCTTATGTACGTTTTTCTGAAGCTCAGCAACACCCTTCCTGAAGAAATTGACAACTTCTTCAATAGTCTGGTCCTTACTGCGGTTACGAACAAACCATCGTGTCGCACGACGTACTATTCGTCTTGCCTGGAACATCATCTTGCTTTGTTCGCTGGCAGGTATCTTATTATCCAGCGCCTCAATACTTTCAAACAGTCCTTTTAGGTCGAAAGTTTCTTTAGCCATTACGTAACACTGGGCTACCTCGCCGATATTTGCACCAACCTCGTCAATAACTCGGAAAACAAAGTTTGTACCCATGAGATTAACCATTTCATTAGCAAGGCTCATGGCAATAATTTCATCCTTTAGAGGATGCTTTAACATGTTTTCAGCGTAGTTTTTGCGTAGTGGCTTTGGGAAATACTCAAAAAGATAGCTTTCAAAATAACTGTTTTCTGTGACTTCTGGGATACACAACGAATCTTTGAGCTCAATCTTTCCGTAAGCCAACAAGACGGCAAGTTCAGCCCTGGTCAGGCCTCGGCCATTAGCTTCACGCTCAAGGAGCTCTTCATCTGTTGGTAAGAATTCCAGCTTGCGGTCAAGATTCACGCTTTTCTCAAGGCCATGGATAAAGCGCATATGCTCTTTAACCATAGCCGGAGCACGCGACTCAGTAATGCTGATAGATTGTGTTTGACGATAATTATCTTCAATCACGATATCAGACACTTCATCAGTCATTCTAGCCAGTAAGTTATTACGTTTTTTAACCGTAAGGGCGCCATCACTGACGACACCGTTCAATAAAATTTTAATATTAACTTCATTGTCAGAGCAGTTAACACCACCGGCATTATCTATGAAGTCTGCGTTGGCACGTCCGCCATGCTGCATATACTCGATTCGGCCAAGTTGAGTACAGCCAAGGTTACCACCTTCACCAATTACCTTAACTTGCATATCTTTACCATCAACACGCAAACTGTCATTTGCTCTGTCACCAACCTGCTGATGGCTTTCTTTGCTGGATTTGACGTAAGTACCAATACCTCCATTCCAGAAAAGATCAGCCTTCATCTTTAAAGCAGCGTGTATGAATTCGGTAGGTGATAAACTTTTCGCTTTAACACCTAACATTTCTTGAATCTCAGGTGTCAAATCTATCTTCTTAGCGCTGCGCTCGAATACTCCCCCACCTTTTGAAATAAGATCGGTCTTGTAGTCGTTCCAACCCGAACGAGAGAGGTTAAATAACCGTTCACGCTCTTTATAGCTGGTAGCAGCATCTGGGTTTGGGTCAACAAAAATATGCATATGGTTAAACGCAACCTGCAAACGGATATGCTTCGATAACAGCATGCCATTACCAAAAACGTCTCCTGACATGTCACCACAAGCAACGACAGTGAAGTCTTCATTTTGACAGTCAACACCCATTTCACGGAAATGTTGCTTCACTGATTCCCAGGCGCCCTTGGCGGTAATACCCATAGCTTTATGGTCATAGCCATTACTGCCACCCGAAGCGAATGCATCGCCTAACCAATGACCATACTCTTCAGAAATACCATTAGCTATGTCTGAGAATGTCGCAGTACCCTTATCAGCAGCAACCACCAGATAGGCATCAGGTTCATCATGAACCACCACATCACGTGGGTGAACCAACTTATCGTTGACGTAGTTATCAGTAATATCAAGCAACGCTCTGATAAAAGTTTTATAACACTCAACCCCTTCTGCGAAGTAGGCCTCTCTATTATCAGAGGTTGGTAATTGCTTACATACAAAACCACCTTTGGCACCAACAGGAACAATCACAGAGTTTTTAACCTGCTGCGCTTTTACCAGGCCTAAAATTTCGGTGCGGAAATCTTCGCGACGATCTGACCAGCGTAAACCACCTCGTGCGACCTTCCCGCCTCGCAGGTGAACACCTTCTACGCGAGGTGAATAAACAAATATTTCATACATCAATACCGGTTTCGGCATATCCGTAATAATGCTTGGATTGAGCTTGAAGGAAATATAGGGCTTATCCTTTCCATCTTCATCGGGCTGGAAGAAGTTGGTACGTAGAGTTGCTTCTATCAACTCAATATATTTATTGATGATCTTATCCTGATCAAGGCTCTCTACTTCCTGGACTTCTTTCAGTAGCTGACTCTTCTTCAGTGCGTATCGGCGCTGGCTAAATTCATCATTTGGATTAAACTTTAGCTCAAACAACTCGACGATACTGTTGGCGATTTCAGGATATTGTGCCAGGGTTTGCTCAATATAAACTTGGCTAAAGGTGAAGTTAATCTGCCACATGTATTTTGCGTAAGCGCGTAACACCGCAACTTGACGCCAATCCAAACCACCAGCAAGAATGAGACGATTAAAACCATCGTTCTCTGCCTGCTTGTACCAAGCCTTCGCAAAAGCCTTATGGAAATTGTCACGAATCTGTTCAACATCAATATCCGCTTCTTCATAGCGCACATCAAAATCAAGAATCCGGTAATCGCCAAGCCGCTCAGAAGATACTTCATAAGGCGTTTCATCAATAACTGTAAGCCCCATGTTCTCTAACATAGGCATCACAGCTGATAGCGCCAAAGGAGTATCTTTATGGTAAAGCTTAAAGCGAAGAGACTCATCGTCCTGAAGTCGGTAAAGGAACATGCCTAAAGGCCAGTCGTCGCTTAGTTCCTCGATGTTATCAATATCCACCATGGCAGATTCAACACTTTGCTGATTCTGGAAGCTAGGTGGAAAGGCCTCACGATACTTCTTCAGTAGTAACGCAGCCTTATCGCCTTCATACCTTTTATTAATTTCGTCCGTTAACACTTCCTCCCAGCTCATAGCTGAGCGTTCGAGTTTTTCCTGTAATTCATCCAGGTCGTAGCTAATAGACTCAGTATTTTCAACAGGAACACGGAAGTGGGTTCGAACCAGATTCGACTCAGAAAAGTAAGTAGTAAACTCTATCTCACCTTTGCTACTAAACGTTTCTGATAGAATATCGGTCATCTTAAGTCGGATACGAGTATTGTAAGTATCCCTTGGAACAAAGGTTAAGACGGAGAAATAGCGACCAAATGGGTCACGGCGCACAAATGCTCTTACTTGACGTCGTTCCTGGATATGCAAAATACCCATAACGATGTCCAATAGCTTTAGTGTGGGAATCTGGAATAACTCATCTCTTGGATAGGTCTCCAGGATATTCTTTAGTGCTTTATAATCATGTCCACCTGGCTTGAGTTTCGATTCAGCTAAGACGTTGTTTATTTTTTTACGCAATACTGGGATCAACTGCGGATCCATATTGTAAGCTGCTGAAGTGAATAGGCCAAAGAAACGGTGCTCCCCGATAACCTCTCCCTTATCGTTAAAGCGCTTAACTCCAATATAGTCAATATGACTTGATCGGTGGACCGTTGATAATGTACTGGTTTTAGTTAGTACCAGAATATGCTCTCTGGATAAAGCAAGCTTTTTAGCACCCTTTGGTGATCGTGATAAATGATACTCTGAATATTTACGTTCATCTGCAAGAATACCCAGACCGGAACCTTTTACCGATTTCAAATGAAGGTCATCACCCTCACCCAGCAGATCATAGGTTCTGGATCCCATAAATACAAAATGGTTTTCTTTAACCCACTTCAGGAAGTCGACAGCTTCTTCAATTCGATCCTGCCTCAGTGGTGGTGGCTCAGACTCAAGATCAGAAATAATACTGATCATTTTGTCACGCATTGGTTTCCAATCAGAGACGGTTGAGCGAACGTCGCGTAGAATTCGTACTAAATCTTCTTCGACAGCCTGCATCACCTTTGGGTCGATAATCCGCTCGACTTCCAGATACATTGGTGTTTCGATATTTTCATTATGCTCACTGTCCTTGTCATACGACACATCCAATGATGAAACGCGTCCAGTTTTGGTACGCTTAACATACATTGGAACATGGACATGCAGGTGAACATCTATACCATGGCGATTTAACTCCATCCTTATCGAATCCACTAAAAATGGAATATCTTTATGGTTAATCTGAATGATGCTGTAACGTGACTCCCAACCATCTTCCTCTTGATTGGGGTTAAACACTCGAACTTTGCTCGAACCGTCAAAGTCCTGAATAAACGTCCAAAGACTACTGATAGCACTAAAGATTTGCTGTGGATTTCTTTCCGCAAATTCGTCTTCGGAAACACTTAAATAAATTAGTTCGGAGAATTGTTTTACAAGCTCTGCTTGACGTTTTGAGAATTGCTTTTCACAAATCTGTTGGATATTTTCCAACAATTCGGAAGAGTTAGTTACACTGGCCATTGTCCTGTCCGAGAATAAAATATGAATTAATTCACGCTGTTTTAAACGTTACCTAATTCTAGGACATTTATATACAAAATGGCACCTTAAATTGCGATTAAGGTGCCATTTTTTACACTGCTACAACCAGTTTCACGAAAACACTAACGGCGGTACAAAATCGACGCTAGAGCTGGTAACAAGAAGATTGCACCCAACATATTAACAAGGAACATGAAGGTCAGCATTATCCCCATATCCGCTTGATACTGTAGCGCAGAGAAAATCCAGGTACTGACGCCAATGGCCAATGTAAGGCCTGTAAACAGCACCGCATTACCAGTCAGCTTCAAGGTTTCAAAATAGGCTTCTGATACACTACGCCCTTCTCGTATGAATCCAACCATCCGAGAGAAGATATAAATGCCATAATCAACACCAATACCTACACCCAGGGCAATCACCGGTAAAGTCGCCACGGTTAGACCAATCTCCAGCCAGGTCATTAAAGCCTGAGCTAATAATGAGACCACTACCAGAGGTAAGACTACGCAGATAGTACCCCTGACAGAACGGAAGCTAATGAGACATAACAGGGTAACCGCTAGATAAACCCAAATCATCATTGGCGTCTGGGCAGCCTCGACCGCTTCATTAGTCGCTGCCATAACGCCTACAGCACCAGTTGCCAGCCTGAACTTAATAGGTTTAAAGCCACTGGCTGGCAGTTCGTCTTTAAGGGTTTGGACAATCTGCTTCAATTGACTCTCATCAACGACTGTTGATTCTTTAAGCTGCTCATCAACAAACTCAGGTAGTTCTGGTTTCGCATCATCCTCGTGGTAAGAAAGCTCGCTATAGCTATCTAGCACCGGAGAAAGCGCTTCCTTAATAGAGTTTCTCTGCTCTTCTTCAATGCCAGCAAACTCTTTATCAAGAAATGACATTACCTGATGTTTTTCATTTTTTAAGTAATCGGCTTTAAATGTTTTTACTGAACCAACGACCCTTTCAATTGTTTCTGCCTTGTGATCTTTCAAGAACACCATTACAGGCATGACACTACAACCTGAGTTTAACAGGCCGGTACTGGTCTCAACTCGAGCGATGGTGTAAGGCAGTACTGCTTCGTCTTTAGGCAACATTTTCCATTTTAGATTACCTTCGCTGAGCAGCCCATTCACGACCTTAGATATCTGAGGTAAGCTTAATGTCGACTGTACGCCTTCTACATTAGACAGCTGCCATTGGAAATCATCAATGGTTTCCATGATATTGTAATAAGTACAGCCATCGGTTCTGGTTTCTGCCAGAATAGAAATGACATCCGTCCCAATAGAATACTTTTCTGTTACATATTTGGTATCCAGGTTATATGGAGAATTTTGCTTTAATGCTGGTGCACCTGCGTGCAGATCACCAACCTTCATGTTCTCAGCGCCCCAATATCCTATTAAACCTAAAATGACCCCCGCAATGGCAATAATTGTTGCCATAGGTCTTTTGGCAAAGACAGCGAGTTTGTGCCACCACTTTTCATGCGATTTCTCTCGCTTCTGAACACCCTCAACAAACGTCTGAGGGAAATGTGTATAAGAAATTAAAAGTGGTAATAGAATCAGATTAGTTAAAATTAAAACAGCAACACCGATACTGGCAGTAATTGCCAATTCACGAATGATATCAATTTCAATCAGTTGTAACGTCATGAAACCAATGGTGTCACTCAATAAAGCAACACCGCCAGGGACAATTAAACCTGCACATGCTGCAATGGCGGCATCATAAACTTTTAGTCCTTTACCAACGTTATGTTGAACACCATTGATCATCTGAACGCCGTGACTGACGCCAATAGCGAAGATCAAAAACGGAATCAGGATTGACATAGGGTCAATACCATAACCAAGGGCGGTCAGGATACCAAGCTGCCACACCACTGCTACGCTGGATGTTAATAACGGTAATATAGTTAGTTTGATGGAACGCGAATACCAATAAACCAATAAGGCCGTAATGAAGAAAGCAATTAGGAAGAAGAAAATAACATTGCCGGCACCATCGCTGACATCACCAATCATTTTAGCAAAACCAATGATATGGACCTCAATGTTCGGGTACTTTGCTTCTATATCCGTTCTCAACTGCTCTAGTTGCTCAGCCACCTTCACATAGTCGGTTTTAATCATCTGCGATGCGGCCTGGCCACTGTCATCAAGTTCTAATTCGGCATCTGGATCATTATATTCAGAGAACAATTGAGCAGATATCATCGCCGAAGTGAAATCATTTGCTACTAAGCGGCCACGAATACCTGCCTTAAGAATATTCTCGCGTATTTTGTCAAATGCCTGTTCTTTGTCGACCTGCTCAAATTCCGGAGGTATGACAGGGCCACCCTCTAGGCCTTGCTCACTAGCTTCAATATATCGTACTGAAGGTGAAAAAAGAGACTGAACCTGTGATTGGTTAACACCCTCTATACCCTCGACACGATCGTCTGACTCTTTTAATGCGCTAAAGAAATCTTCAGTGAAGATTTCGCCTTCTTTTGCTTCTAAGGCTACAAAGACACGGTTAGCGCCACCAAATTCATCCTGATACTGCAAATATGTTTGCATGTACTCGTGTTTTAGGGGGATATTCTTTTCAAAGCTGGCGTCAATTCTCAATTGTGAGACGAAATATGCCATTACCGCAGTAACGATAGCGAAGATCCCAACCCATAAACCACGTTTGCTAAAAAGAATATTCTTTACCAAAGGCTCTAATTTATTCTTTGCCATTTTATTGACCTTTCAATGCAGATTCTTTGTCTTTATCGTCAGGTGTATAGCTTTCTACACCACCCTCACCAACGATAATATAATTTTCTTCCCCTAAATTCAGTAAAGCAGCCCTTCCCTTAAGGTCTGCTCTTTTAGCAACAGTAACCTGTTCATTCTGCTTTCGAATCAGAGCCCCGGCCGTGCCTACCAAAACAAGAGTACCGTTAGGTGTAATTAGCATATCATGCAATCCAGACTCCACCTTTCCTGACTTGGCTTTCAGCATAACTTTATTCCAGCTCTCACCTTCATTGACTGAGTGAAACAGGTTACCACGTAACCCATATACATAAATTCCGGAGTCAGTAACAGATATACCAAAGAAGGAGCCTTCATAAGGTGAGTTCAACTTTTTCCACGTACGGCCAGCATCATGTGTCACAGCTACCATTCCTTTGCTAAACTCCTCTCCCTCATCATTTGCCTCAGCGATGTACTTTTCGCCGGCTATAAACCAAGTATCTGCAGAGCGCTTTTCTAAATCATAAAAATGACTGAAGCCATCATAGACATCACTCAGGCTAGCAACTTCACGAGTATTCCAGGTATCTCCACCATCTGAAGTTTCGAGGTATAGACCATACGAGCCCACAGCAGTAATTCGGTTACGAGTATTATAAAGCACACTAAATAAAGCAGGCTGATAATTAGATACTTTCTGATGACTGATAGTCCATGTTTCGCCAGAGTCTTCAGTAAGCAAGATGGTTTGATCAAAACCTACTGCGACACCATGTTTTTCATCAAGGAAGTCCACTGCAGTCAGGTTTACGTCGACAGGTACTTCAACCTGGCGCCAAGAACTACCATCATCCTCTGAAATGAGAATATGGCCTCTTTCACCAACAGTAATAAGCCGGTTGTCACTGACTTTTACCACATCCAAAAGTAGAGATGAGTCGGCTTTCGGAGCAATCACGGCTGGTTTAGCCTGAGCAGCATAAGATGCGACTATTAACAGGCTAACGTAAATAAGTTGTAGGACAGTTTTCATTTGCAAGGTAATTTAATGAGGTTAAAAGCAAAGCGGCCGGTAAACCCGACCGCTATGAACGTAGACACTATCGGCGGCCAATTCTTCGCAGGGCCGATGGTGTGAAGTGTGATGCATTGAATTCAACTTCAAAGTTGTACATGTCTTCCTGGTTATCCAAACCAATGACCAAATAGCGACCTGATGGAAGATCATAGTATGTCTCCAGAGTCGACCATAAAGTTGGTACATCATAGTAATTTATAGGATAAGCCATAGCCACACGCCATAGTTCATCACGCTCATCATACATTTCTTCAGCTACGATTTGATAGCTGTCTTCATCAATGTAGAACACACGCTTTTTGTACTGGTGGCGGGTATCTTCTTTAAGATTCGCTTCCAATACCCAAACGCGGTGCTTTTCATAACGCACTAACTCTTGATTAATTACACCCGGCTTAATGATTTCATCATACTCCACTTCATCAGAGTGTAGCTTGTAGTTATTATAAGGGATGTAAACTTCTTTCTTGCCTTTGATTGTCCAGTTATAACGATCTGGTGCACCGTTGAACATATCAAAGTCATCAGTCGTACGTAAACCATCCGAGGCAGTACCTGGAGCATCATACGCTACGTTAGGAGCACGACGTACACGTCTTTGGCCTGGGTTATAAGTCCACGCCTTACGTGGTTCTTTAACCTGATCCATTGTTTCATGTACAAGTAGTGCTGTACCTGCCAGTCGAGCTGGAGCTTCAACGATTTGGCGGAAAAGGAATAGAACGTTACCCTCAGCCAATTTTTCCGGCGTCATATTTGGCTCATTATAGATGTGGTGAAGCTCATCTTTCAGCTTAACCAACACATAATCACCATCCGCCAGAGGCATTGCCTGACCAACTTCGCGTTCTACTGATACACCGCGGTAACGAGTTAACGAGTTCCAGATAAGCTGCAAACCATTTTCAGGGAATGGGAAAGGAACACCAATTGATGCACCCGAAATACCATTACCTCCCTGAATTAATTCAGCACGACTAGCATTAGCCTTGATAGCGTCATATACGTGCTGTGGGAACGAAGCTGAACGTCGGGTAGTATAAACGTTCATCTTGTAGTTCTCAGGATAGGTTTTAAATAAAGCCACCTGACCAGGAGTCAAATACTCCTCGTAATCTTTATAGTTTGACGCAGTGATAGTAAACAGAACTTTATCATCAGCAAAAGGATCTGGGTGATGGTCACCGACTTCGTAGCCAGGAGGAACCTCTTGGATACCACCCGTCCACTCAGGAATAGAGCCATCAGCATTTGCAGATCTTTCTGAACCCATAGGGGTATAAACGTCGCCGCCAAGCTCTGCCGCTTTTTCTGCCGAAACTTTTGCAGTAGCTACACCGGAAAAGAGTACTGAAGCGACTGCACTCGTCAATAACCATTTATTCATTATCTTAGCCATAAACTGTTAATACCCTTTTATTAGAATGAGTAACTTAGTGCCAGAGATACATAATCACGATCTGAGATTAAGTTTCTGTCTTCAGCACCCATGAATACATTATAAGCAAAGTCGACTTTCCAGCGGGCCTGGTAGTCAAAGCTTGTACCTAGAGCAATTGACTTTCGATCTTCTAAGAAGTTCGAAATTGGGGCAGGAGTATTACCTTTTACGTCGTGCTGGAATACGATTCGAGGCTTCATGTTCCAGCCACTGAATACATCGTTATAATCCCAGCGCATCGCAAGGCGGTAGCCCCATGAGAACTCATCAGCAAAGCCACTTGACATGCCTTCACACTCGGTAGTTACACGATCACCCGTCGCTGGGTTAGTGAAACCACATGGTGTGGAGCCAGGAGGTGCTAATTCAAATACACCGCCTACTCTGCCGTTACCGTTAGCATCAACTGCACGATCAGGGTTTCCTGAACGGAAAGTACCTTCTGCCTCATAACGCAGTTCGCTCTTATCTGGCATATCAAGGATTTGGTTCATACCAACTTCTAGCAATAGTGCTGTCTGATCGGAACCAAACACTGGACCAAGCAAGTTCGTAAAGGTCATTTGAGCCTGAATGGTATCATGCAAACGATAACCTGAAATTTCTTCACCCAGACCAACACCGTTTGCTACCTGGCTAGTACCACTTGGTACTTGTCCAATAGGCTCCAGAGTTGCAAACAGAAGTTCAACATCATCAACCTGTAGTGGCTCATCAATACGGTAAGACACTTCACCAGCGACCGAAATACCGCTATCTGTTGCCGTATTCATGCTGATACCCAGCATTTGTATATCTTCAGGGTATTCAAGGAAGCCGTAAACCGTACCCGTCTGATCAGCTGCGTTAGCTGAAATGATTGGGCGACGGTTATGATAATTCATGTAGTAGAAACCCCATTCGGTTCCCATCTCAGTAAAGTAACCAACTTTCATACCATACTGACCATCATCATCAGCCGGACGAGTCTCGCTACGGATAGCGACAGTACCTGGCTGACCTTCTGGGAACTGAGCAAAACCAAGGTGTACTTCAGAACCTTTAAGGCCTAAGAAATCTCGTGTTGCGAAGTAAGTACCTGGCTCATCAGTACGCACTGGCTCCCACTCAAATTGGTAGAAACCTTCAAGTGTTAAACTGCTGCCACTATCGCTGATCCACTCTGCTGAAGCCCATAACATACTCGAAGGAATGAAGGCTTCTTTCAGTTCTGCACCTGGATTACGTAAGGTACGTAAATCGACTGCATTTGCTTCTGACAAACTGTGCTGGATGAAAGTACTTTCACCCCAGCTTACTACCTGCTCACCAAGTCGAACCTGCATAATGCTGTAGTCACTCAGGTCCCAAGTCGACCAGGCATAGACATCCAGCATACGGGCATCATAACCCTGCTCTTTACGAGCAGTTGTCTCTCCAGCAGCGTAAGCGCCTTCAGGATAAGTATCTAGGTCACGGAAACGAAGCTCTTTGTCCATCAGCACACGGTCGTAGTACCAAAGCCCACGTGCGAATAAGCCGTAATCGCCATCTTTATGACGAATATCAAGTTCATGAGTACCTTTGGCTACTTGAGAGAAGAAATCTCCCTTGTTGAAGTTTAAGTTACCGTCGTCAGAGTTATTGGACCAAGCACCGTCTGGAACTACGCCCGAGCCATATAAAGTAGTAATAGGCATACCTGTTTCCAGTTGGTACAAGTTAGCCTTACCCACTAAGCCACGGTCACGCTCTTCAACACGCATGCTCGCGCCCACTGAAAGGGTTGTGTCAAAGCTATATTCGAAGTTTTCGCTATCCCAACTGACAGCATTCGAAGCAGAAGCAGCGAAAGCCATTGAGACACCGGCTGCAATCTTTGACAAGGTCATTATTGGTTTATTTCTTTTCATACAATTCCTTCCCCCATCGACAGGAATTAGCTATTTATTACACGATTCCGTAAGCGACTTTTTCAAGACGTCATACCACTTGCTAGTTTGCATACTATCAATAATGCGCACTTTTTAGCAAGAAATATAACGGAGAGTAGGATTTGGATGGCTAAACAGATGTTTTTTAGGTGAAAACTTCGTTTGCTTCATGGAATCAACCTTCCCTGGTTTTATGACTATTTAAAAAGTGGCGAGGATGCTTCCCCAAGTTAGACCGCCTCCAAAAGCCAGCATTAGCACCCTACTCCCTTCTTTGATATGGCCGCTTTGCATCGCTTCATCCAGTGCCAGAGCAACCGAGGCAGCGGAGGTGTTGCCGTATTTCTGAACGTTTAAAAAAACCTTAGCATCTGGCAGTTTATAACGCTTTGCTACCGAGTTGATGATACGAATATTGGCCTGGTGAGGAATTAACATATCGATATCCTCGATATGAATCCCTTTTTTGTTCTGTACGCTGTCGATTAATTCATTAAACTTACTGACAGCACTCTTAAAGACATCCTGCCCCTGCATTTGCAAATAGGAATTGTCGTTTTCCTTTATGAAGGGCAGACGTTCCTGATTCTTCGCCGTTAAGATATCGCTTTTACCACCGTCGGAACCGAGCTCCGTGTACTCAATACCGGGAGTATCACTTAACCTTATAATAGAAGCACCTGCACCATCCCCAAACAATATACTGGTGTTTCTATCCGCCGGGTTACATAGACGAGAATAACGATCAACTCCGATGGCTAGTACGCACTTTGCCTCAGAGGTTCTGATAAACTTATCCGCGATGCTAACCGCATATATAAAGCCTGAGCAGGCTGCTGCAACGTCGAAGGCCGTCGCTCCCGAGATTCCAAGCCCTGCGGCTACCTCACATGCAGTGCTTGGCATGACATAAGTCGATGTGGTGGTACCAACAATGACCATATCAATATCTTGCGCCTTAATATCCGCTGCAGCTATAGCTTTTTTCGCTGCTTCAATCGCCATGAATGACGATGATTCAGTATCGGAGGAAATCCTTCTCTCCTCAATACCGGTTCTCGCCACAATCCATTCATGACTGGTATCCAGCGTTTCCTCCAGCATGTAGTTTGAAACCACATGCGAAGGAACATAGCTGCCAACTCCCTTTATTTTGCTGTATAACTGCACAATTCAGTCCCTTAATTCTCAGTTATCGACTGCGTTTTAAAACGCTTTTAGTAAAAGAACTGTCATCATAGCCATTCCTGAACGAAAACTGCTTCCAGTACATAGCTGTGCTCTTTTGCGTTTGATGATTGGTCATAACCATTTTCTTGGCACGCCAGTATTTATTCAGGAACTGCTGATAGTCACTTAGCACTAACGTTTTAAGATGAGCGTCCTGATGATCGTAATACTCTATTTTCTGATATCGAAAATGCTCCTTATCAACCCACACCTTTTGCTTGTTATAACCTGAGCTTTCATAACGTGGCTTTCGCTCAATAACATAACAGTCCTGGCCATTGATGACTTCCTCTCCAATATAGCTGTAATCATACTTCTCAACTTCTTGGGACAGCATATCTTCATAGGCAAACTCACTTCCCACAAAAGGTCCTGACTTGTTGCTGGAGGAAATTCTCTTAACCCGTTTCAGGGCAGGTAAAAACAGCCACTGCTCGTCATCTTCTAATATATGAGAATAAGTCAGCAGCGCTGTCCCGGATACATCACTCGGTTCTTTAAACACTAACAGACGCTTATCACCATCATCTTTGACTTCCAGATTTTTGACTTCCATCAAACGCGTACTTTTATTTCCATCGTTATCTTCAAGCACCATAGAAATCTGCGCTTTGAAATCCTCAAAGCCTTCATCTCGAACATCCACTTCAGTCATAATCTCTAAACCCTTACTGTTATCAGTCTGGGCCATGGATGTGTTTACACCAATAGCAATTACTAATGATGTAACGATACTAATCAGTTTCATACCAACTCCTAATGAATCTTTTATTTATTCTCTTCAGCAAGCTCTACCGAAGGACTTTGTTTAAAAATACGTTTACCACTATCCAGGTTGGACTTCTTAGCTAATTCCAATTCTGCTTCTGTCGCCAAATTTTGATCCCAATAAGCAAGTTTTGGTGCTGTGTATTGATTCCATAAAGGCGGGACCATGGCCAGCATCATATGAGCGATATAGCCATATTTAAGATCCATCACATTAGGATGAGCTTCTAACTCCCAGAATGGGGTTGTTGCACGAGCGTGGTGATCTGAATGTCGGCTTAAGTTATACAGTACATAAGAAGCAGCTCGGGTATTACAGTCCCAACTATGTTTGGGTTCCACTTTAGTACCCTTTTCACGCAATAAGCCGTAATGTTCTATATAGTTAACTGTCTCAAACAGAAACTTTGATGTAAGAAATAATACGACATAGACCAATAAACCAATCCAGCCAGCTATTGCCACCATGCAGCCGATAATAGCGAAAGTCATCAAAGCACCAGTCAGTACTCTGTTTTTCCATGACCAGAAAGAGCTTCCCCGATTCTTCAGACGTCGACGTTCAATCTCACACGACTCAAAGTACTGGCCTATGCTCGAGCGGAAAAAGAATGCATACAGAGATTCACCACGTCTGGCCGTCGCAGCATCCTCATGAGTAGCCACATTTAAATGATGCGCATATACATGAGAGATAGAAAACTGAGCGTCACCGACGACCGCCAATAACCAGCGCCCAACAAACATCGAAAGCTTATGGCTTGTGCGATGAACTAACTCATGTCCCACCAGAGTGTTAGTACTCAAAATAAAACCCACGGCAAATGCTGAGGACAATAACTGACTTAGTGTTAGTTCATTGTGGGCCTGCAATAAATCAACTGAAACAAGCTCAGAAAGCCAGGCACCAAAACCCAGGAAGTCTCCGGGTGTTGCTTGCCATGTGACTAGAAAAACGAGTCCCAAAGAGGCTGGTAGATGCATGTACAGCATAAAGTTTAAAATGCTCTTATATTTGACAGGACGGGTATCTACGTCCGGTGATGATAAGTTGTCGTATATAAGATGAAATGCAATGACTACATTTGGAGCTAATAAACTCCACCAGCCACCAGCCAATACACAGACCGCCGTCAATGGCATAAATAGCAGTAGTAAATAACTGTACTTAAGATAATCTTTCATGATTTAACCTGTTATTTTTCGTTAAGAACCAGTTTCGGTTATAGGTTTTTGTTCAACTACCGGCTGCTCGCTCTCCACTTTTTGCGTAGAGCGATCAAACAGCATCATTAAGCATGGCAATAAGAAAAAGTCCCCGATAAATGCAATAACAATAGTGATGGCTGTCAAAGCCCCCATCTGGGAATTAATCTCAAAACCTGAAGTTGCTAACATGGCAAAGCCCATAGCTAGGATCACCGTAGTGCCAAACAGAGCAGGCCCTACCGTAATAATAGTTTCCTTAACGGCCTCGGGTGTTGTCATATTTCGTTCGCGTCGATAATGCAGATACTTGCTCAAGAAGTGCACCGTATCGTCAACCACAATACCCAGTGTCATGCCTACTACAATTGATATTGCAAGACCAACCTGGCCAACCAGAAGCCCCCAGATTCCAAAACCAAGAAGTGCTGGCAATAAATTGGGAATTAAACTCATTACACCAAATTTAAAGCTTCTTAAAGGCGCTATAAGCAGAATAGAGATAAGTGCCAAAGCAATTAACGTTCCACCCAATAAAGCCTGAATGTTTCGCTTAGAAATGTTGGCAAATAAAATACTGGTACTGGCAGCTTCACTAACCATGCTTTCAGGCGCATTTTGAACTAACCAGTCCTCGGCTCGGCTCTCCAGCGCTAAAAGCTCCTGTGAATCCATATTACTGGTTCGTATCACAAACTTGGTTGCCGACTTGGAAATGTTAACAGTGTTAGTTAAGTCCAGTCCCTTAGGTAAAGACAGTTCATAAACCAGTAATAACTGTGAAGCCAACTGCTTAGATTCAGGTACACGGTAGTAGGCAGGATCTCCACCATGCATTTTCATATTCATTTCTTTGAAAATATCTATCATGCTGTGGACATGAACGACACCTTCCTGGCTTCTTGCCCAGTCAGTAAAACCATCTAGAACTTGCAAGTATTCAGGAGAAGAAATGCCATTGTTTTCGCCTGACTCTAAAGACCAGTCCAGACGGTATAAGCCAGTCAAATTATCATTAATAAAGTCACTGTCCTGTCTGAACTCATAGCGATCATCAAGCCATTCAACAAACTTATCGTTAAACTCTAGCTTGCTAACACCTAGTGCCATAAAAGTCGCCAGGAATACAAAAGACAGCATCACGACTTTATATTTAGTCACGATAAAGTCAGCTAGCTTGGCATATACTCCGCCACCCTGGCTCTTCGCTTTTTTTGGTTTAAGCGGAAAGATATTCATAATCGCAGGCAATACAAACAAGCTGAAAAGCACTACAAAAATTAAGCCACCCGCAACCATATTTCCTAAGTCCCGATAAGGAGGAACATCACTAAAGTTCATAGTTAGAAAACCAATCGCCGTAGTAATGTTAGTCACAATCACAGGGGATATATTGATTTTATAGGTTTCCAGAATCGCGTCTTTTTTATCCACGCCAGGCTTGAATTTTTGGTAGAAAGTAACAAGTAGATGGACGCAGTTTGCCACTACCATAGTCATAATAATGGTCGGTGCGCTCAGAGAGGGAGCCATTAAAGTGATACCTGCCCAACCGGCAGCTCCCATGCTAGCGATCAATGAAATTAAAATCATTATCCAGGTTGCAAAGACACCACCGATGGTTCGTAGCAATAAACCCAGCAATACTAACGCAGCTAAATACATTAACGGCATAACAGACTTAAGATCTTCTTTTGAAGCATCTGTTAATGCGTAGTTATAAGGAACAGCTCCGGAAATATGAATTTGAAGGTTAGGATACTTAGCCCTAAATTCGTCGGCTAACTGGTAAACATAATCACCAATTTCCTGTACTTGAGCACGTGGTTTCTCTGATAATAATGTGGTGACATTAACCGCGGCAGTCGTTCCCTGAGGATTAATCAGGCGATTTACTAAAAGGGGGTGTTCTGTTGCAACCTTTTGAATATAAGCTAGTTGCTGCTTGTCCAAAGTCATACCAGACTCGACTAGATCATCGACTAACAGATCGTCACCCTGGGCTTTAATATCCTGAAAGTTTGTAATCGAATCTACACGAGTGGCATGCGGTACTTTCCAAGATGCTTCGGTCAACTCCTGAATGACTTTTAATTTTTCTGGAGCGAAAACATCACCTTGTTCAAAGGTTAAAGCAAAAAGTACATTGTCTGTCTTAGAGTAGACTTTTTGTAGCTCCTCCCATTCTGCCAACTGGGGATTTTCCTCACTGAAAAAATCTCTATAGTCATTACTAAAGGTGAAGTTTTTAACTCCCGCACCAAATGCAAAACTAATCAACAAGGCGGCTATTAATATTAACCATGAATATTTTAAAGAGACCCGCTCAATAAATTTTAAAAACATAATATAGTCCTAATAATTTTATGATATTGGAAAGGCCAAAACCTCTATCCATTACCCTCCAGAAATTTCATACTTGTCGTATGAAATATTTTTTTTATCGAAACCCATCTGATCTAATATTGCTAAAGAGTTATCAATTAATCCCGGTGCTCCACATAGAAGTACGCTCCACTCTCTAAAGTCACTATCCTTTGGATTATTGTCAGCCCAATTCTCCAGCTCATTTTTAAGATGTCCCGTTACCCTTCCCTGTCTAACATTCGTCATGCCATCTACTTTCGATTGAGTAATAAATGGGATATGAGTGATATTTAAAGTTTTGGATAATCCTTTCAGCTCGCCTTCGATATACTGCTCACTTATACTTTTGGTACTACACAAAAAAAGCACATTACGTCCCGCTAGCTTCTCAGTGCTCTGCTTCAGAATATTTAATAGCGCACCCTGACCACTTCCAGCAGCTATACACAATAAAGGACCCTTTTCTCTCATAAGGGAAAAGTCACCTTTAGGAGTAGACACACCAACTTTTCTACCAACGTTTTCTGGGTTTAAAAGCCAGAGGGAGACCTGGCCGTTATCGTGAAGCGTTATATCGAATGAATAGCGTTTGTCAGTATCATCCTGCTGAGAAAATGAGTAAGAGCGATATTGCTCTAACTGTGGGATTGTTAGGTTGCAATATTGACCTGCCCTCGGCTGAATCGGTTTTTCCGTTGTCAGTGTTAAGCGCTTGATCTTCGGCGTTAAGTCAGAAATTGAATCAATTACAGCATCTATACCTGAAGTTTCACTTTCCACAGGTTGAAGTGTTTCGATCACTAAGTTGCTTTTAGCTATCGACTGACAGGGCAGAAAATATCCTGCTTCAATTTCACTTTGATCAAATAAGTAATCCAGTTCAACCTGTGACTTAATTTCTCCATCAACTAACTTACAACAGCACTCTTTACACGACCCCACCTGACAGTTGTGCGGCATTTCAATACCCGCGCTCATAGCCGACTGAAGTATGGTTGCCTTTGCTTCTAAATCAAAGGCAAACCCTGAGTTAACTATTTCGCAACTGAGTTCTTTTGCAGGCTTTCGTTGGAAGAATCGTTTAAGCACAGGCCAACTCCAACTCTTCTTCCGTTAGCTGGAGCTGAACATAGTCTGATATCGCTCTTAATGTCCGAAGTTCAATAATGAATTTTTCAGTCGGCACATCAATATCAAATTTTTCACTGAGCAATTCCTGAAATAAAACAACGCCCATCGAGTCTATGATACCCGCCTCTAATAAATCGGCATCCAACTGCTGTTCGATATTATCCTTTGGGATAATTTCGTATTCCTGGCAAAGTACTATTAGCTTGTATAAGAATGTCATCCTTGACTCCTATATCTCTTCTGCTAAGTGTAGGCGCTCAAGCTCGAATAAGAACTTAATTTTATGAGTAGGAGTGCGCTCTAAAGCTTTCGGCAGAATATAAATGGTTTTCTTGCTCAACTCTGGCGTTATATCAACGATTGACTGAGCATAATCAATAGCTTCCTCAATACGTTTTCTTAGAGCTTCCTGTGCAGACAAACCTGCTTTTAGATCTTCTTGATACTCTTTATCTTTTTGTAAGCGTTTATAATCCGGGTAAACGTAAACACTCAAATAATCATCGTCCGGGTTTAAGCGAGTCACTAAAGCGTCTTTAATGAATATGCTTCGCACCATAATGTTGGAAAGGTGCTGAGGATCTATATAAGTACCGTCATCCCAAAGCGTCAATTCCTTTTGACGGCCGACTATATATAAATATCCCTCATCGTCTAACCAGCATAAATCACCCGTACTATAGTAACCATCCTCATCGAGATGGGCAGACTTTTCCATACCAAGGTAAGAGTGCATGATAGTGTCACCCTTAATCTGCAACTCACCCACTTCCTGCTTCATGCCAGGGATATCTACCATGTTGGCCAAACGGTATTGCAATGGTTTAATAATTTTTCCGCAGGAACCGGCTTTAACATCATTAAGTTTATTACGGGCTATAATGCCGCAGGCTTCGGTAGCACCATAAATATCAATGACAGTAATACCCAACTTGCCAAATATTTCGACCAGAGCACCATCGAGTTTCATAGAGGATGAAACCCCATAGCTAAAGTAGCCACCAAGCTTATTTCGCAGCAAAGTTCTCATAGCCGTTAACTTGGCTTTATCAAGCGTACCGATATCATGAAGATTGGCATTCTTTTCGATGCTGATGAGGTAGTTGTATAAGTTACGCAGTACTGGCTTATCCTTCATTTCTTCCAGTAGCTCTTTTAGAACGTAAATCCAGAACTTAGGAACTGCCATCAAGGCTTTAATACGTATGCCTAACTTTTTGAGTTTCTTAATTTCATCTTCAAGAACTTCATCTTCATCCGGCTCGCGAGTGAAGTAGGTCACTGTAAAACCTCTGGTTTTAGTCATCAGAAACTCAACCAAGGTCGCAATATGGGTATAAGGACCAATATTCAGTACTTCTTCATTCGAGCGAAGATTAATAACATCAACCGCTTCGTTAACTTCCGCAACGATATTGCCGTGAGTAATTTGAACGATTTTTGGCAAGCTGGTGGTACCCGACGTTGGGTAGTGCCCTAATACGGTATCCTTTTGCTTTAACAGCGGACTCGAAACCACGGTTACATTGTCATCAGACTGCTCGACAATAGCCTTAGTCGATAGCTCACCATCTTTTAGCCCAGCAGGCTCAAATCCAAGGTCTTCGAAAACCTCATAACTGTTGGCCAAAATAATCGTCGTCGGTAGTTCAAGCTCTTCAATAAATCCACGAACCCGCTCCAGCTGAGAACGTGGAGTTAAAATATATTCAGGGGCATTCATTGTTAATAAATGCTTTAACTCAACATCATTGGTCTTTGTGTCTAAAGGGAAAATGATGTTACCCGTGTAAAATGTCGCCATCGACGTCATGTCCCATTCCGGGCGGTTTTTACACAAGGTGGCAATAACTTTTTGCTCACACTCCTGAGTTGCCAGGAATTGAATCATGGCTTTAATATTTTGACGATACTCTTCGAAGTTCAAGTATTCATACGTCGTACCATTGTCATAACGAATAGCAATAGACTTGCTGTATGACAGCATCTGTTCATCAAAAATATCGGCAACGCTATCAATTGAATTATAGACTTTGAACGAAGTATCTTTTTTCTTAAATGTACTAAACTGAAACATCCTACTTTCCTTATGCGTTTACGGTTGCACTATCTTTCGTGTTAAGAAGTACATTGTTATTCAATTTTAAATTTCCTAATTCAAAACCATGTTCTTCAGCCATGGAAATGACTTGATATACATGCTCAGAACTTAACGGGCCTTTACAGAAGGAGTGGTTTTGCCCTTCAAAACCAAGAATTAATGTTTCTGCCAGACAGCCATAGGCCAGACCATTTTCAGGCATACCCACAAACTTAATTTCAGACTGCTCGGGAAGAGCAGAGAGGCCACCATCAAAAGCCAGGTAATTTTGAGTTTCCTGTTCAAAGCTCTGGCTTAAGTTTGACGGAACAGAAGCACAGCAAACTACAGCGCCAGGACGTACCATCTCAGGTTTGATTAACTCTTCATCAGGAGAGTTAGTTGCGACAACCACAATATCGCTGGACTTTAAATGACTGAAGTCTGAACGAATGACAAACATCTGTTCATACTGTTCGGCATGGTTATTACTTAAAATGGTATCCAGCTGTTTACTTAAGTAGTCAACGTCTGACTGCTCTAAAAGATCATTATAAAATCTCAGTTGCTGGCTATGCTCAGAGTTCAGGATAAGGTCGTAAACTAGACGGCCTACACCCTGAAGCTGAGTTTCCTCAAAACTGATACCATTATCATGCTCTGTTTTTATTGCTTTAATAATTTCTGCTAAGCAGGTTTTACGAGCATACTTTAAACGTAATTCGCTGGTTGAGCTGCCGCTACCGACCAGGCAAAGGCGGCCCACCTGAAGTGATAAAATTTGAGAAAGAACGGATCCAATATTACCCGCTGCACCGACCACAGAAACTTCAGCCTGTGTTATGTCAATCGGTGGTTCCACATTATTTGCAGCAAACATCATGCCCTGTAATGTTAAAGCGGCTGTATAAGCATTACCCGTAGTGATAGGTGATTCATAGTCATTAACCGTAATACCATTATTGGTCACGATAGAGCTATATGCTCCCAAGCCAATGATTGATACAGGTATGTTGTCATCTCCCAGTTCCTTGGCAATGGTTACAGCATCCTGCACTTTATCTCTTACTTCCTGTTCCAGATATGCAGCTTTACCCTCAACCAGATATTCTGGCAAATAAGGAACAAAAACCAGATTATTCTCCAGAATGAAATCTCTGGAGGTAATGTAGTTTCGCTTTACGTGCACCGGCTCCAGGAATCGGGCGATATTATTCCACCATCCTTTCATGGCTGACTCTGACCAATCATAACGTTCGAAAGATGGAAAGAAGTAATCGATCAGATGCTGCACTTTGGTTGGGTGAACAATAAATCCTGTGCGTGCATCAATATGGTTTTGCTCTTCATTAAATGGCCATTTAACATCCATGCTAACTGGCGAGCGACGTTGTTCAGCAGATAACTCTTGACCAATCAAATGGGCAACCAGTAAATACTCATTATTGCTTTGAATAATATCCAGCACTTCTACAAATGAACTCAGTAACGCTTCAATTTCTTCATCAGTAATTGTAGCCGGCGGTTGAACTCGAAGAATAGACATTCGGTTCTTACCCGGGTTACCTTTCAACATAGTAGTTAAAGGCGCCAGTAAACGAATATTGTGATATTCAAGTAAATAGCTGGCTACTAACATGGATAGTACGCCCTGCTTTCCAGTTGCTCTAAAGAAAGGTGAGCGTGTTAACAAAGGTGTTAGCTCAACGCCAATCATTAAACCTTTACCACGAACATTTTTGATAATCTCAGGGTAACGCTGCTGAAGCTCTTTAAAGCCATTCAGTAATTTCTCACCCTGTACATTAACCCGCTTTAACAGCTCACTGTCATTAGCTTTCAACAACTCTAACGCTTTGATTGCAACCTTGGACGACAAATCATCTTCAGCAAAAGTAGAGGTATGTAATATTCCAAAATCCTGATCATAGATATCATCACGGATTAATGTAGCACCGATTTTGACTAATCCACCACCGAGCGCTTTACTTAAAGTTATATACTCAGGTGCAATAGATTTTAAGGCGGTATCCTGATAACTATAAATACTTCCCAGTCGCCCACAACCCGTCTGAATTTCATCAAGGATAAATGGAATTTTTAGCTCACCGTGTATTGCCGCTAACTGTTCCAACGTTTTTTCGGGAACTGGCTTTATTCCACCTTCTCCCTGTAACACTTCCATGATAAATGCCATCACTCGAGTTATTTTCAGTGTATGGATTTCGACTTTACTTCCTACCAGCACCGGGTAGTAAAACTCACAAGCGAGCTCGTTTACAATTTCCTTTAGGCGTTGAGGTTTATCATGGTCGACAAAAGCAGCCTGTATAGAGGATAAGCCCTCAAATCCTTCCCTATAAGATTTGTTGAATGTCACTTTCAGAGGAGAGCATGTCTTTCCATGGTAGCTGCCTTTAAGTCCTGCGATTACCGGTGACTTTTGAAAGGATTCAAATTGATTTAGGTTGTACTCGTCTAAATCATTACGGAAATCTATCAGATCATTTTCTTCACCCGGCAATTCAATTTCTATGCCTTCACGCTCTACTTTGTAATAGAAATCATTGAGGATACGAGTAATTCGCTCGTACTCTCTACGAACTTTATCGAAATGCACCTTGTAAGCGTGTTTAATCGCAGCCTCAACACTCTCAGCTCCGCTATTACTAAAGTTCACTTTGTAGTTATGACCATTATCGATATATTCATTTAATACCATGGCCAAATTAGCTGATTCACTTCTTACTGAGCATTGACTGTTAATAGCCACATTACTCTGAAGCGTAGTTGTCATTTCTTTAATCAGTTCAGGGTGGTTATGTCCCAAAATAGAAACACCAAATCCACCGACAAAATCTACTACTTTTTTACCGTCATCGGTGTAAAGATAATTTCCTTCAGCTTTAATATAATTTTTGTCTAGCTTTAAAGCCGACAACAGCTTATTTAATTTTGGTTTACAAAAATTGTTGTAGTTATGCTGCACACTCATTTATTGTCCCTACTAAATTCGTTTCGTTGTTGATATAACGTTGACGTATGACTTTTCGTCGTTTCTTGCCACTTGATGTTTTTTCTATCGTTCCACGTTCACAGAAAATTACTTTGGTAATTAACACATCACAGCTCTGATAGAGATGAGATTGAATATCGAGTTTTTTCTTACCCAGCTCTTCATTCGATATGTTCTGCTTTTCCTCTACCAGTAGAGTTAATTCCAAAACACCGGTTTCTTTATTTTCGACACCTAATAAGCAGGTCCTGCCGACACCAACGCCATCAATTTCCTCTGCTGCAATTTCTAAATCATCTGGAACAATATTTCTTCCATTGGTGATGAGCATGTCGTCTTTTCTGGAGTAGAAATAAAACTCACCAGCATGACTAAAACCTAAATCTCCCGTACGAAGACGCCCTCCGCTAACAGACTGCTCCGTAGCTTCGGGGTTGTTGTAATACCCGGGAGTAACGCAGTCGCTAACGATATTGATTTCACCCAGAGTCAGATCGGGTAAAATTTCATCATTGTCATTGCGAATGGTGATAATGTGATTTACGTTTGGAATGCCGACTGAAACCAGCTCGACAACTTCTTTATCCGAGCTTTTCGCCAACCTGACTTTGTCATCAGTGATAGCAACATTTAATGTTTTAATGGTCCCATGAGGTGTTCGGGTACAACCCAGCGCATTTTCCGCCATGCCGTAGCCAATATGGAAACTTTCAGCAGGCATGCCAAGCTGACCGAACAGATCCTGAGCTTTTCTTAAAATATTAGGATGTACTTTTTCAGCCGCGACATAGATATGTAGTTTTGATAAATCGACATCTTTATCCACTAAACGTTTGATGCTCTTCAGGCTCGAAAATAATACAGAGTTTGTAGTGAAGTTTAGATCCACACCGTGCTCTGACATTAACCTAAACCAACGGCCAGGATTCCGCATATAGAAAGATGTTGGACTTAAAATATTGTCACAGCCATCATAAATGGGTAATAGAAATCCTATAAATAAACCCATATCATGATTAAGAGGCAACCATGAACCCGCAGACTCAACCACCCTTCCTTGTCGAGAGTAATAGTGGTTTCCATGAAGCTGATCCAGCTGCTCAATCACCATTTTGTGAGTCACCATGACTCCTTTGGGAGTGCCGGTACTGCCAGAGGTAAATTGTAAAACGGCTAAGTCGGTTTTACCTGGTTCTACAGGTGTTGGAACATCGCCCCATTGCCCAGAATCTTCTAAAATACAGGTCGAATAGACTTGTTTTCCACTTTTCTCTGACCAGGCGGCCATGACTTCAGCAGGTATTTCCGGGTCGTGGAATAATAACTGTAAATCACAGATTTCATCGATACCCGTCAGGTATTCTTCATACTTAACGTATTTTCCGCCTTGTGGCCTCAGTGGTACTGCTACAGCGTTTAACATCCATGTGGCCAACATCAACTTTATGTAAGTTGAGGAGTTACCCATCACAAAGCCAACTCTATCCTGCTCAGTAACACCTTTTGATACTAAGAATGCCGCATACTGTTCAGCATCACTTAGTATTTCTGACAATCTTAACTGCGACGACTCCGCTGGAAATCGCCATAGCGGATCCGTCTCCTTCGCATGCTTAAATGCTATTGAGATAATCGACTGATTACTCATACCCCCTCCTTTTCATAAAAACTATACGGTTCAATTATTTATAGCGCCTTCCTTAGCAGCGCAAGAATATACACTATAAAAAACCAATAAAACAACGTTTTTTGTAAAAAAAACCTTGAGATAAGACCAGTTAATTTGCAAAACTGTACGGTACAGTTTATTATTTTTATCAATATCAGGTTACAGGAATATGACGATGAGCAGTGCCCAGTCTAATATTGAGAACAAAGTCGACCTCAAAGGGAACACTAAACAGTCAAATCATCCGGTTGCGAAAGCACTACATATATTTTTTAAAGCTGGAGACAGGTTTTTCGTTAACAAAGCGGGGGAAATAGCCAGTAATTTATGGTTTAAACCGCGAAAATTTAAAATTTCTACTCATGAAAGAAACATAGTAGAGCAGGCTGAAATAGCCTCCTTCTCGCTTTCCCAAAATAAACAGGTCACTTACTATCGATGGGGCAAATCCAAGAAAACCATTCTCCTGGTTCATGGCTGGGAAGGAAGAGCTAGTCAGTTCTACAAGATGATTCAGCACCTGATTAAAAATGATTACTCTGTAATATCATTTGACGCCCCGGGGCATGGCTCTTCCCAAGGGAAGGACTCAGATATCATTGAGTTTCACCAGATCATGCTTCACTTGCAAAAGATATTCGGCTCTTTTGATGGTGTAATAGCTCATTCTTTTGGAGCTATTTGTGCCTCATATTCGATTAATAACGGGCTAGAATCCGATAAGATAGTGACTATCAGTACACCTTCACACTTCAAAGGTCTGGTCTATAAGTTCCAAGTTATTCTAGGTTTGACTGATAATGTCACCGATAGACTTTGCAAGAATATTGAATCAAGGTTTTCAGAACACCACGGAGATATCTGGCAAAACTTTTCAGCCTATGTCAATGCTCGCCGTGCATCAGCCAAGGCACTTATTGTTCATGACAAAAATGATAAAGAAGTTCCTTACGAAGAGAGTGTTCTAATTGATGAAAATTGGACCGACAGTCAACTGCTTCTGACAGAGGGGCTGGGCCATAAAAGAATCTTAAAAGATGAGGCGACGATAAACTCTATTACTGAGTTTTTGGCTAATACCCAAGCTTCAGAAACTATGCTAAACTGAACCCGTCCGATGAGTCGGAAAGCTCAAAAATAATAAAGACTAGACAATATGGCCACAAAAAAGCAGTTACCAAAGCGAGAGCATATTCTCGACACCGCTATAAAAATGTTTTTGAAGCAAGGTGTTTCAAAAACCAGCATCGAACAAATAGCATCTGCAGCAAAAGTTTCCAAAATCACTCTATATAATCACTTTGAGAATAAAGAGTCGCTATTTATCGCTGGTCTGGAAGAAGTTAATAAACGTGTTGTCAGTAAAATCCCTGATATTGATAATATGGCAGGCTCGCCTGAAGAACGCCTCAGCCTATTTTCTCATCAAATAGTAAGAATACTGGTTCAGCCAGATACCGTTGCACTTTTCCGCGTCATTATTTCTGAAGCTGAACACCACCCTCAAGTTCCGATCAACTTTTTGCAATATGTCAAAATCCCATTAATGCGCTCATTGAGTCAGTTACTCTCAGAGTTCAGTTTTGATAAACAAGTCGTCAAAAACGCCGATGTGGCAGCAGAAATTTTCTTTGGTATTTTAAAGGAGCGTGTACTTTGGCCTTTATTATTAAAGCTGAAAGTCCATTTCAGAGAGGAAGAGCTTGAGTCCATCGCAGACGAATCTGTTTCAGGACTCATGCACTGGGTAAAAAGCTAATTAATCAAGCGAAACAAAAATATTCTTAATTCCTTTCTGTAGCGTCTCAACGGTTTCTAAACTATTAAGTACTCCAACCTCGGGTTGTACTCGATTCATCTTAGCAGCAATGATATAACCTATTGCTGCAACTGCGATGTAAAGACAAATCCGATTCATTTGTTTGCTCGTTTTCCTGTTAAAAGTCATCATTTCCTCCTTTAATTAGCTCTTTACGCGTCGGGTTAAAATGCTTCATCTCTAAAGCGGCGAATATATATGGCTGCACCTATCATGGCAGCTCCAAGAATGACTCCAATCCAGAACCCAGCATCACTTAGTTGCTGGCCAAAGTTCATGAACTCCAGTTCGTCAGCAATAAAACTCAGGTCGTCTTCAACCTCTGCTCTTTTCTGCGAGAACTCTTTTGCTAGCGAGTTAAAAGGAGCAATCAGCGCTTGGACTACACCAAATATTTTTTCTCCAAGGAAACTGATTACATGGCCTGTTTTGAAAATCATACCTTCGGCGATAATAACCAATACTGGAGGTACGGTTGCCACGAGGAAAGGTACTTTCTTTGTCCAGCTGGATACCAGTAGTAAATAACCAATAAATGGTATCGCCCATAGCATCGCCATATAAATTGCAGCCAGCTGATATAGCGATACTTTTATAAAGCCTGAATTGGCCCATAGAGTCGTCCAGGCATTGACATCAGATACCCAGGCAAAAATCGTGGCAATAATCAGCATGGAAAGATTGGTAGCAACAATCACTAACCAGTAGATGAAGGGTGCGATGATAGCTACCGAAACCACTTTGGATAATACCGTCTGGGCATCAGAAACTGGCATTGATTTCCAGAACAAGATGCTTTTATCTTTACGATCGTCATATAACGAACCAAGGCAGTAAAAGAAGCCAACGATACCCAGCACCATGTAATAGCTGTAAACAGCTGAATAGAGTGCACTCTGCGTTGCAAATGCTTTAATATCATTATCGACTGAAACATCATACAACTTGAACAAGCTACTTAAGTCGTGCGAACCATATCTAACCGTTTCTATATTGCCATTCGATACAATAATTAGGCCAAGGATTGCTGTGAACAGTGTTATACCTGTGATCACCAGTGGAACCCAGAAGAAGCCTGTTTTGTTTTCCCAAAACTCTCGTTTCAGCAATGTTCCAAAAGTATTCATGCTACCTCCCCTTTCATTTTCGCCACGAACAGGTCGGCAACACTTGGTTTTCTTACCTTACCCATCTCTTCCAGTTGTGATTTATCAACACCATTAAATAAGCAAACTTTCTGCCCAAAAACATCTCGAACATTCATTGGGTTTAGCGCCAAAGCCGCCTCTTCATACTCTTTCTCAACCATAACCTCGTAATAAGACTGAGCAACCTCTTCCATACTGTCATCCAATACGATTCTTCCATCCTGTATAAACACAAGATCACTTAATATATGTTCAATTTCTTCTACCTGATGCGTGGTAATAATGATGGTTTTGTTATCATCGAAATAATCATTCAGCAACGTTTCATAGAAAGACTTACGATAAAGTATGTCCAGACCTAGAGTTGGCTCATCAAGAATTAACAGATCAGCATCAATTGCCATGATCAGAGCAAGGTGAAGCTGAGCGACCATACCTTTTGATAACGCTTTAACTTTGCTGTCACGCTTAATCTTGGTTTCTGACAGGTACTTCTCGCATAGCTCTCTACTGAACTTAGGGTGAACCCCTTCCACAAAGTCTATTGCTTGGCTAACTTTAATCCAGCGAGGCAATACAGCTACGTCAGCAACAAAGCACACTCTCTTCATCAACTCATCTCGTTGTTTATGAGGGTCAAGATCCAATACCTTAAGGTCACCTGCATAATTAGTAAGACCTAACAGTGCTTTCAGTAAGGTTGTCTTACCCGCGCCATTGGGGCCAATCAAGCCCAAAATGCTTCCTTTTTTCAGATCAAAGCTAACATCATTAAGCGCCTTGAAGTCACCGTAATACTTATTGACCTGTCTTGCCGTTATGACATTACTCATGTTCTGATTCCTCCTTGTCAAAAGCACTCATAAACTCATCCTTTGTAATATTGAGTCGTTTTAATTTTCTTATAAGAGCAGGCAACTCAGTTGTTAAAAACATTTCACGTTCCTGTTGCAACAACTTACCTTTCGCACCTTCCACCACAAACATACCCAGTCCTCGTTTTTTCTCTGCCAATTGATCATCAACTAATAGCTGATAAGCCTTTGATACGGTAATCGGGTTCAGCTTGTACTCTGCTGACACCGTTCTTACCGACGGTAAGGCCTCTCCTTCCTCTAAATTGCCTTCAAGAATCATGTTCTGCACTCGATCCCTTAGCTGAAGGTAAATTGGCTGTGAGTCATCCCACTGTATTTGCATACGTTTCTACCTTTTATAAGCCCAGCGATTAACACCAATTACAGGGCTAGTTTTGATCCAATATGAATGATTTTACAATCACTGACATACCGATATAGTGTTATACTTACATATAACACCTAATCAGTAAAGTATTTTTTAGAAATTTTTTATAAAAACACCTATTTTTAAGATGCAGAACTTCCTAATCCTAAGTACACTGTGCGACTAACTTTAATAGTTTCTAATATAAGATATGCCTTTCGCCGACAATAAAAGTCTTGATCTTTTTGCCAATACTTTATTGATTTTACTAACTATTTTATGCGTTATTGGTTTACTACAAGCCAGTTATGCATTGGCGTTAGGCCTACTTTGGGGATGGTTTTTTTCTGGTAGCCACAGGCTCCCCCTTGGTTCCTGGGCAGGGTTATTACTTAAAGTAGCCATCGTTCTGCTGGGATTTACATTACCATTCAACGAACTGGTTACTACTGCTGGCGGAAGCTTCTGGCTAACGGTACTAGTTATTAGTGGAGCCATAATCCTAGGGCTCTTATTGGGTAAGCTATTAAAAACAGACCATAAACAAAATTGGCTAATAAGTTCCGGGACAGCTATTTGCGGCGGAAGCGCAATTGCAGCAGTTGGCGCTTCAATCAAGGCCAACCAGCAGCAAATGGTTGTCTCGCTAGCAATCGTATTCCTCCTTAATGCCGTAGCGCTTTTTGCCTACCCTACAATAGGTCATCTTCTGGAGTTGAATCAGCATCAATTTGGAATCTGGGCAGCATTAGGGATACACGATACCAGTAGCGTTGTTGGAGCTGCAGCGGTGTATGGTGACGAGGCACTTGAAATTGCCACCACCACCAAGCTCGCTCGAGCACTCTGGATTATCCCTGTAGCATTAATTGCTTCCTTTGCCTCCCACTCTGATAGATTCCGTTTCAATATCCCTGTTTTTATAGTGTTCTTTTTATTAGCCAGTGGGCTGGGTAGTTGGCTCGATATTGCCTCTTTAAGCGACTATATCAAGCCATCAGCAAAGAGCCTGTTTGCTCTAAGCTTATTGTGGATGGGAACCAGCTTGAACAAACAGGCAATCAGAGCCATTCCGCTAAAAGCTATGATTTTAGGAATAATTTTATGGCTGATACTATCAGTCGGCACCTTAATGGTGGTAATGTATTGGCTGTAATATCAAAATAGGACAGGAAAAGCTTTTCATGTTTGCTTTCCAAACCAGCCCTCTGGACAGGCACGGCGATAGCCGACATAGACCGCAATTTATAGCCCAACGCTTGCAGAAACCCGAGACTCGCTTTCTACCCGTGATAAAGCAGAGTATCGCTACGAAGGTCGATGCTAATCAAGCCTCACCCATGTGGCTAGATTATCAACAATTAACAGCAATAACTCCCCATATTGAGGACAAGCATCTGATCTACCTCGGAGAGTACGATAGTTGTGATTATTTTACCTTCCGACTTAAATCTCAATCCGCCATGGAGAGACTAAGTAGTTTAGGCGATAAGTTTGAGCTGACGGAACTACGTCAATTACTAAAAAACCTGCCCCCTGAACAAGCACATATTTGTAATGTAGCAGTAGCAATTGAGCACTGGCACAATACACATCAGCACTGTGGTGTTTGTGGCCACCAGACCTTTGCTACGGATGCGGGATTTGTAAGAAATTGCTCAAACCAAGAATGTCAGACGCAACACTTTCCTCGAACTGATAGTGCAGTAATATGTGCCATAACTTATGAGGATAAACTGCTGCTTGGTCGCCAACAATCCTGGCCTGAAAAGCTTTTCTCTGTCATCGCCGGGTTTGTTGAGCCCGGAGAAACACTAGAGCAAGCTGTTACTCGGGAGGCATTTGAAGAGACCGGTATAAAGATTAATGATGTTCGATATTATGGTTCACAACCTTGGCCCTTTCCTCAATCACTGATGATAGGATTTACCGCTAAAGCTGTCAGTGAAAAAATTGACTTGATGGACGAAGAGCTAGAGCAGGCTCGATGGTTCACCAGAGAGGAAGTTAATCGCCTGGTAGACAACGAAGAAATGTTTTTGCCATTCAAGCACTCTATTTCCAGGACACTAATAGACCAATGGTTAAACCGGAATAAATGACATGATTTTAATAAGTTAGAGCTATCTTACTTGATATTATTGTAACTTTAGCGTATGACTAAAGACAGTAAGTAGAAAAATGATAAATATAAATACATATAGCTGGAAAGGAATGCATTTAGAGAAGTAAATCGACAACCATAGTAACAATAGGATGTTACTTAGAGGGAGGAATATGTCGAAAGTTACTATTATTGCAGGAGACTTTCCAAGAGGGACAGGTCACTTCACTTTCCGCAACTTCACACTTCCTGGTGATGAAGACCATTATCTGTGTGAAACCGTGTGTGTTACACAGGTTGAGTTCATTAATTTGGCTAACCCCAAAATGGCTTTGTTACTCAACAAGGACCCAGAATTATCCGAAGAAATCCAGTTAGAGCTAGAGCAGAAGCTCCGAATAGCAGACGAAAATGATGTCATTTTCATGATTCGCCTATCAGATCAAAGGCGTTTCATAGCTGAAACAGACCAAAATACTTATAAAAAAATACAAAACTCGATTGATAATAAACAGCTGGACTCGTCATTTCCTTCATCCCATAAGGCTAACTCAAAGTAGCAAAATCACATAGTGCCAAGCCATAAAAGCCCTGTCAGCTCAGTAAGTTAGCGGGTTAAAGCAAGTCATATTTGCAAAAAACAACAACCCTGTCTCAACTCTCTATTGAAAATGAGCTAAATGTTTGACGCTGAATCAGCCAATCGCTAATACTACAGATAAGGTTCTTGAATACATCTTAAATTCTTGAACCAAGACAATATTACACTCAGGAATTAAAGAGGTAAGATATATGTCAAAGTTAACCATTCTGGCTGGAGACTTCCCCGTTGGCGCTGGGCGCTTTACTTTCCGCAACTTTACATTGCCTGGCGATAAGAATCATTATTTGTGTGAAACCGTTTCGGCTAACCAAATTACAGCTATCAACCCTGCCACAGAAAAATTATTAATGTTGCTAGACACTGATGAAGACGCTAAAAAATTGTTTGAAAAAACAAAAGATGATCAGACCTTTTTTATGGTAAAACTGAAGGATGGGCGTCGCTTTGTTGCAGGAACAGACGAAACAACTTTCAAGAAAATATTAAATGTTGTGAAGCGTGAAATAGATACTCCTATGGACGAAGCCCCTTCAGCTGCTTGATCTTCAAGCCCTGTTGACAGGAAAGGTCAGAACATCCTGTAACTGCGCCTTCCTCAACAGAATCATGAAGAGACGATCCAGACCAAGAGCTACTCCAGAGCACATCGGGAGTCCGTGTTTTAATGCATCTATCAGGTGTTGGTCAATCGCCATTGGTGTCTGCCTATCAAGCTTTCTCAGCTTATTATCTTTTTCAAACCGATTTAACTGTTCTTCTGGGTCAGATAGTTCGTAAAAGCCGTTAGCAAGCTCTACACCCTCCCAGTAAACCTCGAACCGACAACATACCTCTGGATTTTCAGAGTCAAGCCTGGCCAATGCTGCCTGTGAGGCGGGATAATCAGTAATAAAACAGACCTCACCTTCCAAACCTATAAATGGCTCAATATGTGCTTCAAACAAGAGAGCTAGCATATCATCTCTTTCAAGTCCGGGAGGCAGGTCGCCCAATTTGTTATGAGCAACACTGGATAACTCATCATGACTGATAGCAAACGGATCCAGCTTCAAATATTGAAGAAAAGCTTCCCTGTAAGATAGGTTTCGGCGTTTCAGCTGCATGCCTTGAGCCTTTGCAAGCTCTTCGAGTAATTCAAAAACCTGCCCCATCAACTGCCAGTGATCAAAATCAACGCAGTACCACTCGAGCATAGTAAACTCAGGGTTATGTCTCTCCCCCAGCTCATCCTGACGGAATGACTTACAGATCTGATAGATGGAGCCTGAACCAGAAGCTAACAGTCTCTTCATTGCATATTCTGGGGAGGTTTGCAGAAAACCATCACCACCAGCAAAACCTTCAACCTTAAATGACTTCATGTACCTATCTGTCACACCATGACGGCATAACAATGGTGTCTCTACCTCAAAAATATCTCGGGTAGAAAAGAACTGACGTATTAGACTCAACAACTCGGCACGAGCTTTTAAAGTTTTAATAGAAGCGCTGGATTTCCAGTCAGACATAACTTGTTCAACTTTCCTAACGAGAGGTTGCTTGTCGCATTAGAAGCTACATAGTTTCAGGCGCAAAATTTGATAAGGGACCAATAATGGCACAGTGTTCCTGATTAGGATTACCATACCTATAAAATAGAGCCCGTTGCTTTTTGAATCAGGTAACTTATTACAGGAACCAATATCTCCAGAAAGCAACGTGGCGCCAGGTACGATATCAGGCGCGTGAAACGTACTCGCCGTTACGGGTATCAACCTTTAGCTTATCTCCAATATTGACAAATAATGGAACTTTAACTACCGCACCCGTATGCATCGTCGCAGGCTTAGAGCCACCGCTTGAAGTATCACCACGCAGCCCTGGATCAGTGTCAGTCACCTCTAAAACCACAAAGTTAGGTGGTGTTACATCTATCGGGCGTCCATCCCAAAGTGTCACCTGACATTTATCCTGCTCAATCAGGTAATATTGCGCATCACCTACAGCATTCACATCTGCCGACACCTGTTCAAAGGTGTTTGGATCCATGAAGTACCAGAACTCTCCGTCGTTATAAATGTAGTCCATATCTGTATCGACTACGTCGGCAGTTTCAATGCTTTCACCTGACTTAAAAGTTTTCTCAACAGTTCTGCCTGTTAATAAGTATAATACCTTGGTTTTACTGAAAGCTTGACCTTTTCCCGGACGAACAAACTGGTTATCGACCACGGTGCAAGGTTCGCCATCCAGCATGATTTTGCTACCATTACGAAGGTCATTAGTAGTAATTGTTCCCATGTGTTCCTCTAAACTTGGTAATTTATGATTCAAAACGTGCAGATTTTAACGCGAAACGATGCTTATTGGCAGGATAATGAGTGGAAAAAGTTACTTTCTACCGCTTTTTCAAGCCCTAAAAGGCTTTTAGAGCACCTGAACCTTGACTTAGAACAGCTTCCCTACTCAGTATTAATGGAACATCCCTTCCGTCAGCGCGTTCCTCAGCCCTTTGTAGATCGTATGGAAAAAGAGAACCCTCTGGATCCCCTGCTTCTACAGATCCTGCCATTACATGAGGAGTCCCAAGCAGTTAGCGGTTACGTTGACGACCCCCTGGGTGAACATAAAAGCGCAATTCCCGGCCTTCTTCATAAATATAAAAGCAGGGTATTGGTGATGTTGGCAACAGCCTGTGCGGTAAATTGTCGTTACTGCTTTAGAAGGGAGTTCCCCTATGCCAATAACAATTTAGGGAAAAGTCAGTGGTCATCCATAATTAACTACCTGCAAAGTCGAGAGGAAATTAATGAAGTCATTCTCAGTGGCGGAGATCCATTGGTCGCAACCGATGACTATTTAGCTGAGTTCATAGCCAAAATTGAAACTGTTGAACATATAAAGCGGTTACGAATTCATAGCCGTCTTCCTGTCGTGATCCCCCAGAGAGTCACTAGCCAACTAACAGAGGTCCTTCAAACGAGTAGACTCCAATGCGTTTTTGTTACTCATATTAACCATCCTAATGAGATAGACAAGACTCTGGGAAGAGCACTAAAGCGTCTGCATAATGCCGGGGTACAACTATTGAATCAGAGTGTACTACTAAATGGGATCAATGATGATTCAGATACCTTAGTAAAACTCAGTGAAAAGCTTTTTGCCAATCATGTTATACCTTACTACCTCCACCTCCTGGATAAAGTTAAAGGGGCTCATCACTTTGACACGGACGAAGAAGACGCTATCGCAATAATGCACCGCTTACAAAGGGAGCTGGCCGGCTTTCTTGTACCCAAACTTGTCCGCGAAGAAGCAGGAAAAGCCAGTAAGTCCTGGATAGATTTAGCCAATAATAATCAATAAGTTAACCTAAAATCGCTAGCGTCTCCTGTGACTTTCCGATAATATACTTTTATATGGCCATAGTTTAAGGGGATAAAGGTGGCGCTAACTCAAGGATCTTTGGGATTAACGACTCGCGTTCAGAACAAAAACGTCGTTCCAGACATACCGTCTACTATAAAAGAAGCGAAACATTGGATCGAGATGTTGCCAGTTGCCGACATGGGCGAGACAGCTTCAAAAATTTTCCATTACCTATACGATTTAAACCAATCCCCCCTTGAACCAAAAAACAGGCTTCAAATTCTGGAATCGGTAAAACCGACTTGTCTCAATATCCTTAATTCTTTAGCAACAGTTTATATCCACAGTCCACTGAAATATTCTCAAAAACTACAGTCTGCCTCGGAGCTGGTACACGCCATTTCCTCAGAAATTGTTTTTGGCTTTAACACAGTTATCGAAGATCTCTGCAGCAACCCTGCTGATCTTGAAAAGTACCAGAAAACCATTCTTCCAGCGGCATGCGCAAATAGTCTTCAGTTTCAGGGATACATTCAGCTACAACGCTACCAGCTATACAAAACCGTAGGCTCGAAACTTTGGGTTCAACAAAACATTATTTTTAAACTGTCACTAAAATATGAGTTACTGGAACATAAACTTAGAAAAGACTCAGCCCCACTGGGCAGCATAAAAAAGCAACTACTGATCAACCTAATGCTTCCTGTCTCGGCACCATACCAATTAAAGCATGGTGAAATAAATGAGGTTTACAACAGTCTTGAAACTCTGGCAGATTTAGCTGAAATACGACTTGATGGAACTCACGGTTGTCTATTTGCTTATTTACCTGACAGCGATATTGCTCCACAGCCCGCTAATTCAATTGAAGAGGATGATCAAACTGTTATCGGTCTGGATCTCCAGGAACCGACAAAAGCCTTAGAGCAAAACTTAAAGAATGAATCGCAAGGCTTTTTCAGTAGATTTAAGAAAAAAGCACCTGATTTTGAACTCGAGCCTGACTTAATAGAACATCTCATCACACATTGGAGCAAAATTCTTAACCGAAACTTCATCCGGATGAACTCCAAAGCCAGCACACAAGTATGTGTCGGGCTGGCAGCTTCACATCACTTCCTAATAGAAAAGCTCGGCAAAGATGTTCAGGAGCGCTTCTTTGGAGGCAAAAAAACCAAAACCAGAAACCTTGAACCTCAGTCTCTGGAACTAGACCAAGATGAAGGCGATAGTCAGCATAGCTTCGTCTGGAAAACTAGAGGCAATGTTACCGGGCTGACTGGTGAAGAATCCAAGGATGCTTTCGCGTCAATCTATAAACCACCGACTAAAGCAGACAAGCAGCATACAAAAGAAGATAAACCATTTAAAAATATAACTACAAAAACAAATTACCAATGGACATCTGGTGTCGTTCGTGACGTCAGTCCGGCAGGTTTCTGCCTAGCCTTTGAAAAAGCCCCATCAACTCATGCTGAAGCAAATGAATTAATCACAGTCAAAAATATTAAAGACCACAAGGAACAATATAACCTGGGAATGATTCGCTGGAACCGGTGGCACAAGAGCTCATTATTCCTTATAGGAGTTGAAACAATTGCACCGCAAGCTATACCAGTAAGAGTGACATTAGACTGGGACTATGCAAAACCAGCTTACCATCACAACGGACTATTGTTACCAGAAATGCCAAATGTCGGCATTGACGCGACTATCATCCTGCCTCCGTTAGGCTATCGTTCTGGACAGACAGTCGCCATTATGACGCCTGAAGATGAATTCAAGTTAGAACTTAACCGGAAAGTTATCGAAACCGACAACTTTATCCAGTTTCGATTCAGGAAACGCTGACCTTTATTGATTATAAAAGGTAACGTTTGTCATAACGGTTAAATATTGTAGAATTTGTGGCCCAGTTACAGTTAGGCCCAAGGAAAGGCTATACAATACCTCCTTGGGGATTATTCATAAAATGACTAGACAGCAATGATGAAAGAAAAGGTTAAAAAATCACCGATCAATACGATTATCTTTTCCTCCTCGCCTAATGATAGCGAGCAGGTGGCAAGCCATCTCAAAAATATGGGCCTGCCGATTCGTCATCAGGTCATTTCAGATAGCGAGCAGCTTAAAGAAGCACTACAGACAAAACACTGGCAGCAGGCTATTTTTATTAATGAACTTGATAATCTACCCATAAAATTAGCGTTAAAGCAGCTTAGAAGCCAGCCTTATGCGGTTCCAGCAATACTGCTTAGTGATGACTATAATGAGGAAAGGCGGTTCGATAAAATTTCTCAGGGATTGAGTGACTGTATTCCAACAAAATCATTAGACTTACTTGCTCTGCTTATAAAAAGAGAGCAACAGCTGGTTAATAGTCTACAATCATTGGAACAGGCTAACAAAATTGTTTACGAAACGAATAAGCGTAACGAGCTTCTGTTAGACAGCTCGAAAGATGCTATTGCCTACATTCACGATGGGATGCACATTTATACCAACCCAACCTATATCAAGCGCTTTGGTTATGAAGAAGATGAAATTATAGTCATGACTATCATGGATATCATTGCTGAAGAGGATAAAGACAAAATCAAGGCGTTATTGAAACGGCAGGCTCAGGAAGGTACCGAAGTCAGTGAAGCACTTAAAGGTAAAACCGCTTCCGGAGAAATATTTGAGGCTGACTTTATTATCAGCTCCGCAATCTACGATGATGAGGACTGTGTTCAATTATTGGTACGTGACATAGGTGACCAACAGGAGCTGATGAAAAAACTGAAAGAAGTCAGTCAGCTGGATCAAGTGACCGGAGCCCTTAACCGCCCTGCCTTCATGGAGCATTTGAAACAGGCAGTCACAACAGCAAGAAACCATAATCACGAAGCATTGGTATATCTGCTGGAGATAGATAAATTCACTGAATATCGAAGCAAATTCGGCTTGTCCGATTGTGACGCTTTACTGAAGGACGTTGCCGGATGGCTACGCGATCATATCGATAGCAGTGATGTGATTGGCAGAATCAGCGATAGTAGCTTTGCTATTTTGCTGGACAATACTGATAAAGGTCCTATGGAGTTGCCCAAAAAGCTGTGTGAAGAAGTAGAGCAGCAAATGTTTGAGGTATCAGGGCAAACTCTAAATGTTACTTTCAGCATAGGTGGTGTCCCCAGCAAGGATAACGATGTAGAACCTGGCAAACTTCTTCTGCACGCTACCACCGTAGCTCATAACTTACAGGAAGAGGGTGGAAATAAGTACCAAATCTTTAACCCATCAATAGACAGTTTGCTGACCGAAAAAGAGCGTAAGATCTTTGAAGAGTTCACTATGGCGCGTGAAGAAGGCAAAATGACCTTGTTCTATCAACCCATGATGAGCCTGAAAGGCAGTCCTAATAAGCAATATATGTGCTATTTCCGTTATCAGCTACAGAATGGCTCATGGGGACTGGGAGAAGATATCTTCCCGATTTTCGAAAAAGTTGGCATTGATGCTGAAATTGACAAGATCACCATTAAACACAGTCTTAAGGTACTTGCTAAAGATAAAGCAAGTGGAAACGATAACAAACTCTTCTTGGCCTTAAACCCGAACACTTTGATCCGAGAAGATCTGGAAAAATGGTTAGCGAAGCTGATTTCAGTATCTGGAATTGAGCCAAACAACCTGATTCTGACTCTGAAGGGTCATATCGCTCAAAGCTATCTCAAGCGAGTTGTTGAGCTGAAAAATGCCTTACGCAAAATCAACATTCCTTTCTGCTTATCAGGTATAGATATTGGTGACAGTGAGCTAGTAAAGTCTATTAGACCAAAATTTGTGATATTTGCTCCAACCTTTGTCGAAACACTCAAAGAAGGCGGTTCAGAAAAGGTTCAGTCCGTTATTGATGCTTCAGCAGAGGTAGAGGCGAGAACAGTAATCTCAAACCTTGAGGATGCGTCAAGTCTTGCTCAAATCTGGCCATTGGGAATTGATTTTGTCATGGGGAACTACGTTTCGAAGCCCATCCCGAAACTGAATTATGATTTCGCTGACAGTGATTTCTAAGCTGACAATAGAGAATAAAAAGCCCTTCCATTATGAAGGGCTTTTTTTATTACCGTAACTGACAACTATAGGCAGAATATCACTTAAGGCATCCATCTCACCAAACTGCAACACACAGTCCGCCTCTTTTTGTAACAAAGGTTTTGCTTTATATGCAACACCAAAGCCCGCCTCCTTAAGCATGAGCAAATCATTTGCACCATCACCGACGGCTATCGTCTCCTCTCGTCTTAGCCCCCTGCTTTGCCTCCACTGCTTTAGTGATTCCGCTTTAACGGTAGCATTTACAATCGGCCTATGAGCAATTCCCGTTAACTTACCATCCCTGAAATGTAGTCGGTTTGAGTTCACTTCATTAAAAGCTACTCGCTCAGAAAGCTCTTGTGCAAACACATCAAAACCTCCAGAGGCAATACCAATATCAGCTCCAGAAGAGTCAAGCCAGTTAAGAAAGCTCTCTACCCCTGAGTTAAACTGAATACGTTGTAAAACCTTATCCACCGCTTGCTCAGGCATCCCTTTCAATAAGCCTAGTCTCTGCTCAAAACTTTGGTTAAAGTCCAGCTCGCCCTGCATTGCTAATTCTGTAATTGACGCTACTTCATTTGCAACACCAGCTTCTTTTGCAAGCTCGTCAATCACTTCCATCGGAATCAAGGTAGAGTCCATGTCAAATACCGCTAAAGCCACCCGTTCTACTCCAGAGCCTGGACCGATAACGCAAAAGTCGCAGCATAGAGACTTCGATATACTAATCAAAGTATTGCGTGCAAGGACCTCGTCAATAATCTCTACCTCACACTCATAACAGGATGCGTAATGATCCAGGCAAACCTCCAGGGAATGAACTCCTTTAAAATGAACACCACTTTCCTCAGGACTCTCCCACTGATGCTGTTCAGCCTCCAATCTCTTCAGGGATAAGGGGTCTACCGAAAATATTAACCAATATTGATGAGAGCGTTGCTTCATGTAATTTCCACAATCAGTTGTTGCTCGCTGCTAACGAGCTTCTCTGGTTTAGAATCTGTGATATATTATCCACAAATAAGAGCATGATGTAACTTTGTGAGTCAAAACAAGAGTAAAAATAAGTCTTATCTTCAGACCATTCGTTTTCCTATGCTGCTCTGTTCAGCAATTACGGTCATCGCAATGAGTTTTTTAATGTTTTTCTGGCATGAAAAAGTGACAGATTATCAGCAACAAGCTTTTTCCAAAACCTATAATCAGGGTTTAGCCGACAGCACAGCGGCATTTCTTGGCCAGCTCATTGATGAGGACAGAATTGAAGCAATCAGCAAAGTCGTTGATCAGCTGGAAGAGCAACCAAGTATACAGAGCGTCACAGTATATCAGCGTACCGGCGAGCTAATACACTCCGCTGGAAATAAGGATAACCCACATAGCGATCCAGTTATAGCCAACATCAGTTTTAATGGAACTTACAATGGGTACCTCATTGTCTATTTTAAACCAGGAACATCGCTCATTGCCGACCAAGATCAATTATGGGTTAGTAGTGGGGTCATATGGCTTCTAGGCGCACTCATTTGGTCGTTTTTATTTTTCATTCTTAATATCAAACGTTGGTTTCGCTCATCGAAAAAATCAAAGTCAGCAAATACTCCCAAGAACGTTACAGTTGAGCAGGATAACTCAAAACTATTAAAACAGCTCATGAAACGAAACCTGAAACAAAGCAAGGATACTGACTTTCAGTGCTCACTGGTTATAAAGGCGAACTGGACTAAGCTGAACAATGGTAATAACAATAAACTTTTAAAAATTCTTAGCCGCTGGTTACCACAAAATGGCTTAGTGGCAACGCAGTTTAACAATAGTTTACTAGTATTGGGCTTAGACACTCACGCCTCAGCTCTATCTAGAAATCCCTTATACGCTCTTGAGCAGAGCCTGAAATCTTTACAGCTTGAACCCAAAATAATCATACATGACAAAGATTTTGATAAAGAAATATATCAAACATTATTCAAGAATATTGAGGCTGGTATATGGTATGAGAAAACGTTACACAAAACTCATCAAGACAAAGCATGGCCAGCTGACTCACTGGCAAATATAGAGTTTAAAGAAAATCAATTTATCGAGCTTTGCCAGCTACCTCAACCCGACGCTCAACAAATCAGTCTTATCGAGCGCCAGGTTCGGTTTATTAGTGATGATTAATCTTTAGACTCAACGGTGACAGAGTCAACTCGCTGAAAACCACGCGGTAGTTTGCTGCCGCGTCTACCACGTTCACCCCTGTAGTGTTCTAAATCTTTTGGTTTAAGGGTTAAGTGTCGCTTCCCGGAGTAAATAACAAGATTATCATCTTCCGTCACAGCAGCTATGGAGACCACGAACTCTTCACGGCTTTTTGCACGAGCCGCAGGAATACTGATGATCTTGTTTCCTTTACCCTTTGCTAACTCAGGCAAGTCCTCCAGAGGGAAGACCAGCATACGGCCTTCATTCGAAATGGCAACACAGTAGAGGTTTTGATCTTTAGGCAACCGCTTTGGCTTTAAAACTTTAGCACCAGATGGCAACGATAAAAACGCCTTACCATTTTTTGTTTTAGATACTAAATCACTAAACTTAGCAATAAAGCCATAACCTGCATCAGATGCAAATAAGAATTTATCGTCGTCTTCTCCCATAATGGTTGCTAGGAATTCAGCACCTGCAATGGGGTTTACCCGTCCTGTGACAGGCTCGCCCAGACCCCGTGCTGAAGGAAGAGTGTTAGCTAAAAGCGAAAAGCTACGCCCTGTTGAATCCAAAAAGACAGCGTACTGATTACTTTTACCCTGTGATGAGTCTAGGTATGAATCTCCGGAACGGTAATTCATTCCCGTGGCATCTATATCATGGCCTTTGGCACAACGCACCCAACCTTTTTCTGACAGCACCACCGTAACTGGCTCTGTCGGGATCAAATCAGTTTCTGACAAAGCTTTTGCTTCTTTTCGTTCAACGATCGGTGAGCGGCGTTCATCACCATGCTCATCAATCACTTCCTTCAGTTCTTTTTTAACGACAGTCTTCATGCGCTGCTTTGACCCTAAGGTAAGCTGTAGCCAGTCAGCCTCATCTTCCAGCTCTTCCTGCTCGGCTTTAATCTTTATTTCTTCAAGCTTAGCTAAATGACGTAACTTTAACTCAAGAATTGCTTCAGCCTGACGATCGGATAACTTGAAGCGCTCCATCAACTTCAGCTTTGGCTTATCTTCGGTTCTTATGATGTGAATCACTTCGTCAATATTTAAGTAAGCGACAAGCAGGCCATCCAAGATATGCAGCCTGTCCATGACCTTATCTAAACGATATTGCAAACGACGTCGGACTGTTTCTAAACGATAGTCCAGCCATTCCTTGATAAACATTTGCAAGCTTTTTACCTGCGGACGCCCATCAAGACCGATCATGTTCATATTAACACGATAGGTTTTTTCAAGATCAGTGGTAGCAAAAAGGTGGCGCATTAATTCATCGGTATCAACTCGATTTGAACGAGGAACGATGACTAGTCTTGTTGGGTTTTCATGGTCGGACTCATCACGTAAGTCGCTAACCATTGGTAACTTTTTTGACTGCATTTGGCTGGCTATCTGCTCAAGGACCTTTGAGCCAGAAGCCTGGTGTGGCAAGGCGGTAATAACAATTTCACCGTCATCCTTTTCAAAGTAGGCACGCATCCGGATTGAACCACGTCCCTTCTGGTACATTTCCAGAATATCTGATTTTGGCGTAATAATTTCAGCATCGGTCGGGAAGTCCGGTCCTTGCACAAACTCCATTAATTCTTCAATGGTCGCCTTCGGATTATCCAACATATGAATACAGGCATTCGCTACTTCCGTCAGATTATGTGGTGGCACATCTGTCGCCATACCAACCGCAATACCTGTAGTGCCATTTAGTAGTAGGTTAGGTACCCGCGCTGGCAGAACCTTGGGCTCCTGCATGGTTCCATCGAAGTTCGGAATCCAGTCAACCGTCCCCTGAGAGACCTCTTTTAGCAGGACTTCCGAGTAGGCAGCAAGCCTAGACTCTGTATAACGCATCGCAGCGAAAGACTTGGGATCATCGGGTGCTCCCCAGTTTCCCTGCCCGTCAACCAATGGATAACGGTATGAAAATGGCTGCGCCATCAGAACCATGGCTTCGTAGCAGGCCGAATCACCGTGAGGGTGGAACTTACCTAAAACATCACCAACTGTTCTAGCTGACTTCTTGTATTTGGCTGTAGCTTTTAAGCCAAGTTCGCTCATAGCGTAAACGATTCTGCGTTGTACAGGCTTCAAACCATCGCCAATATGAGGTAAGGCACGATCCATTATGACGTACATGGAATAATTCAAGTACGCCTGCTCTGTAAACTCGGCTAAAGATTTTTTTTCAATACCTTCGTAATCTATTTCTTCCACGTTAACTCACTATTTTTTATACTTCGATTTCAGCTTTATTGCCTTTTTCCTGCAACCAGCTCTTACGATCAGCTGAACGTTTTTTCGATAACAGCATATCCATAACCTGCTCAGAATTGTCTCCACCTTCTATCGTCAGCTGAACTAGTCGACGGGTTGCTGGAGCCATTGTCGTTTCACGCAACTGCTTAGGGTTCATCTCGCCCAAACCTTTGAAGCGGGTAACCTGGATTTTGCCACGTTTTTTCTCTGCTTTAATCCGATCGACAATCCCCTGCTTCTCATCCTCGTCCAAGGCATAAAAAACCTCTTTACCAATATCAATGCGATATAGTGGAGGCATGGCCACATAAACGTGTCCAGCCTTAACCAGCGGTCGGAAATGACGCACAAAAAGGGCGCATAACAGAGTAGCAATGTGCAATCCGTCAGAATCCGCATCCGCCAGGATACAAATTTTGCCGTAACGTAACTTTGACAAATCGTCGGTATTTGGATCCAGTCCAATAGCCACCGAGATATCATGAACTTCCTGCGAGGCTAAAATCTGCTCTGGTTCGACTTCCCAGGTATTAAGTATCTTACCTCGTAACGGCATAATCGCCTGATACTCTTTATCTCTAGCCTGTTTAGCCGAACCTCCCGCAGAGTCACCCTCAACCAGGAACAGCTCACTACTCATGCTGTCCTGTCCAACACAGTCAGCCAACTTGCCCGGTAGTGCCGGTCCCTGAGTAACTTTTTTTCGAACCACTTTTTTACTGGCGCGCATTCGCTTGTGAGCGTTGCTGATGGCTTTTTCCGCCAATGCATCACCAATCACCGAGTTTTGGTTCAACCACAGGCTAAAAGCATCTTTGACTGTTCCTGCAACGAAAGTAGCACATTGCCTGGAAGACAAGCGCTCTTTGGTTTGTCCAGAAAACTGTGGGTCATCAAGTTTTACTGACAATACATAGCTGATACGGTCCCAAACGTCATCCGCAGTTAACTTCACACCTCTGGGCAATAGGTTTCTGAACTCGCAAAATTCCCTCATTGCCTCCAGAAGACCGTTACGCATACCGTTGACATGAGTCCCTCCTTGCGGAGTCGGGATCAAATTAACGTAACTCTCAGCCAGGCACTCACCACCCTCAGGTAACCAGAAAAATGCCCAATCGACAGCTTCAGTTTCACCAGCCAGTGAACCTACAAAAGGCTCTTCAGGAAGTTTTTCAAACTCTCCTGCCTGTTCTAGAAGATAATCTGTCAGACCGTCCTCATAGTGCCACTCATCTTTTTCACCATTGGTCTTATTATCGAATACAACCTTGAGGCCCGGACAAAGAATAGCTTTTGCTTTCAGCAGGTGCTTAAGTTTAGAAATAGAAAACTTGGAACTATCAAAATACTGGGGATCGGGCCAAAATTTGACCGAAGTGCCCGTATTACGTTTACCGACATCTCCTACCACCTCTAAATCAGATACCTTAAAGCCATTTTCAAACGCCATAAAATACTGTTTAGCATCACGCTTAACGTTGACTTCAACTCGAGTTGACAGAGCATTCACCACCGATATGCCTACGCCATGCAGGCCGCCTGAAAACTGGTAATTCTTATTAGAAAACTTACCACCGGCGTGTAATTTACTCATTATCAGCTCAACGCCTGGGATACCCTCTTCTGGATGTATATCCACAGGCATACCTCGCCCATCATCCTGAATTTCCAGCGAATTATCTTTGTCTAAAGTGACCTGGACAGTCTTTGCATGCCCTGCTAGAGCCTCATCTACACTGTTATCAATAACCTCTTGTCCCAAATGATTTGGGCGCGAAGTATCAGTGTACATTCCAGGGCGTTTCTTAACAGGATCTAACCCGCTGAGAACTTCAATATCATCAGCGGTATATTGGTTCTTTGCCATAAATTCTTTGTGGTTGTTTGAAAGTAGAGTCGTCTAAGACAGAATATTGTTATAACGCCTTATCCTATAAAGGCGGATCTATTTGTGCAAGTAAAATATGCTGTAGCTTGCAGCAAGAGCATCTCAGCAAGCTCAATCAGAACTAATAGCCTGAAATAGCCAAATTTACAGAGGGAAGGTAGTCATCTACACGGAAACTATCTACTTCAATCAACCCATTAGACTGACAACGGTATAGGTTATAACCGGGCTTTTCAGCACTGGCAGAGAAGTCTTTAGAGTGCTTTTTAAACTGAACGCATGTAGACGGAACTGATCGATAATTAACTGTTTTATACAGCAACTCTGTAGCTTGGTGGACATGTCCAAAAGCACACATCTGAACCTGAGGGTACTGGGATAATAACTCTACTAGCTCAGAGCCATTTTCAATTCCAATTTTATCTAACCAGGCACTACCAACAGGAACCGGGTGATGGTGGGTAAAGATAATGGTAGGTAAATCAGAGTTTTCATCCAAACAGCGTTTTAGCCACTGCAACTCTTCCTGACTTATCTGTCCATAAACCTTCTCAGGAACATGACTATTTAACATTAGCATTTGCCAATGCTCAGTAATGAGCTGCTCTGCTGTGGAAAAAATAGAAGTTGATAAATACTTCTTAAGCTTGGAGCGCTCATCGTGATTACCCGCAAGGCTGAATACAGGTTTGTTATATCTTGATAAATACTGGACGAAGTTTTGATAAGACTCTGCGGTATAATCTTGCGAAATATCACCAGTGACTACTATTAGATCAGGCAATATATGGCGTCTGTCGATATCATCCAGTACCGCAAGCAAGCTTTCGTTGGTTTTTACACCGAGTAGGGTAGAATCACGTTCCGCAAACAAATGTGGATCGGACAGATGTAGTATTGTCATCTCAGAACGGCCTATAAAAAGGCGTGTTTGCTCTTTATTCAAAACGCTCCCCTACTATCGACTACTTGTTATTATCTCTTGCTAATCAATCAAAAAAAACCAATTGGGTCTTACTCAAACTGTGAGGTCGACCAAATTCTAGACAAAAATTCAACCATTCTGACAAAAAACGGTTTAACTGAATTTTTTCATCAGGCTGCCTCATCTTTTCATTCGGGTACGGAAATACAGGCGGCAACATGCCTTTATTCAAACCAGAAAGGACTTCAGCAACTTTAGCATCATGATACATACGCACCAGATAATCTCTTTTCAAGCTAATTTGACTTGAAGTTTGGGTTAGTGCGTAGGTTGCGGTATGCCGACTTATCTGTTTTAGAGTAATTTTTAAATCAGGTTGATTGTCTATAGGAATAGTAAATGCTTGGCCAACCTCTAAGTCAACCAAACCAGTCAGCCGAGCAAGCTTTGCATAGTTACTGGCGCATAACGCCATAAACTCTTTTAAATCAGGAATATACTTTCTCTTTACTCGACTCGACATACACTCTTAAGCTAAATCCAGCTCTCTCTCATTCAGTAAAAACCACTGCAGCGCTATAATTGCCATTGCATTATTAATGTGGCCTTGATGTAACAATTTCAACAGCTCTGCTCTGCTAAGGACTAAAACTTTAATATCTTCATGCTCAGTTTCAAGACCTGCATACTCGGCCACTTCATCACTATCTGCTAATCCAAGAAATAAATCAACATACTCGGTAGTTCCTCCGGGGCTTACCCAGTAACCTGGAATGGGTATCAACCTCTTCACATGACAGCCAGCTTCTTCTAATGCTTCTCTTGTAGCAACATCTTCAGGCTTCTCTCCCAGCTCAACCATGCCAGCTACGATTTCCAGGAGCCATGGAGAACCATGACGGTTTAAAGCACCCGGACGGCATTGCTCGATCATGATGAAAGCGTTTTTCCCGGGATCGTAAAGCAGAACGCCTACCGCCTCCCCACGTTCGAAGATTTCCCTCTCAATTACCGGGCTCCAGTCACCCTGATAGCGTCGGTGCTGATAACGGTATTTTTTCATCGAGAAGAAACCCTGGTATAAACTTTCGCTCTCAATAAACTTCACATCATCTTGCGTAAAACGATTCATCCTCACGACCCTTTCACATCCAATACTTAAGCTCTTAATTAGATTGAGGATACCACTCTTTCATAATCTGTTACACTTACCCTGTTGTTTGAAATATCAGAAATGACTATTCTTTTCACAAGGTAAGGTGAGGTACTCATGACAAATACGGCTACCGATTTCGAACAAGCAAGACACAACATGGTTGAGCAGCAGATACGCCCGTGGAATGTCCTCGATCAGCGTGTTTTAGACAAAATAGAGGGGTTAGCAAGGGATCGGTTTGTGCCGAAGCGATACCGCGATATTTCTTATGCTGATACCCAAATTGATATTGGCCATAGTCAAATCATGATGACTCCGAAGGAAGAAGCAAGAATGTTACAAGCCCTGGCCATTAAACCCAGCGACACTGTTTTAGAAATCGGAACAGGTACTGGTTATTGTACAGCGCTCATGGCGAGTTTGGCTAAACACGTATATAGCGTTGATATAATTGCAGAGTTTATTGAGTCAGCTAGTCAAATCACCAGCAAGCTGGGGCTTTCAAATATCGAATTTGAGGAAGGCGACGCTGCCAATGGCTGGCCTCACCACAAACCTTACGATGCGATTGCCATTACTGGCAGTTACTATCAACTTCCTGAAACTTATTTAACCCATCTGTCGATTGGTGGGCGCCTCTTTTGCGTTACTGGCACCGAGCCAGCGATGCAGGCTCAAATAATCACCAGACTAGGCGAAGAAGAATGGCACTATGAAACTTTATACGAGACGGTCATTCCGAAACTCATTAACAGTCAACCCAAACCGCAGTTTAGTTTTTAGGTTGAGTTGAAATAGAATCAAAAATATATCAAGAGAGCAATACGAATGAAACTGACAAGAACCTATAAACTGCTTACGGCAACTCTATTGAGTGGTATAGCCAACATGAGTGTCGCAAGTACAGATTTAGTGGACGTTTATACCGATGCGCTGGAGAATGATACTCAATATAAGATTAGTGATGCTGATTTAAAGTCAACCGAACAAGGTTATCGTGTGACACGCTCTAATTTGCTGCCACAAATTAACGGTAGCATCAGTCGTTCACGCTCGGATAACGACAATGAGGGCCAGGGACTTGATGGAAGCCCTTCCGATCCCTTTAACAGTGTAGTGGATACCACGTCATATTCTTTGCAGCTGGATCAGGTTCTTTTTGACTGGAGTCAGTGGGTTGCTCTTGACCAGGCAGAAATGCAGGTCAGAGCCTCAGAGCTAAGTCATGGTGCGAACTTGCAGAGCCTTATGCTTCGCTCGGCCCAAGCCTACTTTAACGTTCTTTCAGCAGAGGAAGCTCTTGCTATTTCTGAAAATGAAAAAGCAGCTTTGAAGCAGCAGCTTGATCTAACTCGAGAACAATATGAAGCCGGGCTGGCAAACTCAACAGACTTTCTAAATGCTCAAGCTAACTATGATCAAGCTGTAGCGAATGTAATCAATCAGGAAACCAACCTGGTTAATGCTCAGGAAGCCCTTCGCGAATTAACAGGACGGTATTACTCCGAACTTGATGAGGTGGGTAATAATGTCACCATGGTAAAACCTTCACCGGATAATATGGATGACTGGCTACGAGTGGCAAATGAATCTAATTTGGGTCTAAAAGCACAACAAATGAGTGTTAGAATCGCCCGGGATGAAGTGAAGCGAAACCGTAGCGGGCACTACCCAAGAGCTAACCTAAGAGTTAGCTATAGCGATCAAGAAAGGGATACGGAACGGCTTTTTCCTGAGGGTACAACAGGAATACCAGCTCTTCCTCCTGGGACAACCACAAACTCCTCAACCTTATCTGATGGTTATACCGCTGGAGTGACAGTGACAATTCCTTTGTTTTCAGGACTCAGAACATCGGCACAGACAGAACAGGCAAAACAAGGTTACCTTAAAGCTACTCATCAGCTGGAACAGAATGCCCGCTTAGTGCAAAAGAATGTACGCTCAGCTTTCTCTACACTAAAAGCGGCCATACAGTCATTCGAGGCGAATAAGCGTGTCTTACAGTCAAGCCAGAGCTCACTGGAAGCAACTCAGGATGGTTATCAAGCCGGTACACGTAATATTATTGATGTACTGTCAGCTACCCGTGCAGTTTACTCTGCAGAGCGTTCATTGAGTCGAGCCAAGTTTGATTATCTTTTAAGCGGCCTACAATTAAAACAAGCAGTAGGTACTTTAACTAGAGAAGATATAGAGCAGGTAAACAGTTGGATTAATAATAACTGACCGATACCGAAGCCTTTCCTCATCTACAGGAAAGGCTTTAATGCTTCAACCGTTTTATCTAGAGCACCATGGCTCTGCTCAACAACGGCTTTCGCACTTAACCCCATACCAATTCTTTCCTCTGGGTTTCCCAACAACCTAACAACTACCGAACTGATTGAATCAGCATTATCTGCCGTTAGCGCAGCCCCTTTTAACTTGAGCTGACCAAAGATCTCCTTAAAATTATGGACATGCGACCCCGAAATGATTGGTTTACCTAAAGAAGCTGGTTCAATCATATTATGCCCACCGATGGAAACCAGACTCCCCCCTACAAAAGCAACGTCTGCTAGTTTGTAAGCCATCATCAACTCGCCCATGGTATCTCCCAACAGTATCTGTACCGAAACTTGCCAGGTATTCTCCTCTGAGCGTCGAGCATATGAAAGTTTATGTGATTCTATTAACTTCGCAACTTCGTTGAAACGCTCAGGGTGTCTCGGAACGATTACCAGCTTAGCATCAGGGATCTGCTTTAAGACCTTTTCATGAGCTTGAAGTATTATTTCATCCTCTCCTCTATGGGTACTGGCAGCAAGCCAAACCGGCGCACTGTTTTCCTGCCATAAAGGATAATACGAGGGACGTCCGTTTTCCTCAAAGGTTTGATCAAACTTTATATTTCCCGTCACCAATGTTTTCTCGGGACTAACACCTAACCTGACAAATCTAGCCCGATCATCTTCCCCCACAGCAAGAACTAAATAAAAAGCTCCCATCATCTCTCTACTTAAAGAACCAACCTTGAGGTATTTTTTAGCCGAGTTTTCTGACATTCTTGCGTTGGCCAATATTACTGGAACCCCCGCTTTATCCATCTGATTCAGCCAGTTTGGCCATAACTCTGTCTCCATGATAATCAACACTTTAGGCCTTATACGCCGAGTGAACCTTTTTATAGTACCTGGCAGGTCACATGGAGAATAATGATGAGTCACTCTTTCGCCTAACCCGTCGATGATTTGTCTTGCTCCAGTGGGTGTGGTCGTTGTGACTACAATATTTAAACTTGGGTCATCTTTAAGTAGGTTTTCAATGATGGCCTTGGCTGCGTTTGACTCACCCATAGAAACGGCATGAAACCAGATTGAGGGAGCCATCTGCTTTCTTACGAAACCAAAACGTTCACGCATTGGTTCCCTGTACTGCGGGGGCTTAAAGCTTTTATATACCCAGCGAAAACACAGTAATGGGGCACAAAGATAATAAACGAATGTATAAATTAAACGTAACAACTATTATTCCTTATTGTTTTTTATTTTTAGACTCTTGCTTCGCTTTCTCAGCTCGCTGCTTTCTAACTTCCTTTGGATCAATCAGTAAAGGCCGATATATTTCAATCCTGTCACCATCATGTAAGTAATCATCTAACTTTGCCAACTTACTGAAAATCCCTACTTTCTGAATATTTAAATCAATTTCTGGGTACTGCTCAAGAATTCCTGATTGATGGATAGCCTCTCTAACCGTAATATTAGGGTCAATCTCTAACTGTAATATTGTTTGTTTATCAGGTAAAGCATATGCAACTTCGACATGCAATTTTTCCTTTTGCTCATCAACTGTATCATCTGAAGACTGTTCCATCATAACCCTTTTCCTCAAAATACCTTCTTATCTATAGACAGCTTTTGCACGCTCTGAAAATGCATCTACAAATGATTCTGCCAAATGGCTGAAAATACTTCCGAAGGCTAAGCCCGTCAGCCGACTCGAAAATTCGAATGAGACTACCAATTCTACCTTGCAAGCATTATCATCAAGTTTTGTGAAAGTCCAGCAGCCGTTCAAATGTTTGAAAGGACCTTCGACCAACTCCATTTCGATTGTTTGATAAGGATTATTCTTATTTCGTGTAGTGAACGCTCTTTCAAAACCACCCTTTGAAACAGCCAAACTAGCTGTTACCTGATTATCCGTACGGTTTAATACTGTCGAACCAACACAGTTAGGCAGAAACTCAGGATATTTCTCAATATCGTCCACAAGGTCAAACATCTGTTTCGTTGAAAAGGGTAATAAGGCCTGACGCTTAATCGTTTTCATGAACTTGATAATCAAATTACGTGGGGATAATTGTAACATTGACCTTTTGAAAAATCCTAGCCTATTGAGACATAACGCTATGAAGCCTATAATCCTATGAATATTAATTTTTATCTAGAGAGATACTGAGTGGCAAAAAAAGGCAAAGGCAAACAATCCAGCAACACAATCGCCTTAAATAAAAGAGCTCGCCATGACTACTTTATAGAAGAGACATTTGAGGCAGGGTTAGCCCTGCAGGGCTGGGAAGTAAAAAGCTTGAGAGCTGGCAAGGTTAACCTGTCTGAAAGCTATGTGCTGCTTAAAAATGGTGAGGCCTTCCTGTTTGGCTGCCACATATCTCCGCTGTTGAGTACATCGACTCATGTCGTCGCAGATCCTACAAGAACGCGCAAACTTCTTTTAAATAACCATGAAATTGCCAAGTTATTTAGAGGGGTAGAGCAGCAAGGCCACACAGTTGTTGCTCTGAAACTCTACTGGAAAAAATCATTGGCTAAACTTGAAATAGGATTAGCCAAAGGTAAAAAACTACACGACAAGCGGGCTACAGAAAAAGAGCGCGAATGGAATAAAACCAAAGAACGTCTGATGAAGCACAGTGTGTGAATTAGTTCTAAAAACCACAGCGCATCACAGTGGACACAGTCAAATACTGCTACTATTATTTGACCATTATTACTAGGAAATTGAATAAGTTGAAAGTGACAATAGGTATATCTAAAACGAACATTGCAGTGGTATGCACCGCTATTCTCCTAACTGGTTGCTCATTTAAAGAGGACCGTACAGATGTTGTTGTGCCTATTGTTGACGCCTTCCCTTCACAACCTCAGTCTGGCCTGAATGACCAAAACTCAAGGACATCTTTCGAGGGCTATACTTACGTTGTCAAGTACGGTGATACGCTTGGAACAATAGCACAAGAATACCTGGGCTCATCAAGCCGCTACACTGAGTTGCTGCGCTTGAATAACCTCAAAAAAAATGGCTCAATTTATGTTGGGCAAAGGTTAAAGCTCCCAGTTGAAGGTTTAAGAAAAATACCGGGCACTGAAGCAGCAAAACAAGTAACTTCTAAAGCAGACCAACAAAATTCTGCATCGATAACACCTGACAATGAGAGTTACCCAGAACTTGAGAAACTACTGGAGAAGCAACAGTTTAACCAAGCTATCCAATGGGTTTTGAGTCAGGAGGATTTATCTGCTAGCCAGGTGCTTCAACAAAAGCTTCTTTTTGCAACAAAGAGTCAGGTTAAAATCTATAAGCAAGAGCAGAATATAACGGATGCAGAAACTTTGCTGTCGGGTTTAATAGCTAATGAGGCCATAAGGCCTTCTAATAAAAGAACCCTTGAGAATGAACTATCGCTTTTAAGAGCGGAACAGGGATTAGTAGCGGCTAAAAGGTACGCAGATAATGAAGACTTTGACGAAGCCTACACCATTCTTCTTGATTCATGGCAGAAAGTAGGGAAACCTTTAGAAAACAATATCTTGTTCACTGGAACACGAAACACGGTCTCTGAACATTACCATCAGAAAGCATTAAGACACTATCGTAATCAGGAGCTGGATCAGGCACTGGCCTTTTGGCAGAAAATACTAGCTCTAAACCCTAATGATGATCTGGCATTAGTATATAGAGACAGAGTTATAGCATTACAAAATAAATTAGATAACCTATAACACTAAGGTTTCTCAGAGTCATTTTTTCCAGGCTCTGAGTAATCCAGTAATACCGTTTTATCCATTTCTGTCATTTCCTTAATTGAAGCATTTACTTCATCGACACTCATATGTTGCGTCTTTGTTATGCCTGCCAACTTTTGATTAAGATTATTCAATTCTTGCTGGAGGCGCCCGACCTCATCATGAGAATCAATGGAAATTAAGTCTGCCTGGCCATGCGTTTTAATATCTTTAACTGCCTGTCGCACTTTGTTTATTCGCTGAGTAAATTTATTAGCAAGCCAGTACACGCCTGAAAAAACTGCCAGCATAATAACAAACATCCAGATAATCATTGTCAGCAATGAAGAACGTGTCGCGCTAGTTAGTTTTTCTCGGCCTATTGCGATTGTTGCAAACCCAATTTTCTTATCTTGGAATGAAATGGGTGTATCGAACAAAAATGTTTCCTGTTTGAAGGTGTCTGCATTTTGAAAAATTCGACTTCCTTTCATGCCACCGAGAGACTCACTACCTTCAAAAAGCTGGTGCTGCTTACCGACCTGCTGCTCCATACTACTGCTCTGTACCAACCCATTGCTATCCCTGATAGATAGATAGAGGACATCTGAGTTCTCTACTATGTCTACAGTAATTGCCTGTAACGCTACATTCTCATCAAGCAGCAAGGGCTCCGCAGTTTCACTTGAGATAATCTGAGCCATTGAGCTTCCATAATCATACACTAGCTGGTTCATTAACGAATTCTGTCGCTCATAAACCCAAAACATCCCCAATACCATGACAACCAATACCAGAGTAGACAACGCGATCGCCCATCGTGCACGCATTGAGAAAAAGCGAATGCTCCCTACACCCTGCCCGCTTTGCTCAATTTCTTTTGACAGCGCATCAAGCTCTTTAATCAGCTCATCAGTATCATGATACCGAAGATCCGGATTCTTCTGGAGCAATCTGAAAATAATACTCTGCCAAATAAAGCCCTGTTCAGAGTATGCATTCAAAGGCTGTGGATTCTGCTGCAAAACAGCTTGCATCATGGCCCCGTAGTTGGCGGCCTCAAAAGGTAACTCTCCTTTCGTTACTTTGTATAAAATAACGCCGATCGAGTAGAGATCCGTTTTAAAGTCAGTACCTTTACCAGAAATCTGTTCAGGTGACATGTAAGCAGGAGTACCCATGACCTTGGCCTGCTCTTCTTCGCTCTCACCCTCCATATATTGATGCTCAATTCGAGCGATACCAAAATCGGTAATCTTGAAGCGTCTACCCTCGTCGAGAACCAAGATATTTTCAGGCTTTATGTCGCGGTGAACGACCCCTTTTTTATGGGCGTAATGTAGGGCTACTGTCAATTGCTGGGCCATTTCTAGAGCATCTTCCAAAGGCATTGCACCTTCTTCAGACAGGTAATCGTCCAAGTTCTTCCCTTCCAGCAACTCCATAGCGATATAGGGTCTATCTTGCCAGATGCCAACATCGTAAATAGTTACAATTCCGGGGTGACTCAAACCACCTGCTGCTCGGGCTTCACGCAAAAATAGCTTGCGATATTCCTCTTTCTCAACCAGGTCATGTTTTAACAGCTTAATCGCAAGTGACCGACCGATATCGGGATCCTTTGCTAAATAAACAACAGACATGGCGCCACGGCCGATTTCCTCAATCAGCTCATAGCGCCCTATGGTTAACTTATTAGACATCAATGATTATAAAAACAACCAGATTAATACACCGATAAGTAGTACAGCGGCTATACCAAGAGAACCAACAAGCATCCAGTTAATTTCACCCTGGTCTTCATCATCGGTTTCCTGTGCATCTACCAGAGTAAAAAGAAATTCGGTATGCCCTACTTGAATTTTATCACCAAATGATAGCTCTCTTTCAGATACTTTTTCACCATTAACGATCGTGCCGTTCGATGAAAGTAAATTTAGAATTTTCCACTCACCATTATAGTAAGTAATTTGAGCATGAGTAGAAGATGCGGCAGGATCGTAAATAGTGACACCGTTCCCTTTACCGCGGCCTATAACGTTTTTGCCATAATTTAAAATAAAAGTCTGTCCAGCATGAGGTTTGGTTGTAGCCAATAATGCAGGGACTTTTGTTCCATCATCTTCTAACTTCTGAATCTCAGCAGCAATCATCCTATCAACTTCTTTAGAGTCAAAAACAAGCGTTCCCTGCGGACCAGCCTTATCTTCTCGATACCCCTTATTTTGGGCTGGTTTGTTTTTTGACGGATCTTGTGACGACATACTTACCTCACGTTAGCCTATTTTTAATAGTTCTTTAATTTGTTGGATAAAGCTCTTTTTTTCAGGTTTCTTCGGCTCTTTCACTGGCGAAGATAATAAAATTACAGAGACATTATCACTACCCCCATTTTTACATGCAAGCGAAACCATATATTCCACCTTTGCCTGATTATCTCTTTGCATGCGTAACGCACCAAGTAACTCAGTACGTGATAACTCATCATACAGACCATCACTGGCCAGCAGGATATGTTCACCATAGCCCCACTCTCGACTCAGTTGACCAATATTTAATTGGTGGTCATTTTCGATACCAAGACACTGAGTAATAACGTGTCTTTTTGGATGATGTTTAGCTTGTGACGGCTCAAGTAAACCAGCATTCATCAGTTTTTGTACTAATGTATGGTCTTCTGTTAACTGAGTTAGCTCGCCCGTCACTTCATTCCAAAGATAGGCACGACTATCGCCAACCCAGGCAATGTCATAAACATCGCCCTTAGAGTGCAGAGCAACAACCGTAGCACCGCGGTCTTCTTCTTCATGACGATTATATGCCTTAATTACAGAATGTGCAGAATGAACTGCATTGGGTAAATTGGCGCCAGCTATGATTGACTTCCTAATTTCCTTAACCGTATACAGGCTAGCCTGCTCACCTTGCTTTAAACCACCAACCCCATCGGAAAGTAACCACAGGCCTAACTCAGATGAGCCATAGACTTTATCATCATTATTTTGCCGAGACACACCTTTATGAGACAACATTGCTGATGCAATGCGTTGAGTTTCTTTTTCTGACATTAACCCTCCTACGATAGCCCACAAAGTGTAACCTTTTGTTAAAACAAGGAATGTTAACCAAGCCACAATTTACTTTTAGTGACTTGAAGTCTATATACACTAACCCCATATCAGTTATAATAACAGACTCCATGGGGGCGAATCTGGCTTCGACGTGGATTACGAAACTTTAGTTGCATGTCGAGATGTCAGCGAATCTCGTAAAATCAAAGCTGAAAACTTATAGTTGCAAACGAAGACAACTACGCTTTAGCCGCATAAATGGCTAACTGTCTACTCTGAGCGTCCTTGGTAGGAGCTAGACAGTCATATACAGGGACTCGCAGGTAACTGTGCTCGGCAGCCAACTGTTAAACTTACCTCGAGATCGCCTTTAAAAGCCTGGCCATTGGCTCGTTAGAGGTTAAATTAATAATGGTTCTAAGCATGTAGACTCTGAAGCAGAGGATTTGCGGACGCGGGTTCGAGTCCCGCCGCCTCCACCAATCCCATGATTAAAGACGTCTCAGGACGTCTTTTTTCTTGCCTAAAACAATTAAATATCAATAGGTTATATTCCAAAATCGTCTTATAGCGTTTTTTGTTGCTTGATAAAATCTTAATTCCAATGTTACATTGAATGTAACACTACCAGTGTTTCACAAAGGACGATGTTACAATGGCGAATACGACAAGCCCCTTAACTGATACTGAAATAAGGCAAGCAAAAGCTAAAGAGAAAGAGTACAACTTAGGTGATGGCAAAGGACTGTTACTAAGAATAAAGCCCAACGGCTCGAAACTCTGGCTATTCAATTATCAGCGCCCTTATACCAAGAAGAGAGCAGTTCTTAGCATAGGCAGTTATCCTGAAGTCAGCTTAAAGCAGGCACGCTCAGCAAGGTTGAAGTACCGTGAGCTTTTATCTCAGGACATTGATCCGAAAGACTACAAATTAGAGCAAGAAGCCAAGGCAAAGGAAGCCATAACTAACACCTTCGAACACGTTGCTAACTTGTGGCTAGAAAGCAAACGAGACACTATCACTGAAAATCATTTCAACAAAATAAAGCGTTCTTTAGAAAAAGATATATTCCCGGGTTTAGGCAAACAACCTGTCAGTAAATTAAAAGCCACTTCATTTATTACCCTACTGCGCCCAATCGAGGCGAAAGGGTCGCTAGAAACCGTAAAGCGCCTTTCTCAAAGAATCAACAACGTTATGAATTATGCTGTTAACTATGGCTTAATTGAAGCTAACCCAGCGCAAGCCATAGGTGAAGTATTTAAGAAGCCAAAGAAAAAACACTACCCTACGTTGAAGCCAGAACAACTGCCAGAATTAATGAAGGCACTCAATACTGCTAGTATTCAACTACAAACACGTTGCTTAATAGAATGGCAACTACATACCATCACACGTCCTAGCGAAGCATCTGGAGCGGAATGGTCAGAAATCGACTTCAAGCAAAAGACTTGGACAATTCCAGCGGAGCGTATGAAAAAGCGGATTGAGCATGTAATACCGTTATCTAACCAAGCTATGAAATTACTAGAAATCATGAAGTCGATCAGCGGCAAACGTAAGCACATTTTCAGTAGCACTAAGAACCCTAGAAAGCCAATGAGTAGTTCTACGGCGAATGTAGCACTAAAACGTATGGGCTTTGATGGTGTGCTGGTTTCTCACGGCCTACGCGCTTTAGCTAGCACTACCCTGAATGAACAGGGGTTTGATAGTGACGTGATCGAAGCCTGCTTAGCACATATCGACAAAAACGAAGTTAGAAAAGCCTACAACCGGGCAACCTATCTAGGAAGACGAACTAAAGTTATGACGTGGTGGTCTGATCATATTGAATGCGCCTCCCAAGGGAATTTAAGCCTGACAGGATCACAAGGCTTATCACTCATTAAATAGTTGCGCTCAGGTTGGGTGGTTATGGTTAATTTTAAAACTAAGGCAGAACTAAATAAGGCTAATTATGGATACTATTGATTACAGCGAGTTCATCAGTAAGGCGATCAAAATCCAAGAATACTGGATTGATGAATTTAGTTCTAAGGTAGAGGGTAAGCAGTGGGTTGTTGGTGATGATAATTACGACCCTGGGTATTTCATAACTCAATATATAAAAAATGACTCCTCTCTACATATAAAATTAATCACCCTATTTAAAAATATAGTTACAGCCTTCCCTTTTGTTGAAATTTCCACATTAAATAGCGACGAAGAAAAAATATTTTATTTAGAATTAACTGGCGATGACCCTGTATATTCAAATAGAGTTGCTCATTGGATAGAGCTTGCAGGGAGTGAGGTTCTAGACACATCTATAGATGGTAGACTTAGGGACTTAAAGCATAAGCAATCAGTGGCAGCAAGAGGCGTACTATTTTATCTCTGGTTATATATAGAGGTAACGAATAACCCGAGTTCTAAGTTTATAGGTTTGATAAAAGATATAACTAACCTAACATTTTATATTGGAAAATGGGCCCAGGTTGTAAGCCACCTAAATAGTCGCTCATATCGACAGCCTTTTGAGAAAGTATACAGTACCAGTAATGCTAACGCTTTAAAGTCAGACAAAAGAGCGTTGGCAACTTTCATATTTCTGAAAAGCCACAAAATCTATGGTACTCCCAGTTCAATCGCGGGTGATTTAGTGACAAAAAAAACTAAGCTAAGTAACCTAAACATCTATCTAGAGGAAAGAAAGTCTAAACCCTTTAACCATAGCTCAACCAACATTAGAGATACTATTACAAAATTTCTAGATAGGACAATAAAGGGGTTATCCAATAAACTAGAATTGAAAGAAGTGAGTGATTCCAATATCCAGTTAATCCTTGATGAGCTTGAAGAAAGGATCGACTTGCAAGAATTTAAGGGACTAAAACTTAGCACTTCCATTCCCATTCAAAGGTATCCAGATACTTGGACTTCTAGTGATTTGTCCAAACTTAAAAACAAATAATTTGGACTTTTTATAAAGTGTCCAAAATTAAGACTTAAAGTTTATTTCAAAACCTTAGATACGCACTAATAATAGCTACCGTACTCATAAACAAACTTCCTAGAGGTATAAAAAATGAATACGGTAAATAGTAAATCTAAAGATCCCATCAGCCGACAAGAGCTAGCCCGTCAGCCTCATAGAGTATTAAGGCTAAAAGATGTTATGGCGAAGCTGGGCGTTTCTCGTTCAACGGTATACAAATTAGTAGCTGACAATAAACTACCGAAACCAATTAGTTTGGGTGCGAGAAGTATCGGCTGGATCGAAAAATCCATAGATTCATGGTTAGAAAAGCAAGAAGAAAAAGCGAACCAAAGGGGGTAGCACCATGAAGTGGTTTAAGCATGATTCGAAAGCCTCCCATGATGCCAAGCTCCAAAAGTTACAAATGAAGTATGGTATGGAAGGTTACGGCCTGTATTGGTACTGCCTAGAAATGATAGCCTCAAACGTTGAGCCGGATAATTTAACGTTTGAGCTTGAACATGACTCAGAAATCATTGCTTACCGCACTGGTATTCATTATGAGCGAGTTCAGGAAATGATGACCTACATGATTAGACTTGGGCTATTTGAAGAAAATAAAGGCGTCATCACCTGCCTAAAGCTGGCCAGAAGGCTTGATGATACTACCTCGAGAAACCCTGATATTAGAAAAATAAGGTCTAAGCTCTTCCCTAAATCCGATGGTATTTCGAAGAAACTCCGAAGCAAGTCCGAAGAAACTCCGACCAGAGTAGATAAGAGTAGAGTAGAAGAGAATAGATCAGATAAACAAGGGACGGCCTCGCATCCGCTTTCTAAACGATTTAAAAAGCCAACTGTTCAGGAAATTCAAAGTTATTGCTTTGAACGACAGAATAGAGTCAACGCACAGACATTTTATGACTTCTATGAGTCGAAAGGCTGGAAGGTTGGCAAGAACCCGATGAAAGATTGGAAAGCCGCTATACACACATGGGAGCATCGAGATAAACAGCCAAGAGGTCAACAAAATGATTCAGGTAAGCGAGAAAGCCATACAGAGCGTCTTGAACGCGAAGCCAGAGAAGCGCAGGAAACCTCCTATTGAGCTATACAAGCTTTGGGCTGTACTAGGTGAAATGTACGGAAACAGATTTTTCAGTGTATATGGCGATAGTCCTACCGTGGGTTGGCAGTTGTGCTTTACAGGATTCGCACCAAAAAAGATCGAACGCGGACTAAAGAACCTGGTTGAATCACCAAAGTTCAAAGAGTGGCCACCAACGGCAAAACAATTTCGTGACTTATGTTTGCAGGTAAGCGATCCAGCAAATAGAAAGCACTCCAACCTTTACAGTTTAAATGAAATAACTGATGAGGAGAGGAATTATGGTTTGGAAGTTTTAAAACAGCTAAAGAAGCGACTTTAACTATAACGAAATAGCAGGTATTGATATGACTGACAACTTGACTGAAAAACAGGAAATGGCCTGTCGATTATATGGGCTAGAAGGAAAAACCAAGAGTGATGCTTATCGAGGAGCATACAACACGGTTAATATGAAACCAGCAACTATAAATCGTAAAGCGAAAAAACTTTTTGATGAGGGCAAGATTAGGGCAAGAGTCAATCAACTTAAAGAAGAACGTTGTGAGCGCCTGAACTACGATGCGGATCAATTACTAAAACAGCTATCTGGTATGCTTAATGCGGATATTCTTGATATATACGATACTGATATAGGATCCATAAAACCTTTAGATGAGTGGCCTCTCATTTGGCGGCAAAGGCTAGACTTATTAGAGACTCAAGAAATTTTTACTAAGGGCACAGATAACAAAAGTGTGATAGGTAAGATAATAAAAGTGAAGTTTATTCCTGTATCTAAGCTACTTGAGCTGGTTGGAAAACATGTTAACGTAGGTGCTTATTCTAAAACTCACAAGCATGACCTAGTGGATAACCTTACAGAAAAATTAACAAATGCAATAAGGCGTCGTGATGATTAGTAAATTCCTATATAGTCTCTTCTCTTTTCAGCTTTTATTTCTTGGGCTATAAACTCAATCTCACTCCTCACAAATGTCCTATGCTCAAGCAGTTCAACTGAACCAAAAAGTGGAAGTAAGCTTTCAAGGAATTTTAATTGCCGCTCTAAAATAGGTACTCGGCTACTTGACCAAGACATATTAGTTAACTCATAGTTAAGAGTTTTAAAGTCATCAATATTTGTATTACGACATAAAAATATCTCTAGTAGCTCTCTCCAAAATTTTTCACCTAAATAGGACGCCGCATTGAATAAAAAACACGATAGTTTAATATCGGTTGCATTATCCTTAACAGCATTGCGTAGAAATATCTCTTTTTTAATTAGTATCTCTTTCCGTTCAGAAATACCTCTCTCATTAGTGAACAGCTTACAAAACATGCTTTCTCTATCATGGTATGAGTTATCATCTTTGCTTAAAAGATACTTTGCATAATCCGTAATATCTTCATAGTAACTATCTCTTTCCCATAAAAAGTCTAAAGTCGGGGTTATTGAGTATAGGTCCGGGTAACTTTCTTTTTCATATATTTTGTCTATTAATGAATAAAGGAAATCAAAACGCTCAAATAGCAATAATTTTAATGCAGCTCCAGAGTGGTCGAAATAATTATCTGTCAAGAAGGTTTGTAAATAAGCCTCAAAAACTAAATCCTTATCATAGGATATTTGGTCAAACCACTTGCCAAATAGAGGTGAGCTTTTACTAAAAATATATCCCATTGGCCATGCGAAAAATATGTCTTTTTTTGACTTATCTACTAACACTCGAATAACTTTACAATATAATTTAGGGTCAGCACTCTTATATTTATCTATGCACTCTAACCTAGTAAACAACTCATTACTAGAAGCGGTAGAAATATGCTCTAATAACATGTCTGTGTTGGATTTATCTATATATTTTTCTGGCAGATATTCATAATAAACTGAAATCCATAGTTTTTTCCGTTTATAATTTCTACTGTCTAGTAATGCATAAACCTCTTTGTTTGATAGGAAATTAAAAAGGTTTCTAACAATTGTACTGGGTTTAACTTCTAAAATATTATCATACTCAAGATATATGGATACTAGCTGCGGGAAGATTTCACGTTTCACGCTAGCTAAAGCGTCAAAGCATGTCGCGAGACTGTTTTTAAGTAAATAATCTCTTTCTCTACCTTCTAAAATTTCGTAAAGACTTTTGCACTCTTCTAAAAAATTTATAAAGTCTACTTTTGTAGTCTGAGCGAAATATTTTTCTAGCTTAGCTCTCTTATAGACCTCGTAATCTTCAAACCCCATCTCTAAGGCAACTCGCTCACTTCGATTATCAAGTAGTAGCTTTGATAACTCTACCGTTTTATTTTGATAAAATACTCTTAATTGCTTATCGAAACTCAGCTCAATCGATTCTAACTGGTCTAAATATTTATGCACTATGAAACAGTGCAGTACTTTGTTTCGGTCTAATTTTTGAATAAAATATTTTTCTATAAGTGGAAAGTCTACTTCCGCTAGTTCTTTTCCCTCCACCCTTAACCTTAAAATATATTTATCAAAAATACGCAAAATAGATTCTTCAAATTTACAGTCACCTAAGAGTTTGGATATATTTATAATTATTTTTTCCCTCAAAGGGATTAAGTACTCATCAGGAGGAAGACAGAATGTAATAAAATTTATTGAATCGCTATTTGACCATTCATGTGCACGATGCTCAGTTTTTAAATAAGAATCTGAGACAATAAGCAATAGTTTGCTATATAAATAGTTTTTGCCTCTATCAGACAGGGCTACTAACCTATCTATGATAAAGTTTTGAATATTGTAACCATAACGCCTATCTTTAGGTCTGAAATTATAATTGTGGACTAAGACTTGTATGACGGCACCAAGACTAAAACTATCCCTTAAAAGATAATCGAACAACAATTCAATGCTATTTTTAAAAGTTGACTCATCGAACTGTCTAAAGTTGGATAATAATTTAACAATAGGAAATTTACTTAATTCATTACTTGACTCTTCAAAGTTCACATTTCTCCAGTTAACTTCATCGTTTTGCATTCCCTGAATACAGTTTTTTACGTATAGAAGGGATTCTTCCGGAAGGGCAAACCAAAACATATTAAGAAACCTTAAGACTTCATCACTACTGCTAGTGTTATATATACTTTTATAATATTCTTTTATTGACCGTCTAATCTCGGAAATTATTTCACCTTGGTTAAAAACTTTCATCAATGGATTTATTGAGTCAACGATATAGCTATTAAGATCCGGGAAAAAATTTTCTACAATGGATAAAAAAGGCACATCTTTTCTTTCAAAGACCGCAATATAAAATATATAGGTAGATAACACTTGATCAGATATTTTTACGACCTCATTTTCGTACAAGTCAACTATTTCATTTCGGTGTAAGACACCAATAAGCTCCCAAAACTTTTCGTACTGTATACAAAATACTTTTTCAACCCATTCATTTTGTTTTTTATTGTGCTTATCCAGTTTCCTAAAAAAAGAAACGGCACAAGCTACTAATGTTAAATCTCTATTATTAAGTAACTGTTTTACGCTATCATTACTTCCAAAATACTCTTTGTATATTGCAGCAGCATTATGTATAGACTGTATCTCTTTTCTTTCAACTGCGACTCTTGATGCCATTACAGCTAAACGAGGGTTACCACGAGCCACCTCCTGAATTTGCTTTTGATATTCTGCGTTTTTGATTCCAAATAAAGTTTCCGTAAGTACTTTTATATGTTCATCTAAAAGTGGCTGGATTGTTTGTTCGTGAAACTCCGTAATTTTACTAACTCTTTCTATTACAGATTCTCTAGCATAGTCTCTTACCGTAGCAATAATACGAAAACTTCTTTGTTCATCAATATCATTTAGGTAATGGAGAATGTAATCAAGCCTATTATCAAGTCGATTGGCGTCATCAACAAATATTAAATAATTACCTGGCTCGCTAAAACAGGCGGTTATATCTCTTATTAGATCTACTCCTTTATCAAAAAGACAAAATGCTTTTAACTTACCTTCCCTTTTTTTAATATCTTTAACTAAATTAACACCAAATAGTGTTTTCCCAACTCCTTGTCCACCAGATATTAATAAAAACTTTTTTTCTTCTAGTAGTTCAGTAGCTTTTTTTAGTAAATCATCTTTAAATAATAACTCATTATCAATTGGTGCTGTAAAGTTACTCTTTCCGTAACGCTCTATAAAGTCTTGAACCGAGAGTAGCTGCCCTGTATCTAATGGTATGCCTAAATGTCTTTCTGAAAGAGCAGGATAAGAGTTTGTAATGCTTAAGGAGATTGTGTCAATTCCATATAGTTCTAATATAACTCCCTTTTCATAACAAAGACTCCTAAGATTCTCTATCTCTTTAGTAGATAACTCACCTGTATAACATATTATTATTTTGCTAATTTTATCTATTGGGATACCAGTTTTATTTTCATCTAAACAGTTACCTATATCTCCCTCTATCTTTCTTCCCAAACCTTGTTGACGCACCGTGTACTCACCAAAAATATACTTTCCATTCTCTTGCATGAGTAAGCTATCTGGAGTACCTATCGTTACACGGTCTGTTGCTTTCATCATGCCAATAGAGTTTATATTTTCGTAGCCTTTCTTATATAACCAATCATCGCAAAGGCGTTGAAAACCACCTCCCTCCAACTCACATATTTTTATTTTAATTTGGTTTTGACTTGCCATTATCAACTCTTTTGTTCAAGTTCCTTTTCAGCCTGTTTATACTCTTTATGTACCTTTATAAAAAGCTCTAACATTTCCCTAAGCTCCTTTCGAGACTCTCGACCCTGCTGTTCTTCTAGTAACTTTATATTTTCTTCTGATATTTTTACTATTTGGTAACTGAAGTATGATGAAGTAATTGCTGAAACCGCTAATAGTATTGTTAAAAATATATTTATATTTTTAAAATTTAATTTTCCTTTCATTTATCCCCCTTACTATCGATTAAAGAATATAAACTATTCTTTCCTAATATATACTGCAGTCTCAATTTAAAATCTAAAAACTATTCATCTGGTTATAACTTCACGTATTTGAGATGCATTTTCTGATTGTTTCCTTACAATCAGTTAGACAAACCCTTAGGTTACTCTCCAATTCATGTTTCATTCTGGAATGTACATTAGTAAACCCTGCAGAGCACATATTAATTCTAGTTATTGCGTTCTTTATTAGCTCAACATTATCCAGGTGCTCGTGTAAATATGATATGAGCTTCTCATCTTTTGATAGGTCTACTGATGAGCCTGTTAGAAAGTTTTTAATATAAAAAGAATCCAGCCCTCCGAGAATTCTATTCTCACCAAGGTTATCATTTAGAAGATCTAGTTGTTCAATCTGACTCTCAAGTTGGAGCTTGAGCAACTTTAAAGCAACAGTTCTGTCCTTTCTTCCTTTCCACTTGTCATATAATAGGGCTAATAAGAGACCTATAAAAGCAGAGGCAACCGCTACTAACATTGGATCCCTAATAAAATTATCGTAGCTCATTGATATACCTTTAATTTTTAAGAGCCTTACATCCCTAAAAACTTTTAAACTTGATAAGGCTGTACAATTTGCATGTTTATGCTGCACTTAAACACTACAACAATGCTATTTATTGTTCAAAATATTATCTTACTTTATTAGAAGGAAGGTGCTTTCATCCAAAAAAATATTCAGGCAACGTCCTTAACTTCTGACATGCTTTATATAATGCATTTTAAAGAAGGATGCTTCCAATGTAACATTTAATGTAACACTAAAACCATTATTACTAATTTAATCACATAATAAACAATACCTTAAAATCAATATTCGAGCCCCGCCGCCTCCACCAAATAAAAAGGCCACTTATGAAGTGGCCTTTTTTCGTTTATCTCAGCAATTTATTTAATGATTCTTGTAAGGGTCTCATTTGCTTTATCAATATTACCCACCTGCTGAAAAAGTATACGACCCTCCTCATCTAAGACCGTCATCAGATTCGAGTGTGCCACTTCATTGTCATCGCTTTTTTTGTATTTAATGTTCATGGCCATGGCAAGTGTACGGACATCTCTAGGAGTTCCTGTAAGTAATGTCCAGTATTCTGGGTCAAGCTTACGTCGTTCGGCGAAAGACTTCAGTACTTCAGGGGTGTCTGATCCCGGTGTTAAAGATATCAAGACGAAACCCACTTTATCCTGATACTCTACAGGCAATGTTTTTTGAATTTCCTGCATCGTTGCCACAATCGTTGGGCAGGTGTGCATGCAGTGGGTGTATATTAGGCTCACGACCTGCTTCTTTCCCTTGAGATCTTTAATATTAATCGTTGCTTTATCCTGAGTAATCCACTCACTATCCAGATGATAAATGGAAGCCTCAGAAAGCTCCTTTGCCCTTCCTTCAGGTTGAGCAGTCAGTGCCAGTAGGAACCCCAACGCAACCACTTTCGACCATACTTTCATATTATTCTCCGCTCTGTATTTTCACATCCGAGGCGCAGCGAAAACCTAAGTTTGACAAGGTAAACTTTGCCTCAAGACTGCTTCTGAAGCCATAGCGCATAAATGCCGCATAATCACCTGGATCAACGGCACCGCTGGCACCTCCAGCACAAAATAGTTTGGTGTCAATCGTGCTATCCTCTCGTGACTCGCCTGTGACCAAAGTAGAATTAAAATCTTCAGTCCACTCCCAGACCAGCCCATGCATATCATGAACTCCCCAGTAATTGGACGACTCCAGACCAATGTCCGGCAACACTGCCGGGCTTGGCCTGCTGTACCAGGTCAAGATTTTTTGTTTGTACCCATTCTCTAATGAGCCGTTCGGCTGAGTCTCGCTAGCTAGTGCGGCAAGCTCCCACTCTGACACCTTTGGTAACCGTTTACCTTGCGCCTGACAATAAGCATCCGCTGCAAACCAGGACACATTAGTTACAGGACTATTAGCAGATATCTTGCCCAGGCTTGTATCGTTATCCCAGTGTTTTAAGTAATCCTCTTCTGCAAATACAGAAGCGATATTTGAACGCTGCCAAGCGGTATGCTCGTTAACAAAAGATAAAAACTGTCCATTAGTTACCGGGTACTTATCAAGCTCGAAAGAATCAACAATTTGCATAGGACTATCCTTACTCATATACAAAGGTCGATACTCACCGCCCTGAATAAGTACCGTTTCACTGGCTCCAGAAAGAGCCAGTGAAACGGTGATCAAAGTTAGAGTTAACATATTCATAAAAGGCTACGTACTCTTAATGACCTTTTTGCTGACGAACTTTCTGTACGTCCTCAACAGTCACTTCTCCCCCCTTATTTCCCCAAGAATTAAGGATATAAGTTAGAACGTTAGCTATTTCATCGTCATCAAGCTTCATCGCTGGCATCACACTGTTAAAGCTTTCGCCGTTAACTTTAATAGGTCCTTCCAATCCATGGACAATCGCCTCGATACCGCGTACAGGGTCTTCATTGAAGTAATCAGATTCAGCTAGAGGAGGAAATGCCTGTGGCACCCCTTCACCATTGGCCTGGTGACATGCTTTGCAGTTAGCATCATAGACACGCTTACCAAATTTCACTTTATCTTCTTTATTTTCTGCTTTTGCAACTTTGTAGTCGCCTTCCATGGTTTGAACTGCAGAACCCTCAGGTTGATAAATTGCATCGCTCAACTTGCCTGAATACACGACTTTATCTTCCTCGCCTGTCACATTAATCATGCCTAGAGCACCTTTATTGAACGCACGGAAAATAGAGTGATCAACAAGAATGAGATTACCTGGAACCTGAACCTCAAAATCAACAATAGCAGAGCCACCAGCAGGGACTAGCGTAGTCTGAATATTATGGTTTTTGGCATCACCACCTTCAATATACACAGTGTCGAAAATCTCACCAATGACGTGGAATGATGAAACCAGGTTCGGGCCACCATTACCTACATACAATCTAACAGTCTCACCGACTTTCGCAGTCAAAGCATTGTCACCAGTCAAACTGCCTACTGAGCCGTTGAATACAACGTAATCAGCATCTTCATCAATCGCTTTTTCCATATCAAATGGCTGTAAACCAGCTTCACCATACTTGCCTTTAGTATAGAAGTCTCCCTGCATTACATAGTATTCCCGGTCAACCTTTGGTAAACCTTCTTTTGGCTCGACCAGAATTAATCCATACATACCGTTAGCAATATGCATACCCACCGGTGCAGTTGCACAGTGATAAACATATAGACCCGGGTTTAAAGCTTTGAAGGCAAAAGTTGAAGTATGTCCAGGGGCAGTAAATGAAGAGACTGCACCACCGCCAGGACCTGTTACGGCGTGTAAATCGATATTATGAGGCATTTTTGAAGAGGGATGGTTAGATAGGTGGAACTCAATTTCATCGCCCTCCTTCACTCGTATAAAACTACCCGGAACGGTTCCACCGAAAGACCAGTAGACATACTCTACGCCATCCGCCATAGTTCCAACTTTTTCAACGGTCTCTAAATGAACAACGACACGTGCATTATGGTCACGTTCAATCGCCGGTGGTACATTAGGCGGTGATGTTAAAATGGCATCTTCGACAGGTAGTGTTTTTGCCGCCCCGACAGAGGCAGCAGTGGCTATTGCTAAAGTCACTAAAAGTTTCTTTCCCCACATAATCATTTCTCCAGATGGTTATTCACTGTAAGTAAGTATCAGACCAAAATGAGAACGTGAGTATGATCTAGATCATGTACCGGTTTAAATATGCAAAATAATTACATCTTCTTTCTTTTCAGCATGTTTAGACAAGACCTTATTCAGCAATAGTCACCTTAAATGACTGAAAATAGGATAAAAACCTAACCTGTGAAGTAGGTAGGAGTTTTATTAGAAGATGTAAACAAAATAAATGTAAGCTATTAGGCTTATGTGATTTGCAGGATTCTGGCTAATTGCGCTCGGTACTGATCAGGAAGAACATCTTCCAGGGTGTACTTATCCAGCGTTGTTAGAAAGGAATTTAAGGCCTCACTTAAGACCCCTTTAAGTCCGCAGACTGGAGTAATTATGCACTGGTTCTTATCCGAAAAGCATTCAACTAAGGCAAGATCGGGCTCCATCTCCCTTACCAGTACACCAATATTGATTTCAGAAGCCTTTAGCTTCATACGAATCCCACCATTTTTACCTCGAATAGTTTCGATATAACCTTTTTTATTAAGATTATGTACAACTTTCATCAAATGATTAGAGGATATTTTATAACGGTCAGATATCTCATGAATGGTAGTCAGCCGCCCCTCTTGTAATGCTAAGAACATTAAGACACGCAAAGAGTAGTCAGTATATCGAGTAATGTTCATTTTCAATTCCTTAGTTACATTGAGGGCCGGCTTAAAATAAATACAACTATGCATGCAAAGAGCACTGATAAGCCCACAATTAGGTATGTGTTTGCTCCCATAAACCACAGGGCTAGCCAGCTGATTGTCATCATACTGCATGCCAGGTATTTCGCGGACACGGGTATCGCCTTTCGCTCATGCCACGCCTTCAAGGCAGGGCCAAAATGACGGTGATCCATGAGCCACCCCTTTAACTCAGGGGATCCCTTAGTAGCAGCCCATAGGGCGATGAGCAGGAAAGGTGTAGTAGGCAATAGTGGCAATATAACCCCGGCAAAGCCTGCACCGACAGCAGTCAAAGCAACGACTTTATAAATTAACCGACTCGATACAAACATTCACTTGCGCCTCAAGCTCGTCCTCTACACAGATTTAAATAACATGCATTTACAATGATACTTTATTTCTATCACCTCAATGTAATTTTGATCTAGATCAAAGATAAATACACCCTGCCGATTATTATCTAGGCAAAGACTGGTTTAACAGCGTAAGAGCATTCTAGACAAAGTGCTTATTAATTTACCCATAAACATGCATTTTAGATACACCTTCAAAAGAGAAGCAACATGAAAACAGTTAGCGCACAAGTAGTTTTCTTCCCAGCAGCCTGCTTTTACGGTGCTTTGGCTGTTGTGTTGTCAGCTGTGGCACTTAACACAGGTTGGCCTATGGGGCTGGTTGGCTCTGGTCATGGCCACGAACTTCTCTTTGGTTTCCTATTAGCTCTGGTGGCGGGTTATAACTTAGGAAAACTCGCCCGCTTCTCAATGTGGTGCCTGTTTATACTGTGGCTACTCGCTCGGATTACCTACATAATTGTCCCGACTCACCCCGTATCCCAGTGGCTGAGCCCCATATTTGCTCTGGTACTGGCATGGAAAATTGTACCCCGTTTTTTCGCTGCTAAGAAATGGCGCAACAAGATGATCAGCCCATTGTTGCTAGTAATCTGTATTTTTCCGCTTCTCTGGTACCTGCAGTTCTGGGGCTATATCGATTTAAGTCACCGGCAGCTACTGTCGGCAATATTGCTTCTATTTATTCTGTTGATGGCATTTTTTGGTGGCCGGATTATAGCCCCAGCCGCAGCTGGTGAATTACAAAAACAGGGCAAACGACTTCAAGCTCCCGTTCAAGCTCGTTTAGAAGGTTTGCTACTCCTGCTTTTACCTGTTGGTGCCCTCAGCATATCAGTCCCTAGCACCGATAAAGTAGCAGGAGTAGTAACATTGTTAGCAGCCAGTATTTTATTGATTCGGCTCACTCGGTGGCAACTCTGGCATTGCCTTAATCGCCCCGATTTGATGGCCCTTGGCATGGGGTACTTCTCTCTAGCACTTGGCACCCTAGCATTAGGCGTTGCATTTTGGTTTAACCTACCGATTAAAACCATACTTCATATTGTGACAGTCGCTGCTGCCGGCTGTTTATCTGCAGGCGTCATCCTTAAAAGTCAATACAAGCGTGAGACTGCTCAGACCGCTTCCGCCATTATGGTACTTGGCATTATCAGCTTAATCTGTATAGCAGCCTCAATGCGAGTACTGGCAACAGTGGGAGGCTACTCCTTACCGTTACTTTCTATCTCAGCTTTATGTTGGGCGATAGCATTTCTGTGCCTGGGAGTTTTCCTTCTTAAAAACTCATTGGGTCCTTTTACTATTTCGTCTTGGAGACAAGCGACATGAACTTATTAACTCTACCCCTTGGGCAAATTGCCCGTGACATTCCTGGAGCTAATGATCTATTTTTTGAGCATGGTATTGATTACAGCTGCTCAGGAAAGTCAACATTAGGTTCTTCTATTGAAGAGATGGGACTGAGTCCTGATAACATTCTGGAGGCTTTGCAAAAACTAGAAGCACGCCCACCATCTGAACATGAACTTAGGAACCTATCCGATGAGCAGTTAATCGACCACATTCTAGAGCGCTATCATGTGGTTCATCGGCAACAAATCCCCGAACTTTTGCAACTGGCCGATCGGGTTGAGTCGGTTCACAAGGATCACCCCGACTGCCCCCAAGGATTAACACAACATCTGCACAAGATGTCTCAGGAGATGGAAGCTCACATGCTTAAAGAGGAGCAAATCCTGTTTCCCATTATTCGACAAGGCATGGCGCACATGGCTAATAGCCCCGTCGCTGTTATGCGTATGGAGCATGATGATCATAGTGGTTCATTACGTCGACTAACGCTATTAACCAATAATTTTCAACTACCCGGCGATGCCTGCAACAGCTGGCGTTCGCTTTATGACAACCTGAAGATATTTCAACAAGACTTAACCAATCATATTCACACAGAAAATAACATTTTATTTGAACGTATTGATAACTACCTGAGAGGAGCATAATCATGGGTAAATATCGCAAACTCTGGTTTACCCTGATAGCTATATTAGCGGTAACTTTCGCTATTCTTGGCTATTTTGGTAATGAAGTATATAGACAAGCGCCCCCGATCCCTGAAAAGGTCATCACCACAGGGGGACAGGAGCTTATGACACAAGACTCCATTCTAGACGGTCAAACCGCCTGGCAATCTGTCGGTGGTATGCAGCTTGGTTCAGTTTGGGGGCATGGTGCTTATCAGGCTCCGGACTGGACAGCTGACTGGCTACATCGCGAATTACTCGCCTGGCTGGATCTAGCTGCACATGACAACTTTGGTGCACCATACAGTGAACTGGATGGTGAGCAGCAACAAACATTGCAATACCGTCTTAAGAAAGAGTATCGCACCAACTCTTTCAATAAAGAGACTGGCACAATGACAGTTTCTGAAAGACGTGCGAAGGCGATAGAGCAAGTAGCTACCTACTATAGCCGTCTGTTCAGTGACGCTCCTGAATTACAAAAAAGACGTGATAACTATGCCATGAAAGAAAACACTCTGCCTGATGCAGAGCGTCGCAAGGTTCTTGGGCAATTCTTTTTCTGGACGGCCTGGGCAGCGTCAACAAACAGACCCGGAAGCGATTCCACTTATACCAATAATTGGCCACATGAGCCTTTAATTGATAACAAACCGACTTCAGAAAACGTTGTCTGGTCAGTTATTAGTGTCATCCTCCTTATTGCTGGTGTTGGCGGGCTTGTCTGGGGCTGGGCTTTCATGAGGAAAGAGGAAGACCGGGAGCCGGAGCCTCCTGCACAGGACCCGATTACGACTTTTAAACTGACTCCTTCTCAAAAAGCCCTGGGCAAATACCTGTTCGTTGTTGTGGCACTATTTACCCTACAGGTTTTTCTCGGTGGATTTACTGCACATTACACAGTAGAAGGTCAGGGTTTTTATGGACTGGAAACGTCTAAGTGGTTCCCTTACTCCCTGGTCAGAACATGGCATATACAAGCGGCCATGTTCTGGATTGCTACCGGATTCTTAGCCGCGGGACTATTCTTAGTACCCATTATTAATGGAGGAAAAGATCCTAAGTATCAAAAGCTTGGGGTTAATGTTTTATTCTGGGCTTTAGTTGCGGTAGTTGCTGGTACTTTCATTGGCAGTTATTTAGCCATCGCACAGATTATGCCTCCTGAACTGAATTTCTGGCTAGGTCACCAGGGATATGAGTACGTAGACCTCGGCCGTTTATGGCAGTGGGGTAAATTCCTTGGCGTTGTATTCTGGTTGTTTTTGATGATGCGAGGCATTAGACCGGCACTCAAACAGAAGGGTGATAAAAACCTACTGGTTTTATTAACAGCTTCTGTTGTAGCTATTGGCCTTTTCTATGGTGCTGGCTTCTTCTACGGCGAAAGAACACATATCTCGATCATGGAGTATTGGCGCTGGTGGATTGTTCACCTGTGGGTTGAAGGATTCTTTGAAGTATTCGCAACAGTATCACTAGCCTTCATTTTCCACAGTATGGGATTAGTTAGCCGGTCGACGGCTACCGCAGCAAGTCTGGCCTCAGCATCACTGTTCCTGTTAGGCGGTGTACCAGGCACTTTCCATCATCTGTATTTTGCCGGAACCACTACCCCAGTCATGGCAATCGGTGCGACTTTCAGTGCCTTAGAAGTTGTACCGCTTATCGTGCTTGGATATGAAGCCTGGGAACATTATCGTCTAAAAAGTCGTGCGGCCTGGATGGATAAAGTCCGCTGGCCATTAATGTGCTTTGTTGCTGTGGCTTTCTGGAATATGTTTGGCGCAGGAGTACTCGGATTCATGATCAACCCACCCATCTCACTTTACTATGTACAGGGCCTAAACATGACTCCGACTCACGCACACGCAGCTCTGTTCGGGGTCTATGGTTTCCTTGCCATAGGTTTCGTACTGCTGATTTTACGTTACATCCGTCCTCACATGGTGTTTGATGAAAAACTGATGAAAACTGGTTTCTGGTGGCTCAATATCGGACTCGTTTTGATGTTACTGACAAGTTTGCTCCCCGTAGGGTTAATTCAGTTTTATGCCAGTGCGAGTGAGGGATTCTGGTATGCGAGAAGTGAGGCAGTCATGCAAAGTGACATCCTATTCACACTTCGCTGGATTAGAACACTTGGTGACGTAGTCTTTATCGTAGGAGCGCTTGCGATAACATGGCAGGTTATAAAAGGACTACTTAATAAGACCAGTCGAGAGCCAGTGACTCAGCCGGTTCCTGCAGAAGAAACAATGTAATAATAATAAGAGACATTCTCCTGATACTTTGAGGTGCCTTGCAGGCACCTCTTTTTTTATCTCTACCTACCGAGGTGGATCAACTTTGTGTCCCTGACTGGTATTGATGCGATACCAGCCTGCAATCGAAAAACGGTCTCTGCTCGCAGGTAAGACTTCATGTGGAAAGTCCTCACTCAGAAACGCCACTAAGGTACCAAATGTTGGTGTAACTTTAATACCTTCGCTATCGTGTTCATTGCGATACAGCACTAGCTCTCCTGAGTCTTCGGGTTGCCACTCAGGATTAAGGTAAATTACCAGCGATAAAACTCGGTTTGACTCTCCCTTAAAAGCATCGTAATGACGCTTATAAAAGTCTCCAGGCGCATAATGTGCAAAATGGCTCTCGAAAGAAAACAGCCCTAGAAATAACCTTGAGTTAAGGTGAACCCTCAGTTCACCGGTCCAGGCTAACCACTCCTGCCCCGCTTTCGACAAACCATCAATCCAACAAATTTCATCAGTACGGACAAAATTATTTACCATATGATCAGACTGCCGGCCTATTCCAGCCGAGTCGAACTCTGAATAAGACATTTGATGTAGCTGACGGTATAAAGCTTCAGACAGCTCAGGAGGCAAGGCATTGGGGTTGATGCTGTAACCCTGACGACCAATATCATCAGTAATTTTATCAAACAAGGTCTTGCTATCGACCTCGATAATATCCTGATGCTGAAATACATGTATGACGTTACTGCTCAATAGAGGGGGCCTCAAAGCAATAGAGTAAGAATTGTGCTATTTATATGCTTAAAATGCTTTAGAGGCAAGCATTATTAAGAGTTTACTTTCTCACCTTTGCAGAACAGTGACCACCAGCTCAACGTCTAGTCGTATTCCCCTATACCTATCCAGGAATACCCCCCATTTATACATATTTGTAAGAACACACCCCGTTTTCTTTACATAACTTTCACATAATCATTCATAGTGTGGATTTGAGGCACGTTAATTTGAGTTATCTCAACGTGTTAAATAAGACGGGGTATCAATGTTACGCACGAATTCACACACAAATTTCGTTCGTGACGCAACAAAAATACCCCACAGAAAAAGAGGTATTAACAATGAAGAAGCATATCGCAATGAGCGCTGTCTGCCTGTGCATGACAGCGTCTTATATTTCTCAGGAGGCAGAGGCTTCTAGTCACCGTGAAGCACCCAACATTACACGTTACCCAACTTTGGATTCCACCGACTTCTATGTTTTTAACAGCTACGAAACAGGGCGTTCAGGTTATGTTACAATGATCGCTAACTATGTTCCACTTCAAGATGCTTACGGTGGACCGAACTACTTCGCTTTAGATCCTGCTGCAGACTACAATATTCACATTGACAGTGATGGCGACGCAGTAGAAGACCTTACCTTTCAATTTAAATTCGATAACAACCTCGCCGCCGGAGGTGCAGGGATTGAGCTCGCAGTCGGTCCTGATGGCGATAAGAAACAAATCGCTATTCCATTAAAGAACGCCGGGGGCATTTCTGCCGGTGATAGCTCAGCTTTAAACTTTACGGAGCAATACACCCTTAACCTTGTTGAAGGTCCCGTTCGTTCAGGTACAACCTCAGCAATAACAGGCTCAGGTGGAGAAACTAATTTCACTAAGCCATGGGACTATATTGGTGACAAAACCTTTGGTTCTTCAACTGCATACCAGGATTATGCCAATCAATATATTTATAACATCAGTGTTCCGGGATGCTCCACCGAAGGTAAGGTATTCGTAGGTCAGCGTTCAGATCCCTTCGCTGTTAATCTGGGTGAGAGCTTTGACTTAGTAAATTACGTACCGGTAGAAGGTGATAGTTCGCCGGGTGCTGGCGATGGCGGAGGTTTCCCAGGCGGTATTACTCAGGACAAAGCAAATGATGACTTACGTAATAAAAATGTCACAACTTTTGCTTTGGAGCTACCAGCCAGCTGCATCGTTGGTGATGGTAATGGAGTGATTGGAGCCTGGACAACAGCTTACGTACCACAAGCTCGAATTCAGAACCCAAACGCAACATTTGAAAAACCAGAAGTTAACGGCGGAGCAAAAGTACAAATTTCACGACTCAGCAACCCCTTGGTCAACGAAGTGGTTATAGGACTACCTGACAAAGACAGGTTCTCAACAGCCGCCCCTGCCGATGACGGTCAGTTCGCGGATTATGTAACGCACCCAAGTTTCCCTGAGTTACTTAATATTTTATTCAGAGATGCGGTGAACAACACCCTGGGAACTAACTTTGAGACTATTGCCCCAACAAACTTCCCGCGTACGGATCTAATCGCAGCATTCCTAACAGGCTTCCCTGGCGTCAATCAACAGGCAACAGTAACACCATCGGAAATGCTTCGCCTTAACACAGGCATTCCTGCAGTACCCGCCTCACAGCAATCACCATATGGTGTTGTCGGCGATGACTTGGCTGGCTTCCCTAATGGTAGACGACCTGGTGACGATGTTGTTGATATTGCACTACGAGTCGTAATGGGTCGTCTATGCTACGAATTCCCAGTCAACGGCACTCCAACAAATCTTGGCTATTGTGAACCTGCTGATGCAAACGTTGGTAACGCTCCCTTCACTGACGGTGCACCATTATCCGCTACAGACCTAGATGAGTTTTTCCCTTACTTAAAAACTCCCGTTGCCGGTTCACCAAACTAATAGGAGTATGAAATGAAAATTGTACATGCTACGAAGCTTACACCATTAATATGCCTACTCATTCTGGCAGCGTGTAGTGATAACGATTATACGGAACCAGAAATGAATCAGGCACCGGTGGCTACTAAGCTAACAGTTACTACAGAAACTGACACAGAGGTGATGGACCAGTTACAAGCCAATGACCCTGATGGGGATTCTTTAACCTTTAGTATCTTTGCAGAACCACAATCCGGAACTGTACAGCTCAGTGCCGATGGCAGTTTTACTTACACTCCTGCAAAAGAGTTTACTGGTAGCGACATTTTCACTTTCGTTGCCAGTGATGGTTCCCTGAGCAGTGCGGTAACAGAAGTTGATATTACTGTTAACGTCAAACAGGAGGTATTTAGCTCTTACAGTCGCACTTCTTACTCCAAGTCGAGTGGTGATGAGCCCTCAGGAGTTAACGGTCGTGAGTTTATTTTTGATGTCACAACGACCGATACTTACCAGGATTTGGTTCAAGATGGTGAACAATAAAAAAAACACACAGATACCGGCAGTGATTTTTTTGCTGCTGGTATCTCCTTTATGCTTTTCTAAGCAATGGATTCCTGAAAACGAAGACCAGGTAATACTTCAATATAAACCCGATCAGTCAGGAAAAAATATATTAGAGAAACAATCTTACAGCGACTCTCAAAATATTCAGGAACTGCTCGATAAGATGTCTAGCCTAATCGAGTTGTCACAACTTCCCGGCAATAGCCATTACCTTAATGTAGCAAAAAACATTGAGCGGGAAGTAACCAGCAAAAAGTATAAGCTTTCTACTGAACAGCAGTCTCAGTTGACTTTAGTTCAGGCCAATATTGAACAGCAGTCACATAATTTTAGGAAAGCCATCGAACATCTAAATAACATTAAAATTAATAGCCGATATTATGCTCAGTCCCTACTAATAAAGGCTCGCTTATACCTTATTCAAGGCAACTATGGATCTGCAGAAACGTCTTGCAGATCACTCATACCAATTCATATTCAAGCAGGTGAGCTTTGCTCAATTGAGGTTAAGATCTATCAAGAGGCCCCAGGGTTAACTCAACCACTCAGGCTCTTGAAGAGACGTTATAACTCTGAAACAAGCTCAAGCTCCCTCAGCCGATACTATTTCCAAATACTTGCCACGTATTTTTTAATACAAGAGGACTATATTGGTGCCGAAGAAGCTTTCGCCTACGATCTACTTAATGCCCCATCCAGTCAATGGTACCAGTGGGCAGATATGGTAATGAAAAACAGTCGGCCGCAACAGGTATACTCCGCTTTGAAGACTATTGCGGACTCCACTTCAGATAACTCCAGCCTTGAAGACGGATTTATAGTAAGACTCGCACGTGCAGAAAAAGCTATGAAATCCTCTGACTATACATACCGTAACTTAGCTCAACAGCGAGTTAAGCTCCGCCAGCATCGAAATGATCGATTACATGCTGCCGATATAGCCTACTATTATATCCATGTCGTTCGAGCTCCAGATCTTGCAATGAAATGGGCCACTATCAATTGGGAACAAGTTAAAGAGCCAGGTGATAGGGCTCTGCTGCGTCAAGCTAAAGCATTAAACTATGATTAAGGAGCCCTGATGCGCTACATTTTTTTCACCGCTATCCTACTGTTCATGAATCTGAACGCTGCCGCTCACCAATTCAGTACGGCAAACTTAACCATGGAGCAAATCTCTTCAGAGCATCACAGAGGTTTTATAGAGCTGTCCTTAAATGACCTACAACAAACACTAAGGCTAGACCCTGACCAAGACGGAAAGCTCACCTGGGGAGAAGTAAAACAATCTCACCAAAAGCTAGTAGGCTATCTTACCAATCATATTCATCTACGGACACAGTCAGAACCCTGCCGTATTGAATGGGCAGATAATGTCTCACTTGTGGATTCATACGGAGAACTATTACTAAGACAGCCACTGACAACCCAGTGTAACGGGCACTTTTCACTTCAATACCAAGCGCTATTTGATACAACGAACAGCCATAAACTGCTGATTAACTGGTTATTAAAAAATGGACAAACACAAACAGTTATCGATAGCCCAGATTTTGTATGGAACGTCGATGCTGGTACTAATTCAGGCTGGGAAACCTTTCTTTTCTATCTTTACCAAGGGATGATTCACATATGGATTGGTTTAGACCACGTACTATTCTTATTAATCCTACTCTTTCATTTCAAGTGGTCTTATGAACAAAATACAAAGCAACAAAAGCCTGTAAGAAGGCTAAAGTTAAAACCATTACTCTGGTTAATCACGGGTTTTACTCTTGCACATTCAATAACTTTAACTTTAACAGCGTTGGGCTTAATTGATATATCACCTAAGTGGGCTGAAGTAGGTATTGCTTTTTCCGTCGCCTTCGCGGCACTAAATGTCTTCACGAACTGGATAAAGCGTATCATTTTAATGACAATGGGATTTGGTCTACTCCATGGACTTGGGTTTGCCGGGGCACTCAGTAGCCTTGGCCTGAGCAAGTCTCATCAAGTTACCAGCATAGTAGGATTTAATCTTGGAGTTGAGATTGGACAGATAGCCATACTATTAATCGCAGTACCGATGCTCTTGCTCATATCACAGAACCAGCGTTTGTATAAATACTTCTTGCTGCTCAGCAGTAGTATAATTTTTTTACTGGGGATATTCTGGATTTGGCAGCGGATTTAGTGCCAGAACCAACTCAGCCACTAAATCCCCACTGAAAGTTTCTAGCCAACATTTTTAAAAGGTATTGCCGACTTAACGTCATCTATACCGAGTATGCTTAATGCTTTTTCTTCCTGCCCTTTGGCAACTACGTCTGCCAAAGTATATTGGTTTAGTCTCTGTAAAAACGCACTCAGAGCTGATGCTAAAATTGATTTCAGCTCACACACAGGAGTAATGGCACAATTTCCTTTTGAAGTGAAACACTCAACCAAACTAAAGTCTGGCTCCAACTCCATAACCAGACGGCCAATATTGATATCCTCGGGTGCTACACTCAAGCTCATCCCCCCTTTTTTACCTCGAAGGGTGTCTATATAACCAATCTTATTGAGGTTATGCACCACTTTCATCAGGTGGTTCTTCGATATGTCATAGCTGTCGGCAATATCTTTTATGGTTGTTCGCTTACCTTTATTTAATGATAGATAGATTAAAACTCTGAGTGAATAATCGGTATATCTTGTTATGTGCATAACGTACTTTCGACACTGAAGTTTTTAGTGCGCTGGCCAAAAACCTGTGCCCTCCCCCCGGAACTGTTTATCTTTTAGACACTAGTATAACGAATGTCCCATATAATAGTAGTTATAGATATAACAATTATGAAGAATACAACAAATCCAAGTCTTTTCTGACTTGGATTTGCATACTTTGGTTATAAATGACGGTGGTCACCACTCGTGTGATGACCATGAGAGTCAGGCTACCCAGCCAAGCTCGTGTGCTTTTGCGGCGGCTTTTTTCGGGATATCCTGTTTGACAAAGTGGTGATAGAGTAACTGAACCCCAAGAACATGATTTAAAATAGCATCCATTTGAACCTTATGGTCTCGAGGGACACTGGGGTCATCATGGCTTTGAATCATATCCTGAAGTGCACCATAGTCGATAAGACCGGCTTCTTTAATTTTTTCTTCATTGGCAAATTCTTCCATCAGCTCCATCAGAGCATTCCACTTTTGCTTGTCTGTGTGTGCTGGGGGTGCCATGAAAGCAAATTTCTGCCTCTTGTATAAAGTCTCTGGCAGCAACCCTTTCATTGCCTCTTTCAGTACATACTTCTCAACCGGACCCTTAATTCGCATTTGTGGCGGAATATTAACCGCATAATCTGCAAGATGATGATCGAGAAATGGTGGACGAGCTTCCATTGAGTTTGCCATATCCACACGATCACCACCCCAGGTTAAGATCTGTCCTTCTAGCATAGTTTTTATCCAAACATACTGTGCTTTATCCAGCGGATGTCTTCCCTCTAGCTGACTTTCATCAAACTGCTCAGCCATGGCAGTACCCGGATCGTAATCTTTAATATTAGATAGACGGTCTTTATTCATCAGGTTACGAGCAAAATGATCGCATCCCATCCAACTCTGTATACAAGTAGGAGTAAAACCAACTTTTTTATCAATGGCTTCTGAATGGAACTCCTCACGCGGCAGCATCGCACCTTTAAATAAAGCGTTAGACTCTGCTAGAGTATCCTGAAGTTCGCTTTTAAGATTGTCCGGTAAATCAGATAGGCCATAAAGAAACATATCTTTTCGGAAAGCCGGGTAACCAGCAAAAAGTTCATCACTGCCCTCACCTGTTAGAACAACCTTGTATCCTTGCTCACGAACCTTCTGGCTCATCAGTAATTTGGCAACACCCAGCGTGTTATAAATTGTGCGTTCGGTGTGCCAGATAGTTCGCTCAAAATGATCGTATAGATGCTCGGCAGACAATGGCAAAACAATCTGATCAGCACCCGTCATTTCAGCCATTTCTCGTGCAATAGGGGTCTCATCATAATCAGCATCATCAAAGCCAATGGTGAAAGCCTTAACAGGATCCTGACGCACTGCCGCGGAAAGACCAAGAATGGAACAGGAATCAATTCCTCCGGATAAGTATGCACCTACAGGAACGTCTGCGTTTAGACGTAAGTGAACGGCTTCTAATAACTGCTCCCTCACACCTTCGATATACTCTTGCTCCTCTTTAACCTTAAGATGCTCCTCAGCTTGTGGAAAGTTGATATCCCAATACTTATGCTGCTCAATCTTTAGCTTGCCATCCTTACGCTGAATTTTAATCCAGTGGCCCGGAGGGACCTGATTAACACCTTTAAATGCTGTCGAACCAGGCACCATCACTTGAATCAGCTGGTGATACAAGCCTTCAGAATCGATTTCTCGTTTAACATCTGGATGCGCGAAAAGAACTTTAAGTTCAGATCCAAAAACTACTCCATGCTCTGTTTCTGTCCAGTACAGAGGTTTAATACCGAAACGGTCCCGAACCAAATACATCGTTTCTTCTTCGCGATCATAGATCGAAAAAGCAAATTCGCCACGAAGCTCCTCGACGGTTTTTTCAATGCCGTAATGTGGATACATCTGCAGCACCAACTCTGAATCACTCTTACTCTGGAATCTTGCTCCCTGTGCAGTCATGGAAGCACGGATCCTTTGAAAATCGTAAAACTCACCGTTATGCACCATCATGTAACGACCACTATCGCTCACATGTGGCTGCCGCCCTCTCTCTTCATCCAGGTCTATGATAGTCAGTCGCGCATGACTTAAGCCTACACCAGCACCTTCGGGGCTGTAATATCCAAAATTATCAGGGCCACGATGAGACTGAATCGCAGCCATATTTACTAAGGTTTGTGGATCGATTGTTCGGTTTTTATCACTGTGTATAACACCGGCGATTCCGCACATACACTTAATCTCCTTGAGATAATATTATTTCGTAAAAAGGGGATCTTTTATTACTCTAGATCACATCCAGTACGCGTTCAGTTCGCTCAACCATGCAGGTTAGCAGAGCCATACGCAAAAATACCGCTCCTCTCGCTTGTGAGAAATACCAGTTATGAGGTGTCTCATCAAGTTCGGTCGATAACTCGTCGCCGCGTGCAAGAGGATGCAAAATAATGGCGTCTTTCTTAAGTGGCGAGTTTTTATCTAACTTAAAACGAGTGCCATGCTCTTCATAAGAGTCACCAACCCAGGCAATAGCATTGATATAAACAACGTCCAAAGTTGGTAATATGTCATCCAGTTTTCTGCTGGTCGTCAACTTTAAACCCTTAGCCTCAAGCTTCTCCCGCTGACCAGGAGTAAACATATCTTTATCCTCGGCATCATGGATCAATACGACTTCTTCAAACATATCCGGGAATAAAGCAAAAAGCTTTAATAAACTACGCACGGTGCGCATAAAGCTAGGAACACCGATAACACCAACTCGTATTTTTTCGCCATTGCCTTCTAATAGCTCTGGCTTCCACTTAAAAATGGTATACAGGTCAGCCATTGCCTGAGTCGGGTGTTCACGTGTACCGTTACCGGCATTAATAATTGGTATTCTCAGAGTCGACGTCATTTCAGTGACAGACTCTTCGTTAGACTCACGCAGAACCACGCAGTCGCCGTAGTTATTGAACATTTCACCAATATCAGCTAAAGACTCGCCCTTGGCAATACCTGTAGTAGCGCGGTCAGTAATTGACATAATGTCACCACCTAAACGGTGCCATGCGCTTTCAAATGATAGTCGGGTACGTGTGCTAGGCTCGTAAAAAGCACTGATTAATATTTTCCCTTTCAACGGATTACTATAGCGGCTCGGGTTACTTTCATATTTGCTCGCTAATCTAAAAAGTTGCAGCAGCGTTTCAGCGTCGAACTGATCTGCCGCTACGATATGTTGATTAGATAGTATTTGCAGCTTATCGCCGTCTTCTTGTATACGCTTGAGTAGAGCTTTAGGATGCGCATCGCCAAATACATCTGGCTTAACTCGAGAAAACTTCATATTCTCATCAACCATTTGGTTCACCATAATTCTTCCTTCAACCAATCCCTTATTAACAAGATGATTAAAATGATAGGTGACAAACAGGTTACACCCATTGCCACCAGGACTAATGTATCTAAAACGTCTAGAGAAATTATCATTACTGTTTCTCCATATTTTTCAGTCGCTGCCAATCAAATTTATCATCTTTAACGACTAAACCAATCATGCAGATGATGAAAGATGTTATGCAGCTAAATAATGCCGCTACATAAAAACCTATCACGTGATAACCAATTAATCCGCAAGTGGTTCCCAGAATCAGGGCTGCCGTCACAAAATGACCTGACATACGACGCTGATAGAGGCCCAATACAATAGGCCAAATAGTGCTGGCCACAAACGCACCAGTGAAATTCAATAAAGCACCTAAGGTAGTTACTTTAGGTAAACAGATAACCCATGTAACCACACCCAGTCCCAGTATGACCAGCTTACTAATTTTATGAAGTTTTTCTTTGCTCGCCTGTTTATCAATTAAACCGTTATAGATATCGCGAGTAACCAGATCACTGGTTGCTGCTAATAGTGAATCCAGACTTGATGCCAGAGCAGAAAAAACAACAATAAATACAAATATGGCGCCGATATCACCAAGCAGATTGGCAGCAACCATTGGCCCCACCATGTCACTGGAATCGGGGTATAAACCAAGCGCCGGAGCTGCCAACGCAACAAACCCTGTTACGATAGGAATTGGTAACCAAAGAAAGCCTGAAAGCAGGTAAGCTTTTTTACCGATACCAGGCCTGAATGCCAGTGCTCGTGACCACCAGACATTGGAGTGGAAGATTTCCCCAATACCAAAGAAGATATTATTAAATAAAAACATCATTGCTGCGGGAAACAATAAACTCAAAAGCTCGGGATGTTTTTCTTTATTAAACTCATATACTTCTTCCAGCCCAACTGATTGATAGCAGACAAAACCAATAATTAAAACACCAACGATGATAATAATGGTTTGTACATAGTCGGTAGCAATTACAGCTCTTAAGCCTCCAAGCAAAGTGTAGGTGACACAGATGACAAGAATAACGGTCATACCAACTTTATAGTTAAGTCCACTCAAGGTATCGAGCAAAACACCACCTGCCATGCCCAAACTGACTAACCAGCCCATCGCATAGCAGAACGATACCACTAAAAATGCAATCCAGGCAGGCTTGCCATAACGCACTCGAATAAAGTCGCCGCAGGTGTATCCTTTTGGCATTAACTCTTTAATTCTTTGCGCCATAGGTGCAAATAAAATTAACCCTAATGCGGCCAGTGAATAACCAACCATACCCCATACACCAAGCTCATAGGTTAGCTGGGGCGCTACCAAAGTAGTGTTACTGGTTATCCAGGTAGCCATAGCAGTTGCACCTGCAAATGCGAGGCCAACATTACGACCCGCCAGCATAAAGTCATCTAATGATTTATTCTTTTTACCAAGCCACCACCCAAAAAATATCCAGACAACGCCAAAGATCACTAACAATATCAGGGCAGTACTGATCGATATCGGGTTATATTCCATAACTAACCTTCTTCTTTATGTCGAAAAACTTTAGCTACCATATAGGCAATAAGGAGACCGAAAAGAATAGCGCCAGAAGCAAATATGATCATCACTCGCTGCATCGAATGATGCTCTACTGTAATCTTGACGAAATTACTGACAGGTTGGTTGTCCTCATCGACTAAACGGGCGAAATAAACACCATCAGTAAAACCAGTCAGACTGACCATTCGCTTGGTAGCATGTATGGGAATAGAATGGGTGATTTGAGAAAAATTTTGATCGGAAGCAATAAGAATTTTGGTTGCGGGATGTGTCTCATCATCGATAAGCGCGTCTGCAACTACAGTTTCATCAACCGTGTTTTCCTCTGAAGAGTTTTCTTTTACAGGCCAGATTAAATTAAAATGACCTGCTTTTATGATCGCATCCTTGCCTTCTTTTAATTCTAGCGTCAACGGGCAGTCATTTGCACCACATTGGTCGTTGCCTAACGCCCCGCCACTAAACACCAGCAGGAACAGGAAGACCGTCACTATGATTTTGGTCATAACCTATGTTCACTGTCTTTTTCAAAGGCAATCCACCTTAGCAAAGCTTTGAATTCAAAGCAAATAAGTGGTTATAATTTGAGCACGACTCACTTAATTAAGGATGTCACTATTACTTCAATTAATATTGACCGAATCGAAAATGATTTATACGAGCTATCCAAGTTTGGTTTTAACGAAAAAGATAAGGGCATTTACCGCCAGGGATTAACAGAAATAGACATGGAGGCCAGGCAGTGGGTAATGGAGCAATTCAAAAGCAATGGCCTCACTACTCATATGGATGGTGCTGGCAATGTCTGTGGTCGTCTTGGCGAACCTGATAAGCCAGCAATCATCATCGCCTCTCACTTGGACTCCGTCCCTGCCGGAGGCATGTTTGATGGAACACTTGGAGTCATTGCAGGGCTAGAGTGTATTCGAGTTATCCAGGAAAATAATCTTGAAATTGACTGCCCCATTGAGGTCATTGGAACCAGTGAAGAAGAGGGACGTTTTGGGGGCATGCTAGGTGCGCAAGCTCTAAGCGGTCATCTTACTCTCGACTGGCTTGAAAAAGCCCGCGATCCTAAAGGTGAATATCTAAAGGACGCGTTACAAAAATGTGGACTTGACGTTCATGCCGCGCTTAAGGCACGCCGCGACCCAAGCTCGATGAAAGCCTTTCTAGAGCTCCACATTGAGCAAGGACCTGTACTTGAAAATGAACACAAATGTATTGGCGTAGTGGATGGGATTTCAGGTGTATTTAAGTGGCTGGTAAAACTCAAGGGTAAGGCCGACCACGCAGGTACCGCACCAATGGATATGCGCAGCGATGCATTCATGGGACTAGCAGACTTCGCTCACGAAATCAGTCGTATTATTGATGAAGAAGGGACTGATAAAAGTCGCCTGACTATCGGCCGAGTTGATCTCAAGCCTGGGTATGCACATACCATTCCCGGAGAGGCTCACTTTACCATTGTCGGTAGAGACATGCAGGAAGATGTTATGCATCAGCTGGCGAACAGTTGCCGTAAAGTTCTATCCTCTATTGCCCGTAAACATAAGCTCTACTTTGAATATGAACAAATGAGCTGGCTTGAGCCAAAATACTTCAATCCTAATATTGTTGACCTGATCGAAGATGAAGTAAAAAAACTTGATTACTCTTATATGAGAATGCCAAGTGGTGCTGGTCACGATATTCAATTTTTCACTGACCTCACGCCTACCGGTTTAATATTTATCCCCAGTGTCGGTGGTGTCAGTCACGCACCAGATGAATGGTCACATTGGCAAGACATCGAAAAGGGAGTACAGCTTCTATTCAATACAATGATGCGGATTGCCAATAACTAAAAAAATAGGGGCGTAAAGCCCCTATTCTATCTATAAGAAAAATTTTATGAATCTGGCAGTTAAGCGGCCTGTTCACTTTTTTCAGACTGATGCTCAATGGTTGTTGCCTCACTAGAACCGATAGCAATTTTTTTCGGTTTCATAGCTTCTGGAATTTCTTTAACCAGATTAATGGTTAACAATCCATTACTCATATTCGCTTCTGTCACTTCGACATAATCAGCTAAATTGAATTTACGTTCAAAGGCACGATAAGCAATTCCCTGATGTAGGAAATTACGCTCCTGATCACTGTCTGCTTTACGACCACGAACCGTTAGCACGCCTTTCTCAGTCTGTATGTCTAATTCGTTCTGTTCAAAACCCGCCACAGCAATAGTAATGGCATATTGGTTTTCATCTAAAATTTCAATATCGTAAGGTGGGTAACCGCCTGAGCTTTGTTGCTCACCTCGAAGAGTACTGTCCAACAAAGATGCTAAACGATCAAAACCGACACTGCTGCGGTACAAGGGTGATAGATCTATTCTGTTCATAATGTATATCCTCCAATAGAAGCAATATAGTTAAAGTTTTTTATACATGGCGTTAATCTCTCAGAGACTTAACGCTCAATACAGATATAGGTACTGACAATTTTTTTTCAAGGGATTATTTTCAGCATAAAAAAAGCCACCCTGAGGTGGCTTAGTTTTAAGTGGTAATCTGCTTACTTACCAATATGCTCTTCCAGGAAGTCAAAAATCAACTCAAACGATTCAATTCTGTACTCCACTTTCTGGAAGCCATGTCCATCTTCTCTATAATAAGTTTGAACCTCTTTGCCTGCTTTTTTCAAGGCTTCTTCCATAACATAAGCATTCTCAATCGGCACCCGAACATCGTCTTCACCGTGAATCAAGAATACCGGAGCCTTTACTTTTTCAGCATGGAAAGCAGGAGAGCGCTCTTCTAGAGTCTCCTGGTCAGCGGAGCCAAAAGACATAGTAAGGAAACTATTTTTATACTCTTCGCTGGCGTTACGGAACGAATCTGCTTTATCCCACTGTAGCTCAGCATCATAAAGTCCGGCTTCAGGAATAACGCATTGGTAAAGGTCTGGATGCCTTACAGCAGCATTCATAGAGGCATAACCACCATAACTAATACCATGCATACAAACTCTGTTCTTATCGGCAAAACCTTGATTGATAGCCCATAAGGTCGCATCAGCAAGATCGTCCTGCATCTTCGTGCCCCACTCACCATTGCCGGCTTCTCGGAAGTCATCACCATAACCTCCAGATCCACGGTAGTTTAACTGTAGTACCAGATAACCGCGATTGGCTAAAAGCTGTGCCCTCCAGTCAAAACGCCAAGAATCCGCAACTCCATAAGGCCCACCATGAGGGAAAACTACCATTGGTAGATCTTTTAATTCCTTGCCATTGGGAATGGTCATCTGTCCATACATCTTTAGGCCATCTCGAGCATTCATTGCAAATGGCTCTACCTGTGCCATTTTCTTAGGATCGATGTGTGGCATTGAGCTAGCGATATACCTAGCCTTATTTGTTTCTCGATTAAACAAATAAAAATCACCCGGGTTTTTATCACTTGATACATTAACAATACTTAGCCTTCCATCATCGCTGTAGTTACTCATTCTCAGCTTTGAGCCCTTGAAACTAGCGCGTAAACGTTTATGAAAGCTAACTTCTTTGGCTACATCCGGGTTGTCTAAGTAGTAATAACTTGGGTAACCTGGTTCGTAATAAGCACCAATAACCTCACCTTCAGAACCGTAAATTCCACCCAGTATATCGACATCATCATGTCTGAAAAGTAATTCAATTTTTTTTGTTTCTGTGTCTAAAACAAATAAACCCTCTGTTCCGTCATGGTCCAGGTCATGGTTAGAGGTGAAATAGAATCTGTCGCCAGCTTCATTAAAGCCTATGGCTGATGGTGACGGGAAATCTTCACGCTTCTTTGGCAGTATGATGGATTCCCATTCGCCTTTTTTGTTTTTAATGTGAAGGCGCTGAATATCATCAGTTGCATCGTCTTCGTCCATCAAATCCAACTCAACGGCAAACCGAGGAACATCGTCAAGATCAACGTTAATGGAGCGAATTAAACCATTTTCACCCACCGGACGTGGCGAGTCCTGCTCGTAGTACAGCTCACCCTTGTAGATATCCATGCGATGCAGTTTTACATCACCTTCCGTAAAATGATACTTTCCCACCAGGATCTTCTCAGGGTCAGACTCCAGATCGGATACGATTCTGAGACTAGAGCGCTGAAAGTCCCACAACAAATCACGCTCGGTACCATCAATATTACCTGCAACGAGCCTTGGATACTGTCTTGCACCGTCCAGCCAGCCTGTGATTTTTCGCTGCAACATCACGACACGGTCATTATTTGGCCAGAAAAACTGAATAATCTCACGGCCATCGCCAGCGCCAAAAGAAAATTTAATATCCTTATTTTCCAGATCCATGATAGCTAATTTTACCTGGTTATCATCCTCATAAGTGAATGCCACATGCTTACCATCGGGAGAGATTCGGACATCTTTAAATTGTGATTTTTTTGCAAAATCTTCAATTGGAATTTGTTCAGCTTGTAGCCCTGAAAACAATAGCAAGCCAAGAATAAAAACGATCTTTTTCATCCTAAAGTCCTTTATTTCTAATAAGTTGTACGTAATTCTGATAATGACAGCCAAGGATACGGCAATTTATTATGCTTTTTTAGCAACTTTTTGTAACACAAGCCCCACTGCAAAATAGCCAAAAGTGGCAGTTATATGGGTGGCTGACCCCATGCCAACATCGCACGCCATGCGTAATGCTCTATCAGAATCTGGTTTTTGGTTAGTTATACCGCCATCCGGGAGTGGATAAGATAGCTGTTCGGTTGAGTAGACGCAAGGAACCTGATACTTACGCTTTAAATTACTTGAAAAGCCATAGTCATATCGCAAAATAGATCGGGTTTTCGCTAGCAGAGGGTCATTATGGGTTCGGGTTATATCGGCTACGGTAATCTGCTGTGGATCGATCTGCCCCCCGGCACCACCAATACAGACAATCGGCACTTTGTTACGCTTGCAATGGCTTATCAACGCGGCTTTGCTACGAGCACTATCAATCGCATCAATGACGTAATCAAAGCCGCTACCAATCAACTCACGGGTATTGTCAGGTTTTAGCAGATCTTCAATAATTGCGACCTTGCACTCTGGATTAATATCAGAAACTCGCTCTTTTAGAACATCACCCTTACCTTGCCCAATGGTACTATCCAGCGCAACTAGCTGGCGATTTATATTGCTTTCACTCACCTCATCCGGGTCAATCATGGTAATAGCACCAACTCCAGAGCGAGCCAGAGCTTCGACAACCCAAGAACCAACGCCCCCAATACCAATGACACAAATGTGAGTCCGTCTAAACTTATCCAGTGCTTTTTGACCATATAGACGTGCAATGCCGCCAAATCGTGTATCCACAAATATCTCTACTGACAAAATTAGTGGCATGATTATAACAAGCATTACGACTATTAAGTAAGAGTGCTGAACTGTTGGTATTTTTTACACTTAAAAAGCGATAGAATAGCCAAAAATTCTAAGAGGAAGATGACAATGACTTTAAAGAAACTTCTTACAGCAACTACAATTCTGGTTGCTTCCGGTACGGCAAGCGCTGACTTTATTGGTTTATACGCTGGTACAGAGAACTGGAACTATGACGCTGAGGGCATTATCAGCACTGGCGGCGGTGACATTGATTTGAATCAGGACCTAGGTTTTAGTGATAATGACGATAATACTTATTACGTGGCATTTGAGCATCCAGTTCCATTCTTGCCTAACGTTAAAGTTCAACAGACTAACCTGGAAGGTAAAGCGACAGGTACCACTACTCAGTCGTTTATTTTTAACGATCTTGCCTTCCCGCAAGGCAGTGCAGTAGCGTCAGCATACGATTTATCGCATACTGACTATACGCTGTATTATGAGTTACTCGATAACTGGGTTAACCTTGATCTTGGCCTTAACGCTAAAGAATTTGACGGTTTCATGTCAGTAAACTACCAGGCAACGTCAGGTACAGTAGGGTCAACGCTTGATTTGAGTGGAACCATCCCTACAGCCTATGGTAAAGCACAGTTCGACTTCCCTCTTACAGGCTTAAGCGCTGGCGTAACTGCAAATATCGGTGAAAAGTCGGGTGATAAAATCTCTGATATCAAAGGCTTTATCGCTTATGAAGGCGGCACAGGCTTTGGTGTTGAATTCGGTTACCGTACTTTTGACATCGAGTTCGATAACTTTGATAGCTTAGCAAGTGATATTAAGTTCGATGGCTACTATGCTGGATTTACTCTTCATCTGTAAATGCAACACACATCAAAAAAGGCGCTAATCAGCGCCTTTTTTTTGTATCAACCTTTCTCTGTACAGTAATGCCATTATCAAAATCAGTGCAGGAATGCCTAGAGAAGCCGCATAAGTAAAGAACATTGGATAACCCCAGTTATCAATATTAACACCACTGTAACCTCCTAATATTTTCCCGGTAAGCGTCATAAGGGATGTATACAGAGCGAACTGTGTTGCTGTAAATTCTTGATTGATCAGGGTAGCAAAATAAGCCATTAGAACACCCATCGAAAATCCGCCCGCCATATTGTCAGCACTGATTACAGCGATCAGAAATCCCACATCTTTTGGTTGTGTAGCCATATAGGCAAAAAGTAAGTTCGTCAGGATCACTAACAGAATGCCCCAAAGCAAACACCACAATATCTTTACTTTATTAACCACATAGCCACCTATAAAGGCGCCCAAAATAGTCATGATTACTCCGTAAATCTTTGAGTAATCAGCTATCTCGTCTTTGGTAAACCCCATATCGTCATAAAATACATTTGTCATAACACCTAAGACGATATCACTCACTCTGAATGAGAGGATGAAAGCAATAATGACCAGTCCCCACCATTTATATCGCCTGAAAAAATCTACAAATGGGGATAGGATTGCTTTAACAAAATATAGAAAAACATGACTATTTTGGATTTTGGTTTTAAGCGATTGCCGGCTATTTTTAAAAGGCTTAAGCAATTGATTTGAAATATCTTTTTCCAGGTCTGTTTCACCTAAAACTTGTTTTTTGTGGGGGGGTTCCGGTGACAATAGCCCACCTAAGATACCAACAAGCATACATAACGCCATAATCTGGTAGCTAAACTCCCAATCAAAACTAGCGGCAATTTTTAAAGCTCCTGCTCCTGCAACTATCATTCCGATCCGGTACCCCATGATATAAGTTGCTGCGGCTGCACCCTGCTCCTTTTCATCATTTGACTCAACACGAAATGCATCAATTACAATATCCTGGGTGGCAGACAGGAAAGCAGTGATAAGGGCAAACACCAATAACCTTTCTGTATGTGTTCCAGCATCGGTTTGGGAGATAAGGTACAGGCCTGTAGCAATCCCAATCTGAGCAAAAAGTAGCCAGCCCTTTCGTTTACCCAACAACCTGCTTAAGATTGGTAACTTAAAGTTATCAACAACTGGAGACCAAACCACTTTTATTGAATAAGCCAAACCAATCCAGGAGGCAAAGCCAATTTCACTTCTTGAAATCCCTGCATCTTTTAGAAGGAGTGACAGGGTGCCCAGTACTAAAAGCAATGGGAGTCCTGCGGAAAATCCCAGAAATAGCATTCTGAAAACTTCCGGCTGGAAGTAAACAAAGTTTTTTACGCTTTTTAAAAGTTTTATTCTTGCTAAGATCACTATAAGATTATTCTCAACTCATTAATTATAGTTTGCTATGATTTCAATTCTTGGTGCTGGCGCTATCGGTCAGCTTCTAGCCCATAAACTAACTGAAGCGTCTATCGAATGCCAGTTAATTGTAAAGCCTGGGCATGACCTGGACGCTAAGCAGTGGCAGCTTGTCCAACAAGGGCAACCAACTTACCACGAAATCAAAACAATAACCGCTTCAGATTGTGATGAAATAAGGCACCTGTGGGTTTGCGTGAAATCACACCAGCTGCAGTCGGCTCTGCAAAGTATATCTCATGCGATTGATGACAAAACGTCCGTGGTGCTATTTCAGAACGGCATGGGGCATGACAAGCTGGCCCAGAAGTATACCGACTCTAAGAATATTTATTTTGCCAGTAACACTCACGGCGCTTTCAAGCAGAGCTCGCAGGTCGTTGAGCATGCGGGGGAAGGACGTATCAGATTTGGCAGCCTTAATAAAGAAACACAGCCAGACTGGCTCTCTGAGAACATGTTGTCTGCAATTCAAGGAAGCTGGACTGAAGATATCAAGTCTGTTCTGTGGCAGAAACTCTTCATTAACGCTATCGTTAATCCTCTAACTGCAATACATCAGTGCAAGAACGGTGACTTATTACTTCCTGAGATGAAGCCCATGGTTTTAGCACTGATAAATGAAAACCAGCAATTAGCCAAAGCTTTGGATTTACCGATTGCCGATGGACTAAAGTCAAAAGTCCTCGACGTTATAGGTTCCACTGCCAATAATCAGTCATCAATGCTACAGGACGTGAAACAAGGGACAACCACAGAAATTGATAGCATTAATGGATACTTACTCGATGTTGCTACGGACCTTGGCCTACCGATGCCTTATAACTGGAGACTATGGAGCCAATTCCACATTAAGTATCCTCCATTGAAAGAACTAAGAGAACAGGCAGCAAACAGCTTCGACTCCATGACTTATCAGGTTACCCAGCAGCATGGTACCGAACCTCCTTTTTCCGGAAGCTATAATTTGCATAATGATAAAGGGCTCTATCGTTGCATTTGCTGTCACAACCCACTTTTTACTGATAAGTCAAAATTCGACTCAGGCTGTGGCTGGCCTAGCTTTGATAGAGCAGAAGATAACAAGGCCATTGCTTATCGCGAAGATACCAGTCATGGCATGCACCGAACTGAAATTCTATGCGCCCAGTGCGGTTCCCATCTAGGTCACGTCTTTGAAGATGGTCCAACAGAAACTGGGCAGCGCTTCTGCGTTAATTCAGTCAGTCTTGATTTTACTAAGGAAAACTCATGAAATTAAAAGCTACTGGGCTCTTGATCACTGCCTTAACTGTATTGACAGCATGCAGCCTGCAACAAAAACAACATCAAGCGCAGCAGCAGAGTCGATTCAATCAGCATGTTGATGCAGAGGGCCTAATTTCTATTGAGGAACTACAGACAAACTACCCGATATTTAATGCAGGGAGCGGGTACCAACCAGTAAAAGCCTCGATAGAAAGCTTTAATGCCACTACGGCATCAACTGATATCAAGGTATTTTTAGGAACCTGGTGTCATGATAGCCAGAGAGAAGTGCCGCGCCTGATCAAATTTTATAACTCGATTAATAACCCGAGGGTGACTCTCACTATGGTAGCACTGGACAGAAGTAAAAATGACAGTAACGGGCTCGCGCAACAAGCTGAGGTTCGATATACCCCTACTATTATCTTGTATCAAGACAACCAGGAGTTAGGTCGTATTATTGAGCAAAGTGACGGGCCTATTGATGTCCAGTTAGCTAACATGCTCCCGCGGCAAAAATAGGATAACTGCCTCAACCTTAAAGCAGCTCTTCCTGTAACGGCTTTTTCTGTTGGTAACGCTGCAAATGCTTTTGATAATAATCGAGTAATTTCTGTGAGCAATTTTGGCATTTTCCTTCTCGAACCAGCTCCAGAGCCCGGGTCTGAGTATCAAGCGCCTTATCATATTGTCCATTAGCAGCATAAGCTGCAGCCAGAGTATCGATATAACCATGGCTATCAGGGTATTTTTTTACCACCCTAGTGGCGAGCTCTATCGCTCCTTCCGGATCGAATAAAGCACTGTCTCGTGCTAAAGCCTTTATCCATGCCAGATTATTCATAGCTCTTACATTGCCCTGTTGTACTGACATCTGATACCAGTAACTGGCTTCATTCGGGCTTTTATTTTGTCCGGCGTAACCAAACAGAAAGACATTACCCATCCAAAACTGAGCAACATCATCCCCAGATTCAGCAAATACCTGCATCTTTTTGAGCGCAGCCGCAGACTTCTCGGGACTGTCCGATTCAAGCAGGGTTTCTACGGTCTTATGGAAAACTGCTTTGGTAAACCCTTCTTCAGCGGCTTTGTAGATAAGTTTACGTCCCTGCTCGTCTTTGCCCTCAACTCTGATATAAATCATTCCCAGATAGTAATGAGCTTCAACATCGCCATTGTCGACAGCTTGCTGGCAATGTTTAAGAGCGACCTGATAACTTTTCGCTTGAAAGTGGTTTTTACATAAACTAGCGTGATCTTGGCCGGAATTGCAGCCAATAAGCAACATCAGGCATAAGGATGCCAGGCATCCTACCTTAATGATAGTTGTCCAGTTAATGTTAAAAATCATGGGTTATCGTTAAATTCACGCTATAGATACCTTTATTATGGTAAAACAATCGGTAAAATGCACCTAAATTCCGTAATTTCTTTATGAGGAAAATATGTCTGATATAACAAAACAACACGCGCAACCACTTACGCCAGAAGCTCTAGATACATTATTTAACGAAGCAAGAACTTACAATGACTTCGAAGATACGGAGGTATCTGATGAGCTGCTTCATAAACTACACGATCTGGTAAAAATGGGACCAACATCCGCTAACTGCTGTCCGATGCGTGTTGTTTTTGTCAAAAGCGACGAAGCAAAGGAAAAGCTAAAGCCATGCCTGATGGAAGGAAACGTGGAAAAAACCATGAACGCTCCTGTTTGCGCAATCATCGGTATGGACATGGAGTTTTACGAGCACCTACCTAAGCTGTTCCCACACACAGACGCCAAAAGCTGGTTTGTAGGTAATGACAAATTTATTGAGTCAACGGCATTCCGCAACAGCTCACTTCAGGGTGGCTACTTCATCATGGCCGCTCGCGCGCTAGGTCTGGACTGTGGACCTATGTCTGGATTCAGCCCGAAAAAGATCAATGAAACTTTCTTTGAAGGCACAAAAACAAAAGTTAACTTCTTATGTAATCTCGGCTACGGAACAAAAAAAGATTTATTCCCTCGTAGTCCACGCTTTGATTTTGATGATGTTAACTCAATTATTTAAAGGGTTACTCAATGGACAACAACAATGAATTTATCCATGAGGATGAGCAGGCCTCCCAAGGACCGGAGCCCGCTCAAAGCCAAACCGTTTCACCTATTAGAGGATTCTACTGGCTGGAACGGGCTTTAAGTGAAGTTTATGTGCCTCACTTCAAGCAGTGGTTTGTTGCAGCACTGATCTATACCCTGATTTCATCACTGGTCCCAGCCATTATTCCACCAATGAGGTATGTGATGGCAATTGTAAATCCATTACTGATTGCTGGGTTATTGATTGGAGCCCATAAGGCCTACACCAAAACTGAAAGCATCTCGCCTCTGCAGACATTTAAAGCTTTCCAGCATCAACAAATTGGACAGATAATCTTGTATGCAATTATTGCTATAGGTTTAATGTTCGGAATCTTTTTTATTCTGACGTCAATCATTGGTGTTGAAGCTCTACAAGGGGTAGATTTTTCGAGAATTCAAGCCGGAGATGAAGAGTACGCTCGCTCTTTATTTAAGTTAATTGCTCCAGCAATCCCCTGGGCTGTCGTGCTAATTTTATTATTCTCGTTAGCGACATGGTTTGCCATCAGCCTGATACTTTTTAGTGGTCAAAAAGCTTTTCCTGCAATTGGCAACAGTTTTGTTGGTGGTCTGAAGAACTTTTTTGCGGTTCTTATTCTGGCTATCGTCGCCATTATCTGTTTACTGGTTTTAGCCCTGATTGCAAGTTTGGTTTTATCTCTATTTGGAAGCTTGGTTACTAATCCATACATCAACTTGATAATCGACGTTGCCCTTACCTCATTGCTGATCCCTATTGGTATTGGTACTACATATATCGCTTATCGTGAAATATTTCTTGGTGATATCAGTAAGTCTGAAAACAGTTTGTAGAAAAAGTTTTCCGACAAAAAAAGAGGAGCATAGGCTCCTCTTTTTTATTTCAGCAAACTTATTAGTCCTTCAAATGTTCCTCAAAAAGGTAATAAATACGCTTATATTCATCCAGCCAGCTTGAAGGCTCCTTAAAGCCATGCGGCTCAACAGGATAGATTGCCGTCTCAAAATATTCCGTTTTTTCCAGTTCAATCAAACGCTGTACAAGACGCACTGTATCTTTGAAGAAAACGTTGTCATCAACCATTCCATGTGCGATGAGTAATGGCTTATTTAAGCCTTCCGCGAATTCGATCGGAGAGCTACGCTCATAAGCCACAGGGTCAACTTCTGGTGTATTTAATATGTTTGAAGTGTAAGGATGATTATAATGAACCCAGTCGGTTACCGGTCGCAGTGAAGCACCAGCGGCAAACTCTTCCGGTGCGGTAAACAGTCCCATGAAAGTCAGGAAGCCACCATAAGAGCCTCCATAGATACCAACGTTATCTCGATCCACATTAACGTTTGCTTCCATCCAGTTAGCTCCGTCAATCAAATCCACTACCTCAGGAGTACCCATTTGGCGATATACTGCCGTTCTCCAATCTCTGCCGTATCCTGCAGAACCTCGATAATCAATATCCATCACCACATACCCCTTTTGGTTGAGGAAGGTATGGAACATAAATTCACGGAAATAGAGAGACCAGCCCTGATGTGCATTTTGAAGATATCCGGCCCCATGAATAAAGATTACCGCCGGGTACTTTTCAGCTCGATTCTCATCGAAACCTTCTGGTTTATATAACCGAGCATAGATTGGCTGATCAACATCTCTGGAAGGTACTTCTACATATTCCGGCTGTGTCCATGGGATAGACTCAAACTTTTCACTGGTCGTATAGGTAAGCTGTTTTGCCTCACCACCATTGGCATCTACCAAAAACAGCTCAGGCGGATTTAATGCCTCAGAGTGAGTAATCACCAGCTTCTGACCGTCCGGAGATAATACAAAGTCATTTTTCCCGCCAAGGTCTGTAACAACTTCCGACTCATTACCATCAGCTTTAACACGGTATACCTCGTAAATACCCGGGTGCTTTTTATTGGCTCTGTAGTAGAGATAATTGCTATTCGGATCTTTAACCACACTATCCACAATATACCGCCCTTTAGTTAAAGCATCAGGCGAATCACCCAGCTCCTTTACATAAAGCTGACTATAGCCAGTATCTTCAGCTGTAAAATAGATAGTGTCATCGTTGACCCAGCCAAAATCATTAAAATTCCAGTCATTGATCCAGGCCTTATCTCTTAGATGATGCTCTGTTTCCAGCTCTTTGTCTTCCGTATCAATACTTACTAACCAGCGATCCTTGTTATCTGCTGAATATAATAAAACTGCCGCGGTGTCGCCACTATCATTCCACGAAATACCTTGATTAGGGATCCAGTCAAATACAAAAACATTACGCGGGTCTTTATCGGCTTTATACTTTTCACCGTTACGTTTAGCCGTAGCACGTTTGATGTCAGCCAGAGGGTCGTCATCAAACTCGGGTAGGCTGTCGTAATTTAATTCGGTTTTTTCTCCAGTGGTTAGATCAAGCAAGTACAAGGTTTCATTTCTTGGTGTGTAAGTCCCCACTAACGGGCGTACTTTTTCATTCTCAACATAACCGTCTTCTGTCACAAATCGCGGCATGTTGTCATTCTTACCCTCACTTTCTGACTTATTGTAGGTGGACAACACCACAAACTTACCATTAGGTGACAAACTTAAAGTGTGTATCCCCTTATCATCACCCAGGTACCAAGTATTATTTGCCGTTCGTGGACTACTTTCAGTAATTTCTTTTTCACGCTTTTTATTATAGTCGCGCTTTTCTTGCTGCTCTCGAATATAGTCAAAGTATCTCGTTTGCTGCTTTTCAAGATACCCATCCTCTTCTTTGTCTTCAGGATTGTCCTTTAATTGAATGTCTACTAGCTGAGATAACAGACCTGAGCCAACATCAATCGTAAAGAAACCATTACCGTCGCGATAGGCCACAGTGTCATTACCTACAAACTGTGGCGTTCCTTCGTTAGCATGTGTTTTGGTTAACTGTCTGACTTCCCCTGACTCCAAATACTTCAGATATAGATCACCACGCAAGTTATAGACTTTTAATTTACCATCCGGGCTGATATCACCTTGAGGGCTGTCTATTTCAAATAACTCTGCATCTCTGACAGCAGTCAATTTATTGTTGCCGAGCTCGAGTCGCCATACTCGACGCTCATCCTGTCCCTGCATCTTTTGTTTATAAAAAATTGCCTGCCCATCATCTGACCAATATGGTGATTCTGGCGCATTACCAATCCAGTCAGGATAGGCCATCACTTGCTCCAAAGTCAGAGCTGATGTTTTTTGCGTCTCTGCTGCATGGATACTGGACATGAGACCAAATGCTGTTAATGCACCCGCTGTCGCCAACCATGCCTTCATTGATTGTTTTAAGACCACTAGAATTACTCCCACTAACAAATATGAACCCAAAAATTCACTTGGAAAGGGTTTATCAAGGTATAAAGCTTACCCCCCCTGTGCATACAGTCAAGTGATGTAACCATTAAAGCCACTGAACATTAGTGTTAACTAATATTATTTCGCCTTCCTTTGTATCAAATCATTGAGATTCGCCTTAGCCATGGGTAATATGAGCCCACTAAACAGACCAAAGGTAGTACTATGAACAAAACAACCCTGAGTTTATCCATTGCAGCACTGTTACTTTCTGCCTGTAATGACAACGGTTCATCAGAAACCGCCTCTGAGGCAAAACCTGCAGAAACTAAACAGCAGGAAACAACTGCATCAAAGAAGGCTGAAACTGACAAGACAAGCACTGATTCATCTAAGGCACAGAACAGCTTTCTGACTGCTTATGACAATATAGATCTTGAGCAATATAAAGAGCGTGTTAAGACCTTATCCACAGATGAGTTTGCTGGTCGAAGCCCAGCGACGGAAGGCGGTCGCAAAACTACAGAATTCCTGAAAGCAGAGTTTGAAGCCGTTGGTGCAGAGCCGGGTAATGGCGACAGCTATTTTCAGCAGGTTCCATTAATCAGCATTGAAGCTGACGCTAATATGCAGCTTCAGCTAGGCGACTCGACCCTAGAATATAGTACTGACTTTGTAGCAGGTACTGCTAAAACAGTAGAATCTATTGAGTTGAAAGATTCTGATCTGGTTTATGTTGGGTATGGCGTAGTCGCACCAGAATATGGCTGGAACGATTATGAAGGCATTGATATGGAAGGTAAAACAGCAGTTATTTTGATTAATGACCCCGGTTTTGCTCAGCCGGACGCTGGAATCTTTCAAGGTAAAGCAATGACGTACTATGGTCGCTGGACCTATAAGTATGAAGAAGCAGCACGCCAAGGTGCCGCGGGTGCAATCATTATTCATGAAACAGCGCCAGCTTCTTATGGCTGGAATGTGGTGTCCAGTAGCTGGTCTGGTCCTCAATACCACCTGCCTAGTACTGGTGATGAGCCAAAGCTGGATGCAGAGATGTGGATTACATTTGATCAGGCTCACAGCCTCTTCAAACAGTCAGGACTTGAACTGGCCGAGATGCAACAAAAAGCTTTGAGCAAAGACTTTAAACCGGTTCCGTTGGACAGCAAAGCATCTGTTTCCATCAGTAACACCATTAAAGAATCTCAGTCAGCAAACGTTATCGCGACGATTCCTGGTAAGAAAAAGCCCGACGAGCATGTTATCTACATGGCTCACTGGGATCACCTGGGATCTCGTCCAAATATGGAAGGCGATCACGTATATAACGGTGCCATTGATAATGCAACCGGTACAGCTGGCATTATCAGTATTGCACAAGCTTTTAAGCAATTGCCTGAAGCGCCTGACCGTAGCGTAACTTTTGTTGCTGTTACTGCAGAAGAACAGGGTCTTTTAGGTTCTAAATATTTTGCTGCCAATCCTATAGTCCCTCTTAACAAAATTGTGGGTGCTTTCAATATTGACAGCATGAACATGAGCGGCCGTATGAAAGATTTTACTGTGGTCGGCTATCCAAAGTCAGAAGTTGAAACCTACGTTGAACAAGCAGCCAAACGTCAAGGTCGTGAATTACGCCCTGAAAGCAAACCGGAGCGCGGTGGCTATTATCGCTCAGATCATTTCAGCCTGGCTAAATTTGGTGTTCCAGCGGTCTATGGTGGAGGCGGTACTGAGTATCGTGATGATGCTGATAAAGCGGCTGCAGAGAAATGGGACGCTATGCGTAGTGAGTGCTATCACAACCTTTGTGACGAATATCAGGAAGACTGGGTTTGGAACGCTGCGATGGAAGATATCCGCATCTTCTTCGAAGCTGGCTATCTGCTGAGTAACAGCGGTAATTACCCGAACTGGTATGAAGGTACAGAGTTTAAAGCTATCCGTGACAAAAGTATGCAACAGACTAAGTAACAGATAGTTTTAAGCCAATCAAATTAAGGCTGTGTCAGGGACTCTCTGACACGGCCTTAAAATTTTTCATTAGACTACTCTCATAAGCTTTGCAAAGCCTCAAGGATTGACATAGGATGCTACTAAGGAGGGAGCACCATCAAACAAAAATTATTACTCTTATCTTGCGTATTGTTCAGCTTGCTATTATCTGACAGGCTTTTTGCTGCGCATTCAAGTAATGAACAAACTCCTCCTCAGGCGCTTCCTTTAAAGCTTGAAAGTAACTGGGCTTTATGTGTTGACGTAGCTACGGACGATAATGACAAAACGGATTGTAAGGTACAGAAACGCCTTGGTGCCATTGAGGACAGCTTCCCAGACTATGATGGAATGGCTATCTATACTAATAAGTTTCGTCTTGAAAAAGCCGCCAAAAACTTACAGTTATCCCTTTCCATTCCTCACTTGCGAGACGCGGATGAAATTTATCTGAATGGAAAGTTATTGGGTCAGACAGGTCGCTTCCCACCTGATTTCGAAAAAGCTACTTTATATTCACGTAACTACCCTATTCCCAATAATTACCTGCTATATGGAAAAGAGCAGGCAAATGAGCTGGTCATAAAAGTCTATAACCATGCGCGGCAAGGTGGCATGAGTTCCGGTATCCCGACGATCAATGAAACCACCACTATACAGGACACACTGATTGCTCACGAGGGATTACTAATGCTCTATGTGGGCTTGATGCTCATTATCTCTGCAGTACAGTTTTTCTATTTTGCTGCACAAAAACAAAACAGAGACCATCTTTACTTTGGTTTGTTCTGCATTGGTGAAGCAGTTTATATTCTGACCTACTCACACTTCATATTCGCGTCAGGGGTTCACCTCAATATTATTTTTAGATTGAACATTTTATTATTCGGGGTTCTGACACTATTATTCTTTCTATTCCTGACCAACTTCTTTAAATGCAAAGTGTCTAAGTGGTTTAGATTACCACTGATATGGTTATTGTCGCTGATTAGTCTGGCTGCGGTTTTTATCCATATTGACTCGATTTACCATATTGTTCACTTGCTACAAGCGATTAGTATTGTCGTATTGATCCCGTTTTATTTTTACCTTTTTTATCAGGCAATAAAAGATAAACTGCCCTATGCCAGACTGATGGCATGGACTATTGTGGTTTTCATTGGCGCCGTACTATTTGACTTTATGGTCGACCTGCAGCTTGTACCAACTTTTATGAGTGGTCTTGAAGGGCTGGTATCCCCCATTTTTATCATCGCAATATTTATAGTCATAACACTGATACTAATCCACAAGCATTGGCAGTACTACCGTAACGCTACTTACGACTATTTAACTAATTGCTTGAGACGCTCCTCATTTATAGAGAGACTGAATGAAGAACTTCACCGAATTCATCGCTCAGAAGACACTATGGTCCTGGCTCTAATCGATATTGATTATTTCAAGCAATTTAATGACCAGCACAACCATTTAACGGGTGATCTCGTTTTAAGAACGGTAGCTAAAAGAACCAAGGATACTTTACGTGAGTTTGATCTATTGGGGCGTTATGGCGGTGACGAATTCATAGTCGCGGCCCAAGTTTCTGACGAGCATGATGCATTCCAACTTTTGAAACGTATTCATAACAATATCACGCAGGAACCCATAGTACTTCAAAATAAAGCACCGGTATCGATCAGCGTGACGCTCGGGGGCGTGACCACTAACCCACAAATTGCAACAACCGCAGAAGAGCTTATTGAACAGGCTGATGAAATTCTAGTTAAAGGTAAAGTTAAGCAGAAAGGTAGAGTGCATATCTAACTTTCGGCTTTTTACGACTAGGTTACTTTCGCCTTACGAACTATTTTTGCAAATAGTTTGGGGAATAGTCTTTTCAGTAATACCGCTCTGGTTTCCTTACCGCCAACAAAAGCTTCGTCCTTGCCCTTCATATAGGCTTTCATAATCTTACTTGCACAGACTTCGGGAGGCATGCCTTCTTTCTGTGCACGATCCATTGTGTTCTGCTCCGTACCATCTCCCAAAAGTGCTTTATATGTGAGGTTCGTATGTATGAACCCTGGATAGATGGTTGTGAACTGTAAGCCTGTGTCATGTAACTCAGCACGCAGACTATCCATATAAGCAGTAATCGCATGCTTTGATGCAGCATAGGCCGAACGTAATGGCGTAGTAAATTTGCCGACTAGAGAGCTAACTGTAATAACACCACCCGCTCCCCGTTCTAACATCAGTGGAAGTATGGCTTGTGTTAATGCCACCGTACCAAAATAATTTATCTCCATAATTGTCCTATGTACATCCAGAGAGGTATCCATCACTAGCGCCCGCTGACTCAAGCCGGCATTATTAATTAATAAATCAACACCATTTGTCTGCTGCCAGACTTTGTCAGCTAAATCAGTAAAGCCGTTACTATCAGCTAAGTCCATGCCAACAATAATATGCTTGTCTCTACCTTCACAATGGGCTACCACTCGCTCTAACTCATCCTTTCGACGAGCGGACAAAACGAGCCTAGCACCATGACGCGCGCACTCATATGCAAGAGCCTCACCAATACCGGAAGAGGCTCCCGTTATCCAAATTGTTTTATTCTTAAGAGTACTCATAAATGGTCAATTTAGTTTACTAATGCCTACTGTTATATCGAAAATTATAAACTCCGACCAGCTCTAAATTCAGACTCCATATTTTGATTTCTTAAAGGCACATGTTATAACCATCGCCTATATTTCATAGATCTCTTAAAAACTAGGGAGAGATTATGTCCGAAAAAATTTATCAGGACGCTTTATCACGAGTTCGCGAAATTGGCGAAAACGCCGGAGTTAACCCTGAGGTTATTGACAGCCTGATGCAGCCAATGCGCACACTGACGGCCTCACTTCCCGTCCGCATGGATGATGGCTCAACTCAATATTTTACGGCCTATCGCTGCCGCTACAATAACGCACTAGGACCAACAAAGGGCGGTATCCGTTATCACCCTGATGTTAATCAGCCCGAAGTACAGGCCTTAGCCCTTTGGATGACAATTAAATGTGCTATTGTCGGTTTACCCTATGGTGGTGGTAAAGGCGGTGTCACGGTTGATCCTAAACAGTTATCGCGCATGGAATTAGAACGACTATCCCGTTCATACGTCCGCCAAATGGCTGATATTATCAGTCCTGACCGCGATATTCCGGCACCAGACGTTTACACCAATGAACGTATCATGGGCTGGATGATGGATGAATATGAACACATTACTCGCCAAAAAGCTCCTGGTGTTATCACCGGTAAGCCTATCAGTTTAGGCGGAAGTCTAGGGCGTGATGATGCCACTGGCCGAGGTGCTTACCTATGCATTCTTGAATTAGAAAAGAAACACAACTGGAAACCAGAAAACATTACCGTTGCGGTTCAGGGCTTCGGTAATGGGGGTTACCATGCAGCTCGATTGCTACATGAGAGAGGTTACAAAATTGTTGCTATAAGTGACTCTCGTGGTGGTATCCACTCAGATAAAGGCTTTGATGTCCCAAGTATCTATAAGGAAAAGCAGCGCACTCGTCAGGTTAAGGCGGTCTATTGCACACACTCCGTTTGTGAGCAGGTCGAGCATTCCCCAATCAGTAATGAGGAATTATTGGAGCTGGATGTGGATATACTGATCCCTGCGGCTCTGGATGGTGTTATCGGAAAACATAACGTCGATAACATCAAAGCTAACTACATTGTTGAAGTTGCCAACGGCCCTGTATTAAGTGACGTCGATCATATACTTCATGAAAGAGAAATACATGTGGTACCTGATGTTCTCGCCAATGCTGGGGGTGTTACAGTATCTTATTTTGAATGGGTACAAAATCGCTCCGGCTACGCTTGGGATCTTGATACTGTCCACGAAAGACTGGGCAAAATCATGGGTAAAAGCTTTAATGAAGTCTGGGATTTGGCAAAATCAGAAAACCGTAGTATGAGAAATGCAGCCTATACTCTAGCTTTCCGAAGAATTGGGGAAGCCGTGGAGGCTCACGGTACTCGTGACTACTTCAATTCCAGCGAGGCCTAATCAAGTCGGTATAAAAAAAGGCGCTAACCAGCGCCTTTTTTTTGATCAATATAAAACTTCGTCATCAACGTCTTCGTTAACTTTCGATAGTAACCACTCACGGAAAGCTACAATTTTAGGACGATCGTGCGAGTTTTCCGGACAGACCAAGTCATAAGAGTAACCACTGTCGACCACAATATCGAATGGTGCAACCAGACGAGCTGAATCCAAATCCATCTGGGACAAGACACTATGCCCCATGGCAACGCCCTGACCATGTCGAGCTGCCTGAAGTACCATCCCGGAATGACTGAAAACAGGGCCCTGATCTGGATTTACCCCCTTAACGTCGGCATGTTTAATCCAGGTCCGCCATTCTTCTGTAGTCGCATCATGTAGCAATGTATGATTAGCCAGATCCTGCGGGGTGTTAAGCGTGCCTGACTCAGCCAGTCCGGGTGAGCAAACAGGTGTAAGGTGCTCCTGGAATAGTTGATCACAATGTAAGCCCTGGTACTCACCCTTGCCATAATATACCGCGATGTCCACGTCTTCGCGTACAAAATCAACTTCTGTATCTGACGCTTTGATTCGAACATCAATTTCAGGATAAAGCTGGCTAAACTCCGCAAGGCGGGGAACCAACCATAAAGTCGCAAAGGTTGGAATAACACTTACCGTTAGAGAGCCGGTAGCACCCTGTGCTTTAACCTGCTCAGTGGCATTAACTAATTTTTCAAAAATATCACGGATCTTTGGCCAATAAAGCTGGCCTTCATCTGTCAACAATAACTTCCGGTTCCTTCGGATGAATAACTCAACGCCAAGATAGTCTTCTAATGCTTTGATTTGATGGCTGATTGCAGCCTGTGTAACAAATAGTTCTTCAGCCGCTTTAGTAAAACTCAAGTGGCGCGCAGCAGCCTCAAAAGCTCTCAGGCTATTTAGTGGGGGCAACCTTCTAGGCATTACCGCTCCTTACATTAATTTTTTTAATCTGAATCATGAAAAAATATCGTTTGAATCTGGTCATACAACTGTATATTATTTGACCTGCCTTGAGGGGCAACGCCAAACCAGCTCTTAAGCAGGACTTGGCTTAGACAAATATTTGCCAGACGCTTCTATTTTGTCAAATACCCTTATGAAAAGGCAAACACTTTGTTAATTTTTTTAATGATTAAAAAAATTAACACTGTTGGTTTAAGCGAATGAGCTTTGCTTATTCCGACCAGAAGGATACTTCTGGTAAGTTGGTAATTTAAGTTTCATAGACTGACTCCTTTGGTTAGCGAGCGGGCATGTTTTATATACCTACCCCCATTTGGTCCTTATGACCCGCAGATTGCTAATATACGGCTTGCACATTGCAAGCCTTTTTTTTATCTTACGAAAATGACTCTTTAATTCTCCTACCTATGTCGCATACCACTCATTCAATTATCATGGTTCCGCCAACCGATTTTCATTTTAATGAAGAAACGGCGCAGGATAATGAATTTCAAAATAAAGTAGAGCAGCCTCACTACCTGGTTAAAGAAAGCGCTCTCGAAGAATTTAATGTCATGGTCAATCAGCTACGCGACCACCATTTAGAAGTATTATTATTGAATAAAAGGCAGGGCGATCCCGAAATGCCTGATGCCGTCTTTCCAAATAATTGGTTTTGCACCAGAGCGGATGGAAGTATTGATATCTTTCCTATGAAGGCAGCCAATCGCAAGCAAGAGGCCCGTCTGGATGCACTAACACGCCTGCTGGAGTACAATGGCTATAATCCTAGAGTGACTCATGACCTGAGACAAGGTAACCAGGTCCTCGAAGGAACTGGCGCCATGGTTTTTGACCATCTTAAGGGTAAAGCCTATGCCACCCTATCTGAGCGATGCGAACAGGATCTTTTCGAGCAATACTGTAGAGATAGAGGCTACCACCCAATATCCTTTCATAGTACGAGTAGCAAGGGCACTCCCTTCTATCATACCAACGTCATGATGAGTGTGGGTGAACAGTTCGCGGTGATATGCCTGGAATCCATTGCCGATGCGGAAGAGCGAGAATCTCTTCTCAGCAGCTTACACGATGACAATAAGCAAATTATTAATATCGACCACCAGCAGGCAGAACAGGCTTTTTGCGCCAATATACTGCAGCTCCGTAATCAGCAGAATGAGCCCGTCATTGTCATGTCACAGACAGCTTTTCAGGGCTTTGACAAAAAGCAGAAACAACAGCTTGAAGCCCACGGTAGACTTATTTGCTGCGACATAAAAACCATTGAAACAATAGGTGGTGGCAGTGCCCGCTGCATGGTCGCTGAAAACTTCTTACCAAAAAGCTAAGTGCCAAAAAAAGCGGCTTTAAAGCCGCTTTTTTTATAAGGTCTAGAATTAACCCGTGACAATCATGCGCATCATTTCTGCGGTTAGATAAGCACCAAAAGTACCTACTGCATAACCCAGAATAGCCAGCAGTACACCGACTGGTGCAAGTGACGGGTGGAAAGCAGCCGCTACTACCGGAGCGGAAGCAGCACCACCGACGTTAGCCTTACTACCGACCGCAATAAAGAATGCCGGTGCTTTAATCGCTTTAGCAACGATAAATAGCAATATGATGTGTATCATCATCCAAACTGCGCCTACCAAGAATAACTGCCACTCTTCAAAGATCTTAAACAGATCCATTTTCATACCAATGCTTGCAACAAGGACATAAATAAATACTGAGCCAATCTTAGAGGCTCCAGCATGTTCGTACTCACGGGTACGGGTAAAGGATAAACCGATGCCTGCAAAGGTAGCGGTTAAAATTAACCATAAAAAGTTACTGTCCAAGCTGTATTCTTTCGCCCACTCAAACTGTCCAAAGAAAGGACTCAACCATCCACCAATTGCATGACCAAGTGCAACAACACCAAAAGCAACACCCAAGATGATCATATAATCATTTAGGTGAGATACACGCTCATTTTCACGAGTGTACTTTTCAACCGTATGCTTCAGATCTTCGATACTGGAGTTATCAGCGCCCAGCTTTTTATCCAGGGAGTCTGACTTTTTAGCCATAATAAGTAGACCAATCATCCAAATTTCAGCGACCAGCACATCAACTACAGCCATAGTACCGAATAGAGTATCGTTCACATTGTACAGTGCCTGCATGGATGCCTGGTTTGCACCACCGCCAATCCAGCTACCGGCTACCGTAGACATACCTTTCCATATATCGCCCGCAACCCATTCCGGAGATATAACGTGGAATAACCAGATAGCCAGAGGACCACCTATAATAATACCCACCGTGGCAGTAAAGAACATGGCCAAAGCGCGCCAGCCTAAACCAAAAATCTTCTTAAGATCGATGCTTAAAGTCAGAAGGAATAAGCTCGCAGGCAACAAGTAACGGGAGGCAATGTGGTAAATATTCTTAGCCGACTCTACCTCAAAAATACCAAAAGTATTTAAGGCCCCGGGGACAAAGTAGCACAACAACAAAGCCGGAATATGTTTATAGAATTTATGCCAGAAGCCATGCTGACGACTGGAGGTATAAAAAATAAGTCCTAACACCGCCATAATCACGCCAAAGGCCACGGCATCAGACTGAATCAGTGCTACATTCTCTGTAGTATCAGGATTCTGCATCAGTTATCCCCAATGTTAAAAACTGGATTTAAAGTATGAAATATTATGAAATTACACGGATCTTACGCAAGAAATAATTCATTTCCCACGCAGGCCCCACAAGCAAAAACAATAAGTCTTTGAAAAAAGAAGGCTTTTTACCTTCAATATGATGCCCAACAAACTGCCCTATCCAGGCGAGAATGAACACCACCAAAGCGATTTGCCATAAAGCAAAGGGCGCTGCCTGCTCAAGCCAGGCGGTAAATAATAGCATGCCTACACTGACCAGCAACATCCCAATAAATATGGCTGCGCCAAAGCTGAGGTAAAATAACTGAGCCAATAGTACGAAAACTGTGGCCCAATTAAGCCATGGGTGAAATTGTAGCGCTTCAGGAACCGGTATTGACCATAAAAAAGCTAACACAGTCCACATAATCGGCGGCACACAAATCCAATGTAATAGCTTATTTTTCGGGTTTCGATGGCTTTCGCTATACTCCGCAATCCATTCTTGACCTGTTTTCATAAGGTACCTCGCTTTTGACGAGAAAATATCATATCACAACTTCTTCGGCAATTTGCCACAATTGGTGTGCTGTTATCTCCCCCTTTTTTATGTAAACTAGCCTCAAAAAACTGGATGTGGACTTGTATGGATTATTTAGAAGAAAAAAATTATCTATGGGAACACTTCAAATTCAACGCAGAGCAGCGCTTAAAAGCATTCCATTTCTTTATCACTCTAACCATGTTTGTCAATGGCGGGGCTTTTGCTGCCTTTGAAAAAGAAGCGCACCCTTTGGTTATACTACTGATAGGAGGTTTAATTTGTATTCTGGCCTTAGCATTTACTGTTCTGGATATGAGAAGTCAGGTCCTGCTTAAACTCACTATCCCCGGCCTGATACGCTGCGAAGAAACCTTTTCAGAGAGTTCACGTTTATTTGCTTTGGACGAAGCCAACTTGAGCAGATACTTGCGTTATACCTTCATATTTAGGGCACTGTTTACCCTGCAAGGGCTCTTCGGACTTGCTGTGATTGGTTACTCTATTTATCAGTGGGTGTAACACGTTCACCCTGTAGTCCCCCCGTATGAATAACCAGCACTTTGTTGCTCTTAGTTATATAGCCTTCTTCTATCCAACTATTTAAGGCCAGAAATGTTTTTGTGTTATAGACAGTATCAAGTCGAAACTCGTTCTTACTCTCCAGTTCTGACTGAAGTTTTAAAAGCAGTTCTGAGCTTTTGGCAAAGCCACCGCAGTGATGCTTAGTATCCAGAAACCAGTTTGTCAGCTTTCCCAGATAGGCTTGAATCTCGCTCTTTAGGTACTCCGCACCAGAAAATGCAGCGACACCTACGATCCTAGTTTCAGGAAAAGCTCTGGCTAATCCACACAGCGTTGCTCCAGAACCACAACCAGTAAATATATAATCGTAAGCTTCCTGTACTTCTCTAGACATATCACTCACACCCTGTATCGCCAGCTCACTAAAGCCACCCTCGCCTATCCAGTAACTGTCTGGAAACCTGTTTTGCCACCTCGCCCAATGGCTGTCTTTGCGCAATAATTCATAATCACTTCGAGTACAAAATTGAAGGGTCATTCCCCATCGTTGGCAATCTCTCAGCGTAGGCGTTAAGGCCTGATTTTGATGGGCTCGCACAAAAGCTCGTGTTTTGATACCCAGGGAGTTTCCCGCAAAGGCTAAAGCATGTAGATGATTAGACCAATTACCACCCATGCTGACAATTTGTCGGCACTTTTTATTCTGAGCATCCATTAGCAGATATTTAAGTTTTCTCCACTTATTACCAGTAACGATCGGGTGAATTAAGTCATCTCGCTTAATATCTATGGTAACTCCATACTTTTCTGCCTGACTCCAGGTAACCGGCTGAATAGGGCTGTCTGATAACCTGACCATAGACTCTCTTGAACCTTTTTATATGCCTCTCTAAGGCGATAAATATAGCAAAAAACCACTATTAACCGACGATTATTTAAAATTTCACTTCAAAATTACGTCGCAAATGGCTAAGTTATAACCAGATACAAAATACAAGGAGTTAAGTATCATCTATATATTAGCAACGGATCTTAGTGTGAAAGTAGCTTTACACGCTGAAAATCACACATGGCTTAATATGAGCCAGATTACTTAGGAGCAAGGGGATGAGACAGTTTCCATTACTTAGCTCTATGTCGATCCGTGACAAGATTGTATTAGGTACAATTCTTGTTGCCTTTGTATTTGCTGCATTTATTATCACTTACAGTCAGAGCATTTCAAACGTTTTACTAAACGAAACGGCTAAAAGGATTTTTGAGTCTTCCAGCAATGAAATCAACCTAGAGTTGCAGAGAAGTTATGCTCCCGTAGACCGTGCGACTACCCTCCTGGCCTCCAGCCAGTTTAATGAGATGGATAACATTGATGATCCATTATTATTAGTGCCTAGTTTCTCTCAAATGCTTGAAAAGCTCCCCTCAGCAACAGGAATTCAGGTTGGGTCTCACCAAGGTGATTATTTTATATTAAGGTACATTCCTGAAAAGTTTTTAAGAGATAAATTTAATGCGCCCGATGATGCGTACTTTGTTGCCGACTATCTTCAAAAGGAAATGAAAAAGCATATCCGTTATTTCTTCAATAATAATGTTGAAATTATTGGTACAGAAGCGTTAGAAGATACCGGTTATGATCCAAGAATTAGGCCTTGGTATCTGGATGCTATGGCGAGTGATGACTCCATAACCACATCTCCCTATGTTTTTTATTTTATGAAAGAAATAGGCATCACTATTGCAAAAGCCAATCAGAATAAAACCTTAGTCATTGCTACTGACATCACTTTAAGCAACATCGCTAAAAAGTTAAAAGAGAATCCAATCACTCACTCTTCAGCATCTTTGATTCACAATAACCAAGAGATCCTTGCATGGAGTGGAGATATATCCCCTTTAGTTCAAACGCCAGACAAAGGGCTCAGGCAACGCACAATTTCTGAGCTAGAGCACCCCATCTTCAGTCATATTGGCCGTTCAGAAGATAAGGATGGGTGGTTAGTACACCGTTCAAGGCTAGATTTCTCAGGTACGATTACACCTGAATTAATCGTTGCCATCCCCAAGGACGATCTGCTGGCTAATTACCTGAGTCTTAAAAATCAAATGTATATCATTTCAGTGATGCTATTGATTATGCTTATCGCTGTTACCTGGTATCTTGCCAAACGCATTTCCGATCCTCTGAGTCAACTTCACAAATCCATTGAGGATGTCAGTAACGGTAACTTCAATTTCACATTACCCGATATTAACAGTAACGATGAGGTAGGAGATCTGGTCGTTGCTTTACACACAATGAAGAACTCCATCAAGCAACACATTAATGATCTTGCCAATGCAAAGGTGGCAAAAAAGAAGCTCGAAAGCGAATTAGAAATTGCGCGGAAGATTCAGATGAGTATGGTACCAGGAGCTGGGAATTTAAACTTAGCACTTCCTGAATACAATATTGATGCAAGGTTATTGCCTGCCAAAGCCGTGGGGGGTGATTTATATATTGCGATAGCACTACCAAATGGCAAATACTTTATTGCAGTCGGGGATGTTTCTGATAAGGGTGTTCCAGCCGCCTTATTTATGTCCAGAGCTGTTAGCCTTGCAAAACTTCTGGTCCCTAAATCGATATCACTCAGTGACATCGTTTCAGAGCTCAATGATGAACTGGCAGAAGACAACGACGAATGTATGTTTATTACATTCTTCTGTGCCGTACTCGACCCCAGTGATAGTCGTTTAACTGTGGCCTGTGCAGGACATAACCCCCCAGTACTCATAAAATCTTCTGGCGATGTTTCTTTCATTGAAGTTGAAGCTGGGTCACCTTTGGGCCTGTTTGAAAATGGAGAGTACAAAGAAACTCAGGTAGACTTTTATGTAGGAGATAAACTGGTTATATACACTGACGGAATCACAGAAGCCTTCAATGAGGAACATGAAGAATTCTCAGACGAGAAATTATTGGAAACTTTGGAAGAGTCTAAATCCGTTCAACCCATTAACTTAATTTCCGAGCATGTTCTGGAACAGGTTTCTAAATTTGCAGGAAACGAGCCTCAATCCGATGATATAACACTCTTCATTCTAGAAAAGATACAAAATGGATAAATATAGTTTCTTATCAAAATCAAATTCACTAATCAGCTCAGTCTCAGAGTGTATAGAGCGATTTTGTCAATCTCACAATATCGATTCAGACATTTTGAATAATGCGTTACTAGTAGCAGATGAAGTTGTAAGCAATATAAAAAAGTACTCAGAGGGACATTCGGATGCAATTAAAATTACTTGCTCTATGCAAAGCAACTCACCTAAGGAATTAGTGATTGAGATTGCAGATGATGGGAATCAGTTTAACCCCTTAGCCGAGGAGAACCCGGACTTAGAATCTCCAGTTGAGAATAGAGATATAGGCGGGCTTGGGATCTATTTAATTAAATCTCTAACTGCGGAACAACATTATAAATGGTTAGAGGGTAGTAATTATTTATTGTTAACGTTTAAGTCTTAATAGGTTTATATAAAAGGAGCATCATATGCCATTAGATATTGAAGTTGGTGAGAACGGTGAAGAAGCAGCAAGGTTATCTCTTGACGGTTCGCTTGATAGTGATACAGCACCTAAACTAGAACAATATATCGGTAATCTGAATGATTCAGTAAAAGCGATAGTCTTCGATATGAAGGAACTTAAGTTCATCAGTTCAGCTGGATTGCGCGTAATATTTTCTACTCTAAAAAAACAAAAAGCTAAAGGCGGAAAAGTTGCCGTTAGTAATATGAGCCCTGGCGTCAAGAAAGTCTTCGAAATCGTTAAGGCACTACCTGACTTTACTGTTTTTGCTAATACTGAAGAAATGGATAATTATTTAGCTCAATTCCAAAAGTAAAAAAACCGGCTAGTGAGACACTAGCCGGTAAAGCCTTACTATGAGTTAGAAAGATATTACTTAGTTAACTTTTTTAACTGCATTTCAGCAATTTTTGCTGGAAGTGGGATATAACCGTCTTTCACAACAACTTCCTGACCTACTTTAGAAAGAACCATTTTCAAGAACTCAAGCTCGATTGGAGAAAGAGGCTTGTTAGGGTGCTTGTTTACGTATACGAACAGTTGGCGACCTAGCGGGTAATCACCAGAGATTGCATTCTCAGGCGTAGCTTCAACATAGTTCGTGTCGTTCTTTTTAGTTAGTGGTAAAGCTCTAACACCCGATGTTTTGTAACCAATACCAGAGTAACCAATACCGTTCTTAGATAGGCTTACTGATTGAACAACAGAAGCAGAACCTGGCTGCTCGTTTACAGTGTTCTTGTAGTCACCTTTACAAAGTGCTTTCTTTTTGAAGTAACCGTAAGTACCAGATACTGAGTTACGACCATATAGCTGGATATCACCCAAGTCTTTAAGACCTAGCGCACTCCAGTCAGCGATGTCAGCTTCGCCATCACATTTGCGAGTTGAAGAAAAGATAGAGTCAACCTGTGAAATAGTTAAGCCTTCGATTGGGTTATCTTTATGCACATAAACGGCCAATGCATCAATTGCTACAGCGATTGGCGTTGGCTTGTAACCGTGCTTTTTCTCAAAGGCTTCAAGCTCTTTATCTTTCATCATGCGGCTCATAGGACCGAAGTTTGAAGTACCCTCAGTTAGTGCTGGAGGCGCAGTAGAAGAACCCGCTGCTTGAATCTGAATGTTTACGTTAGGATATTGACGCTTGAACTCTTCAGCCCAAAGTGTCATTAAGTTAGCCAAAGTATCAGAACCAACGCTTGAAAGGTTGCCAGAGATACCGCTTGTTTTCTTATAAGTAGGTAATTTTTCATCAACTTTAGCTTCAGCCAATGCGCCTAATGACAAAGTTGAAACTGCTGCCGCTAGAGCGACTTTTTTGAATAAGTTCATTATAACTCTCCAACTGAGTATGTATGATTAACAGACGCTGTCATTATGGGTAAGTTATGTTAAGGCCTTGTGACTGCAATATGACGCTTTTATTACAAGTCAGATTTGAATTTTACAGAAAGAACAGCCTGGCTTAGATGACACTAATACTGTTTTTTACAATGGATTATATTGGGCTGAATCAATCAGAAACTGTTAAACACAATCTTGCGCTTTATTGAATAGTAACAACAGATGAAACAGTGTTAACGTTTAAGGCTATTTACTCAAGATTGATGACAGGATTAACTCTTTGGTAGATAACAGCTAAACTCACTACCCTTGCCAACAGTACTTTGAATGTTCAGATAACCACCATGCATCTCCAGAACGTGTTTTACAATAGCTAAACCCAGCCCTGTACCACCCTGAGAACGGTTCCTGCCAGTATCAACGCGGTAAAACCTTTCAGTCAATCGAGGTATATGCTCCTCTTCAATCCCCGGACCATTATCACAGACACTCATAACCAGATTTTCATCGGTTTCTTTCCAGTAGATATCTATCTTCCCGCCCTTTTGGGTGTACCGGACGGCATTGAATACCAGGTTGGAAAATGCACTCCGTAATTGTTTTTCAGAGCCACAAAAAGTTTTGTTCGAGTACGAATGGAATAAAATTGTTTGATTCTTTTCTCCGCTTAACACCCTCGCTTCAGCGCAAATACTGTCCAGCATGATATTGATATCTATGTCTTTTTTGTTGCCGTTATGGGCAGGATCTTTGGCGTCCAATCTGGAGAGGAGCAATAGATCATCTACTAAGTGCCCCATATTCAATGCCTGCTGCCGCATCATCTGTAGTGGCTTTTCCACTTTCGACAACTCCGGGTATACCTCTGGGTCCAGCATTTCAAGATAACCGTGTATCACCGTTAAAGGCGTCCTCAACTCGTGAGATACATTAGCCACAAAATCCTGCCGTACCCTTTCCAGATGATGTTTTTCTGTGACATCACGTATCATGACTAATCGTTGATCGTTGTTGTAGGGCGTAATATGTATATTAAGCATGAGCTTTTCATCCGCTGGGGACGGGATAGTCAAAGGCTTCTCATAGTCACGCACTTGCTCATACTCTATAAAGCTAGGGTGTCGCAACAGGTTAAATAAGCGCTGACCGATATCGGTGCTGGCTTTTAAGCCCAGTAACTTCTCAGATGCTTTATTAAACCAGCGGATTTCGCCTTGATTACTGATAATCAGAGCCCCTTCCTTCAATGCCGAAGTTGAGGCCCTAAACTCAGAAATAATCCCTTTAAGCTTTTTTAACTCTTTCCGGTTCTTCCGCTGTAGAACATAAAGGTGATTAAAAATATCACCCCAGAGGCCTGGAGCTGACGGAGGGTATAACGACTTTGATTTAACCAACCATTTATAAAGCCTGGATAGCTGGATCAAATTCCATAGTAGATATCCAAAAATGATAACCGCAATACTGGCAGCAGCTCTATCAAAAAGTGAACCGATTAGCCCTACTACAAAAATGATAAAAGCTAAAGTCCAGAACTCTGCCTGCCAGAAACGGTTAGTCCACATGGCTTCCTGCCTTATTTACTGGAGAAACGATAACCTGAACCACGCACCGTCTGAACATAATTTTCAACATTATATTCAGCCAATACTTTACGTAAGCGACGAATATGAACGTCAACGGTTCTTTCTTCAACAACAACCTGTTGTCCCCATACTGAATCCAGTAGCTGGCCTCGGGAATAGACCCTCTCTGGATTACTCATAAAGAAATGCAGAATTTTATACTCTGTCGGGCCAAGGTGCACTTCTTTGCCGTTAATGATAATTCGGTGACTGGCAGTATCAATCTGGATAGCACCATGAGTTAACTGTTCGCTTGCCTGCGCAGCCAGACCACTGCGACGAAGGACAGCCTGTACTCTTGCTAATAGTTCACGAGGCGAAAAGGGTTTCACTACATAATCGTCAGCACCAACCTCCAATCCCTGTACGCGATCGTCTTCTTCACCTCTGGCAGTCAACATAATGACAGGTATGGACTGCATATCAGGATCTTTTTTCAACTTTTTGGTCAGCTCAATCCCAGAGGCACCCGGTAACATCCAGTCGACTAAAAACAGATCCGGTTTGTAGCCATCCTTAATTAACCCAAAGACACGTTCAGCGGTCGCTGCCTGCTCTACTTCGTATCCAGCCTGCGTCATACAAAACGCTAGCATTTCTCGGATATCACGTTCATCTTCTAAGATGAGAATGTTGGCACTCATTGAATTATTCAACTCCTTTTTACCCGAATAATAGCCTTAGTTACGGTTCTTTACCAGCCTATGGATCTCATCCCAGGACAAGTGACGAACGTCTTGGCCTCTCACTAAATAAACAATATATTCACAAATATTATGGGCATGATCTCCAATGCGCTCTAATGAACGTGCCGCCCACATAAAGTCTAGAACCTGAGAAATGTTACGTGGTTCTTCCATCATATAGGTCATGAGTTCACGTGAAATGGCATCATACTCTTTATCTGCGTCCTTATCCTTCTTAGCAACTTTGACAGCAGACTCAGTGTCCATTCTTGCGAATGAATCCAGAGCATCATGCAACATGCTTTTGACTAATCCACCCAAATGTTGCAGTGACCCAAAATGCAATTTACCAGATAGTGGCGACTCCTCTTTTGCTTCAGCAATTTCAACTGCCATCCGAGCAATTTTCTCTGCTTCGTCACCAACACGCTCCAAGTCTGTAATGGTTTTTAACACCGTAGAAACCAGTCGCAAGTCACTGGCAGCAGGTTGACGTTTAGCAAGAATTTTTACGCAAGCTTCATCAATATTAATTTCAAAGTCATTTACGCGATCATCGGTTTCGATTACTTCCTTGGCTAATTTAATATCCTGCGAACTTAGCGCTTCTAAAGCCTTGGTCAACTGCTCTTCAACCAAACCGCCCATCGCTAAAACTTCTTCACGAACATTTTCCAAGTCCTGGTTAAACTGCTTAGAAATATGTTGGCTCAAATTTTCATTATCCATTTCAAATACCTCTTTCAGTAGCGTCTATTATCCGTAACGACCAGTAATATAGTCTTCTGTTTTCTTTTGTGACGGGTTAGTAAAGATTGTATCGGTCTGATCAAACTCCACCATATCGCCCATATACATAAACGCAGTATAATCAGATACACGAGCGGCCTGTTGCATGTTATGAGTAACAATAACGATCGTGTAGTCATTTTTAAGTTCGTGGATCAGCTCTTCGATTTTCAGTGTTGAAATCGGGTCCAGTGCCGATGCAGGCTCATCCAACAGTAGAACTTCAGGCTGAACGGCAATAGCTCGGGCAATACACAGACGCTGCTGCTGACCACCCGACAGACCAAGTGCATTTTCATGCAAACGATCTTTAACTTCGTCCCATAAAGCCGCGCCTTTTAGTGCCCACTCTACTACTTCATCCAAAACGCGTCTTTTGTTAATGCCCTGTAATCGCAGTCCATAAGCAATATTCTCATAAATTGACTTAGGAAAAGGGTTTGGCTTCTGGAATACCATACCAACGTTACGACGAAGCTCAGCAACGTCAACACCCGGTTTATTGATATTGTCACCATGAATATTAATATCACCCTGAACTCGAGCGATATCAACCAAATCATTCATGCGATTAAAGCAACGCAATAATGTCGATTTACCACAACCTGAAGGACCGATAAAAGCAGTTACCTTCTTCTCAGGTATTTTCATGTCGATGTCATAAAGCGCTTGGTTTTGACCATAGAACAAGTTTAACTTTTCAACTTCTATAGCAATCTTTTCATCCGCCAAGTGCTGCTCAATTGTCTTCTCTTCCAATACTTGTGTCATTTCAATTACCTCGATGGAATTCTTTACTGCTCAAGCGATTTATATTTTTCGCGCAGGTTATTACGGATCTTAATAGCCGCAATATTTAATAAGATGATGATTAATACCAACAATAGAGCTGTGGCATAAACTAAAGGACGCGCAGCTTCAACGTTAGGACTTTGGAAACCGACATCGTAAATGTGGAAACCCAGGTGCATGAACTTACGCTCCAGGTGTAAAAAAGGTGCGTTTCCGTCCAGCGGTAATGTCGGGGCCAGTTTAACTACACCAACCAGCATCAATGGCGCTACCTCACCCGCTGCTCGTGCTACCGCTAGAATTAAGCCTGTCATCATTGCAGGGCTAGCCATTGGTAGTACGGTTTTACGTAGGGTTTCAAACTTTGTTGCGCCTAAAGCCAAACTACCTTCACGAATTGATTTCGGAATTCGTGCCAAGCCTTCTTCTGTTGAAACAATGACTACTGGCAAGGTTAGTAACGCCAAAGTCAAAGATGCCCACATTAATCCTGGAGTACCGAACATCGGAGAAGGACTGACTTCTGGATAAAACAGCTCATCAATTGAGCCTCCCAGAAAGTACACAAAGAAACCGAGGCCAAACACACCGTATACGATAGAAGGTACACCAGCCAGGTTATTTACAGCGATGCGAATAGTGCGAGTTAACGGGCCCTGCTTGGCATATTCACGCATATAAACTGCAGCGATTACACCCAGAGGCGTTACAATTACCGACATCAACAGTACCATCATTACGGTACCGAATATTGCCGGGAAAACCCCACCTTCGGTATTAGCTTCCCTCGGCTCATCTAATATAAACTCACCGATCTTGGAGAAGTAATGGCCCAGTTTTTCGAAGAAGCCCATATTGTTTGGCTGGAATGCACGAACAATATTACCTGCCGTTAATGAGATCGTTTCTCCACCAACTAATTTAAACTCTGCAGTGTCTCGCTTAATATCGGCATACAGTTTGTTCAACTCTTCCTGATAACTTAAAAACTGCTGCTGAAGCTCGGCTTCACGGTTTTCGATGTCGGACCTGGCTTCTGCAGTGAACTCACCCTCTAGTTCAAGTCGTCGCTTCTCAAGACGTAACTGCTCGATTTCATAGTTAATACTTCCAATATCGTCTTTTTCGATACTTCTGATTTCTTCGTGTAAATCATTCGCTCGATCAACGATATCTTCTAGTGCAGTCACATCATTTTTGATAACAGAGCCATCTTTGGTAACGCTATCCAGGAAACCATAGAGATTGCCCCATTCACGACGCTCGACCACGATAACGTCTTCATCGATAGTGGTTTCTTCAATGTTTTTGACATTAATCCATTTAAAATCAAGCCCATAAACATCGCGGTTACCCATCTTTAAAAGGTACTGTTCACGGTCAAGGCCATCTTGAACATCATGTTCAATATTATGAACTTCGCCCATCAGTGTTGTTTTTTGGTCGCCTTCGGCCATTTCAAAAGTTTTTACTTCCGCAGGCCAGAAGTGCCCCAGCCCTCGAACAGCTATCAACAACAGCAGTCCGACAACCATAACCAACGAAATACTGATCGCTCCAGCATTTAGCCAAACCCAGTGTTGCCCACTGTTAAAGAATTTTTTACTCATCAGTTATCCTCCTACAGTGAACCGTACTTATTACGTAGACGTTGACGCACCACCTCTGCAATCGTATTGAATGCGAAGGTGAATAAGAATAAAACAAATGCCGCCAGGAACAGTACTCGATAGTGAGAACTACCCACTTCAGACTCTGGCATCTCAACCGCAATATTGGCCGAAAGCGTACGCATACCCTCAAAAATATTCATGTCCATAATCGGCGTATTACCCGTTGCCATCAGTACAATCATGGTTTCACCCACGGCTCTTCCGAGGCCAATCATAAGAGCCGAGAAAATACCCGGGCTCGCTGTAGGTAAAACCACTCGAGTTAAGGTTTGCCATTGGCTGGCGCCAAGTGCCAGTGAGCCGTTTGTCAGGTGTTTAGGTACGCTGAAAATAGCATCTTCTGTAATTGAGAAAATAGTTGGAATTACCGCAAACCCCATAGCCAGACCAACAACTAACGAGTTACGTTGATCATAGTTGAGGCCATGATCGTCCAGCCAGCCTGGCATATTGCCATCAAACAACCACTGTTCTACCGGCTCGCCCAACCAGAAAGCAAACATAGTACCTACTATCACCACCGGTAATAACAAAGCTGCCTGCCAACCATCAGGAATCTTATGCCTGATAACTTCAGGTGATCTTGACCATAAAAAGCCAAACAGAACCGTAAATATCGGCAGTAGAATAATGGTCAACAGGAAGCCAACCAGTGTTTCCTCGATCAGGGGAGCTAACCATAAACCAGCAAGGAAACCTAGAATAACCGTCGGCAACGCCTCCATGATTTCAACAGTAGGTTTTACCATTGAACGCATTTTTGGAGCCATGAAGTAAGCTGTAAATATCGCGCCAAAGATTGCTAGAGGTACGGCGAAAAGCATGGCATAAAATGCTGCTTTCAAGGTGCCAAAGCTTAGCGGAACCAAGGAAAACTTTGACTCATAATCATTAGAAGACGAAGAAGACTGCCAGGTAAAGGTAGGTTCTGTGTAACCTTCGTAAAAGACCTGGTTCCAGATAGCAGACCATGAAATCTCAGGATGTTCGTTTTCCACCATAAAAGTTGTCGCTTGTGCATCTTCGCCAATAACCAACAACTTGTTACTACGGGAGTTGATAGATAAAGCCTGAATCGGCTGACCAAACTCAAACTGTTCCAGTAAACGCTCTGATGTGGTGTAGAAAACACCAACCTTTCCCTCTGTATCTGTTGCAATAAAGCCTTTTCGACGTGCTTCAGGCTTTATAGTCACGATAGGCTGATTACCTAACTTAAAGTCTCGAATCTTTGTTAACGAAGAAACGTTATTCTCGTTCTTTACCTGGAACCATTGACTGATGGTACCGTTCGAGTCGCCAATCATAAGAGAGACATTGCCTAATAAAAAGCTGGCATTAGAGACGTTTATGCCACTTTCTGTTAGCTGTTTCGTTTCTCTGAGCTGCCACTCACCGCCCTCATATTGGTAAGAACTCATCTCACCATGTTCACCGATAGCGTAGATCCAGTCTGGACCTGGAGTCGCAAGCACAAATTTCGGTTCAAATCCTAATTGGATGATGGATGATGTATTTTCATCAAGCTCCAGACCTTCACCTAGAAATGATTGCTCAACATAAAAATGCTTGGTTAACAGTTCGTTATCTTCATTCGTACCCACCAGAATCATGCCATCGTCCCATAACTTACCGTTCAGCAGCCTAACAGGCTTATCGCTGAACTCTATAGACTCTTCGCCGAAAGGGTGTTGAATTGATGGGGTTAACTTACGCTTATTATCCGGGTAACTGATAGCGTAATCTTGCTGTAATAATTGTATCGAACCATTATCCAGAGCTACGGCCATCATCCCCTTTAGATCCAGCTGAGCAAATGCTGAAACTGTATGCTCTTCAGACACTTTATAATTAGCTAGCGCCTTGTTAGCCTCAATATCGGTAAACTGCATATGTCCCGATGGCTCCAGACCAAATGCAATTTCCCCGTATTCTTCGACTTCAAGGTGCAATAATTGCTTTTGTGACCAGGGAAAATCCTTTTCCATTTCTACTGCTGCTGGCTTAAATATTGGTAATACAACCCATAACAGGTAGAAACAGATAAGAACAACGGCCACAATAACGGACATACCGCCCACAGCAATGCCATAGCGTGCAAGCATGTCATTCAGCTTTCGTCTTTTATGCTTTCCACTTTGCGTCTGCTGGTCTAATAGCTTTCGCGTGGTATCTTTAATCGAAGTGTTCATGTCAGACCAATTCTAGAATCATGCTTGGATTATAGGTCTGGAATATGACAGTAATGTTAAAGTCTTGTAATATTCAGGTTGTTTTATGACATCCCGGTAACATGGACGGATAGAGTAAGTAATCAGCTTAAAGTTTCTGTAACAAGTGCTGTTTCACAAAGCCTTAGCGTTTCTGTCATGTAACTGTCATATAATAGCCGTAAAATCCACACCGACTTTTAATGAAATACTCTTTTTTGGAGATGACAATGAAATTAAAATTATTAGCAGTAGCTATAGCAGCTGTAATTTCTACACCGGCTTTCGCAGAAACAGAAGCAAAATCAAAAGCTGGCGGTGGTATGAGCATTAAAACTGACGAAGTTAACATCAAAGTTGGCGGCCGTTTAATGTATGACATCGATATGTGGGATGGTGATGCTTTTTCTGACACAGATACCTCTGGTTCAGATTCAGAACTTCGTCGCGCACGTATCTACGTTAGCGGTGAGTTTGGTGAATGGGAAGCTAAAGTACAGGGCGACTTCGATGACGAAGGTGATACGGGTCTGAGCGATGCTTTCATCCAATACAATGGCTGGGATAACTTAGAGCTTGTTCTTGGTAAACACAAAGAGCCATTTGGCCTTGAAGAGAATACTTCATCGAAAGATATCACTGCGATCGAACGTACTATGGTTACTAACGCTTTGGCTCCAGGTAAAAACTATGGCGCGTCTTTAGGTTCTTATAACAATGACTACACCTGGATGGTCGGCCTTTATGATCAAGGTGAAGAAGGCAACAATATCGCTACGGGTGTTACGGGTCGCATGACGTTTGCACCAGTGAATACTGATAACCAGACTTTCCATTTAGGTTTTGGTTTCCGTCAAAGTCGATTGGCTGGTAATGAGTACGGCGCTGATCAGCGTGTAGAAATCCACACAGCTGATTATAAAGTTGGTGGTGACATTAATGGTGAAAGCATTTCTGCTTATAACCTTGAATTTGCATACGCTGCAGGTCCTTTCCACGCTCAAGCTGAATACTTCGACGCTGAGGTAGACGGCGGTAACTTCGCTGATACTGACATTGAAGGCTACTACGCTCAGTTCGGCTATGTATTGACTGGCGAAGCACGTCCATACAGCAAAGGTAAATTCAAGCGTGTATCTCCGAAAGGTAAAGATGGCGCCTGGGAAGTATTTGGTCGCTTCAGTAACTATGAGCCAGGTACAGAAGAAGCCGAAGCCTTCACTTTAGGCTTGAACTATTACGCAAGCAAAGCAGTACGTGTTGGCCTTAACTACGTCAACGGTGACATTACTGAAGCTGCTGGTAACACTAGAGATGGCGATGCTATAGCGGTTCGTTTCCAGTACGTATTCTAAGCAAGACTTCTTGTTAACATACTAAAATATAATTCTAGATTTAGGGGCGCCAATGGCGCCCTTTTTTGTGCCGTCCTTGCCTAAGAGAAAATTAAAATATTCTCTTCCTCAGTCTCTTAAGCCTGATTATTGAATATCTTGCATAAGAGTTATAAACAATTATGATAAGAATAAATAACAAGGAGCACACGTTATGTCAGACTTTTTCGGTTTTGATTTAACCAGCCTTTTCTGGCCGGTTGCGACTCTGGTTATCGGCTTCTTCGCCTATCAGCTTCTGCAAAAATTCTTTACTCTCAGTAAAAACAAAAACACTAATGTAGTGCTTCAGAGACAGCTTACGAATATTGTTTTTATGTTATTGCTGATCATTGTATTCGTACTGGTGCTACCTATAAAAGATAGTTTAAAGAACCAAATTATCGGTCTTATTGGTATCGTTTTATCAGCTTCGATAGCTTTAAGCTCAGCTACATTCTTAGGTAATATCATGGCTGGGATTTGGCTTCGTTCAGTTCGTAACTTCCGTCTAGGAGACTTTATTGAAGTCAAGGATATGTTTGGTCGAGTATCGGGGCGTGGTTTACTCCATACCGAATTACAGGACCGCGAAAGGGATTTAATTACCCTGCCTAACCTGTTTTTGGCAACCAACCCGGTTACAGTAATGCACAGTGATGGAACAATTATATCCACCGAAGTATCTTTGGGCTATGACAATGAACATCAAACCATTGAGCCTTTACTTCTTGAAGCCGCAAAGAATGCCGAGCTAGAGAAACCTTTTGTATACATCGAAAAATTGCTGGATCATGCCATCGTCTATAAGATTCACGGGCTGGCTACAGATATCAATACTCTCCTATCAAGTCGCTCAAAACTAAACGCCTGTGTTCTAGACAGTCTACATCAGGCTGGAATAGAAATAGTTTCTCCCATTTTTAGAAATCAACGGATGGTTGACGAGAAGACTTTTATTCCAGAAGCAGGAAAATCTAAAAAATCCCGGTCAAAAAAGGCTAAAAAGGAAGAACCAGAGTCCGTAATTTTTGATAAGGCCAACAAAGCTGAACAGGTTGATCAAACCCGTCAACAGGTCGAAAAGCTTGAGGAAGCCGTCGAGGAGATGGCAGAGCAAATAAAAGAAACATCCGATAGCGAGCAAAAGGATAAACTTAAAGTGAAGCAAGACAAGGCTAAAGAAAAAATCGAGCTATTAAAAGAGAAGCTGGTCATTGAAGAGTCGGAGCTTAATAAGGAAGGCAAGGGCGAAGACTAGTTTAGCTCGTTAATTGCGCATAAAAAAAGCGGCTAAACGCCGCTTTTTTTTCGGATATCCGATTAATCTTCACTCGCCATAAAGAGACGAAGAACATACCAGAACATCATGGCGACACTGGCAAATAACTGCAGTGCAGCACCAACATAACGATCTTCTGGGTAATGGTGAAGAACGTTTGAAGTATCATACAAAATTGCTGCGCCAGCCAAACCAATCATGCCGACACTGAACCAGGTCCCAAGCTGGAAGCCAAAAATGAATGCAGCACCAATGGCCAATAGCGCTAGACCACCCGCCCACATAAGAATACCGCGTAAGAACGAGAAGTCCTTGCGAGTGTAGAAAACAATTGCGGTTAATATTGCGAAGCCCACCAAGGTTACCGTAGCCGCACTCTTAATGACTCCATTGGCATAATTCGCTGCAATCAACAGCATAGGAGCAAAGATGATAGCTTCAGCAATAATAAAGCCTATCAGGCTCGAGTACTGAGTAACCTTTGACTGAGAAGTATGAGCTAAATGAGTAGCAGCCCAACTTGCGGCAATAAAGCCCCCTAGAAGAACCATCCAGCCAGCACCAAATGAGAACACCCACTCGGCAATCGCCATTGAGATTCCTGACTGGTAGAAGTAAACACTGATCAATACAAAAGCAAAAATCGCGCCAAGCAAATGATTGTAGGTTTTCGTAATAAATTTTGCGCGGTCACCTAAACCACCACGGCTAACGGCAACATCTTGTTGCTCAATATCTTGATAGCTCATTATTGTCTCCTTGGTTAAGCTAATTTATTGTATTTAATAATTATATAAGGCGTTTATGACATTAGAACGGAATGTCATCATCAAAGTCGTCATCCATTGCTGGTGCTGGTTGTGGCGACTGTTGATTCTGTGGCTTCTGTTGCTGACCACCAAATGAACTGTTATCACCAAACGATGTATCACCACCACCGCCACTACGACCGCCAAGCATCTGCATTTGCCCGTTAATATCGACCACGACCTCTGTTGTGTAGCGGTCTTGACCTGACTGGTCCTGCCATTTACGCGTTTGCAGCTTACCTTCGAAGTAAACCTGAGAACCTTTACGTAAGTACTCTCCAGCAATTTCAGCCAATTTACCGAAAATTACCACTCGGTGCCATTCGGTTTTTTCTTGCTGCTGCCCTGAACTCTTATCTCTCCATGACTCGGAGGTCGCTACCGTGATATTCGCAATAGCACGACCATCCGCTGTGTAGCGGATCTCAGGATCTTTACCAAGATTACCAACTAATATAACTTTATTAACGCCACGACTGGCCATGTAGTACTCCTATTCTTTATAAATTCTGTCTTGTGTCTAGCCTTCAATTTGGCCTAGAGCCATCAAGTCCTTTTGATTTATACGTGATTTATCAACTTGTAAATATACCTTGCCCTCTGTGCCACTAGCAACCGCTTCCATCACTCCGGGCATTTTTAATGCAGAAATCTGTGCTTTTTGCCCAGACTTTTCATCAGTATCGCTTAGCTGAATCACAATTTTTTCAATTTCAGGCAGTTTGCCCAGTGCCGATAAAGCCAATCCAGCAATAACAGCCAAACCTATATTGAGGTACAAGATACCATCAACACCCAGTTTTGGCAGTAAATAACCCGTTAAGCTACCTCCGAGAAAAGCCCCGAGAAACTGGCTTGTACTAAAAACACCAAGAGCAGTACCCCGATATTGAGACCCAAACAAGTTTGAAACGGTAGATGGCAGTTTAGCCTCTAGCAGGTTAAATCCTGCGAAGAATAACGTCAGCACCACCAGCCAGAATACAATATGGGTAAACCCGGTAAATAAACTGGCCAAAGCTAATACAATAACAAAGAAAGCCAGCTGCATGATTTGACGGTGCTTTTTCTTTCTTTCGGCTCTCAGCATCATCGGAACCATTAAGGCTATCGATAAGACTAATACAGTTAAATAAATCCATGAGTGCTGGCTTAGCTCGAAGCCGCTAATCTCTAGTTTTTCAGGAACTATCATAAAGACAGCGACTAATGACCAGTGAATAACAAACACAGCAAGCGCCAACACAAATATACGCCCCTTGGCCGTAACATGTTGCCAACGCTCAGCAAAACTCAAGTTTAAACTGACTTTGCTGGCTTGCTCCCCGTTTGGAACCAGGGTCATGGCAACGACCAGGGCCACAAAGGCCAGTGTTGCGATAACAAAGAACAGTCCTTGTAGTGACAGCCAGTTAGCCAGCAAAGGGCCTAAAATCAGTGAGATAGCAAATGCCAATCCGATACTGGCACCAATCATAGCCATCATTTTTGAGCGCTGCTGTGGTCGGCTTAGATCCGCCGCTAAGGCCATTACGGCACTGGCAATTGCACCTGCACCTTGAAGTGCACGCCCGGCAATCAGCCCCCAGATCGACTCAGAAAACCCTGCGACTAAACTACCTGCAATGAATATCAGCAAACCACCATAAATCACTGGCTTACGGCCAATCTTGTCGGATAACACACCCAACGGAAGCTGCAGAATAGCCTGAGACAGACCATAAATACCCAAGGCTAATCCTAATAGCGGTAACGTTGCTCCTTCCAGATCCTCGCCTAATATCCGAATGACAGGCAATAGCATAAAGAGCCCTAGCATGCGCAAAGCAAAAATACTGGCGAGAGAAACCGCAGATCGACGTTCTGTACTAGTCAAGGAAGAGGACTTCATAAATGAATACGCTAATAATCAGTAAAAGGCTTTTCGGAACGCCTCATTTCACGCTATAGTTAACGGTTTGTGATTCTCGCATTTTATCGCGCAAAGACCAAATTTATTTTCTAAATCACTATATTAACGGCAGCCAATGACAGGCTGACGCCTAATTCACATTTAATTGGTCATAATTGGCGCAATTGATACAACATACAGTGGCAGGAGCTAGATGGATAATATCGACATCCGCGGTGCTAAGACCCATAACTTAAAGAACGTAGACCTCGTATTACCTCGAGATAAATTAATTGTAATTACTGGCTTATCAGGCTCTGGTAAGTCCTCACTCGCCTTTGATACTTTATATGCCGAAGGCCAACGTCGTTATGTTGAGTCTTTGTCTGCTTATGCTCGTCAGTTTTTGTCGTTAATGGAAAAGCCCGATGTGGAGCACATCGAAGGGTTATCTCCAGCAATATCAATAGAGCAGAAGTCGACCTCACATAACCCTCGATCAACGGTAGGTACCATAACAGAAATTTATGACTATCTGCGCCTGTTGTTTGCCCGTGTCGGTACACCACACTGTCCCGAGCACCAGTTACCACTGGAAGCACAGACCATCAGTCAGATGGTGGATGCCGTCCTGGAAAGAGAAGCTGGCGAGAAATTGATGCTATTGGCACCTGTCGTGAAAAACCGTAAAGGTGAGCACATCCAGCTGATGCAGGAGCTACAGGCCAAAGGTTTCGTCCGTGCCCGAATTAATGGTGAGGTGCATGAGCTAGCCAACCCTCCAGAATTGGAGTTACGCAAAAAGCACACCATTGAAGTCATCGTGGATCGCTTTAAGGTTAAGCCTGATCTACAGCAACGCCTGGCAGAATCTTTTGAGACAGCGCTTGAACTGGCTGACGGTATTGCTCGCGTGGCGGCAATGGATGATCCAAAGGCACCCGAAATGGTGTTCTCAGCAAAATACGCCTGTCCTACCTGCGGTCACTCGATTCAGGAGCTGGAACCTCGTATTTTCTCCTTCAACAATCCAGCAGGGGCCTGCCCTACCTGTGATGGTTTGGGTGTCGATCAGTTCTTTGATCCTGAGAAGATCATAACCAATGAAGATATTTCGTTGGCTGGCGGTGCGATTCGTGGCTGGGATCGCCGTAACGTCTACTACTTCCATATGCTGAAATCGCTATCAAAACATTATGAATTCGATATCGAAGCACCCTGGAGCAGCCTGCCGAAGAAAATCCAGGATGTCATCTTACATGGCAGTGGCTCGACGCAGGTTAACTTCGAATACAGCAATGACAGGGGTGACAGCTATCATCGCAAACACCGTTTTGAGGGGATAATTCCCAACATGCAGCGTCGCTATCATGAGACCGAGTCTGGCGCTGTTCGTGAAGAACTTCAGAAGTACATGACAACCCAGAGTTGCTCCAGCTGTGATGGCACTCGCCTCAATGAAAACTCGCGTAATGTGTTTATTGAAGGGACAGCGCTTCCAGAAATCACACGTTGGTCGATTGAAGACAGCCACTCCTACTTCAATAAACTAGACCTTCCGGGACAAAAGGGTGAAATTGCAGCCAAAGTTCTGAAAGAGATTTGCGAACGATTAGGCTTCCTGGTTAATGTTGGTCTCGACTACCTTACTCTGGAGCGTAGCGCCGATACATTATCGGGCGGTGAAGCTCAGCGTATTCGCCTCGCCAGCCAGATCGGTGCAGGACTGGTAGGCGTGATGTACATTCTGGATGAACCATCCATTGGCTTGCATCAGCGAGATAATGACCGCTTGTTGAAAACACTGGAACATCTTCGCGATCTGGGTAACACCGTTATCGTGGTTGAGCATGATGAGGATGCTATTCGCGCTGCTGATTACGTCGTGGATATTGGCCCAGGTGCCGGTGTTCATGGCGGTGAAGTCGTCGCTGCGGGTGAGCTGAAAGATATTCTAAAAAAGAAAGATTCTCTTACCGCTAAGTACTTAACTGGCGAGTTAAAAATTGAAGTGCCTGTCGAGCGCACTAAAGCCGATAACAAAAAGTTTATTTCCGTTAAAGGTGCTACCGGCAACAACCTGAATCAAGTGAATCTGGATTTACCGGTTGGATTACTAACCTGTATCACAGGTGTTTCCGGCTCAGGTAAATCGACCTTAATTAACGATACGCTGTATCCGATCGTTGCACGTAAGATCAATAAATCGAGTCTACAGCCAAAGGCTTACGACTCTATCGATGGCTTAGAACACATCGATAAAGTGGTCGATATCGACCAGAGCCCCATAGGTAGAACGCCGCGTTCAAACCCAGCGACTTACACCGGTATCTTTACGCCGATTCGTGAGCTGTTCTCCGGTACGCAGGAGTCGCGAGCACGGGGTTACAAACCGGGACGTTTCAGTTTTAACGTTAAGGGCGGACGCTGCGAAGCCTGCCAGGGTGATGGTGTAATCAAAGTAGAAATGCACTTCCTGCCTGACGTCTATGTTGCCTGTGATGTGTGTAAAGGCAAACGCTATAACCGCGAAACATTAGAAGTCCTATACAAAGGCAAAAACATTCACCAAGTGTTAGAGCTAACGGTTGAAGACGCGCGTGAGTTCTTTGACGCGATTCCAGCGGTTGCTCGAAAACTTCAAACCCTGATGGATGTTGGACTGTCGTATATTAAACTCGGTCAGGCCGCTACTACGTTATCAGGCGGTGAGGCACAACGGGTTAAACTATCACGTGAATTATCGAAACGTGATACAGGGCAGACGCTATATATCCTGGATGAGCCAACGACGGGTCTACACTTCCACGACGTCAATCAGCTTCTGAAAGTGCTGCATCGTCTACGCGATCACGGTAATACAGTGGTGGTCATCGAACACAACCTTGATGTAATTAAAACCGCAGACTGGATCGTCGATCTTGGCCCAGAGGGTGGTAGCAAAGGTGGTAAGATTATCGCAACAGGAACGCCAGAAGATGTCGCAAAAGAAAAAGGCAGTTATACCGGGAAATATTTAAAGCCGATGCTTTAAACTCCATATCCCTCTAAATATAAAAGCCCGCCAGTTGGCGGGCTTTTTTCTCTCAAAGAATTTCTTCCTGAGCCTCCTGCTCTAACTTGGCTCGGGCAGCAGCTTCTTTCTTCTTCATCAGAATCTTCTGATACTTCGACTGTACAATATCACTCAATACCATCACCGCGATAACGAAATAGAAAGTTGCCTTGTTCATAGGCTCGATTGGATAGCCGAAGAAGTGTAACTCAGACTTATGTCCGCCATCGGCCAGCAGCATGATGCCAACCACCAACAAAATAAATAAACCCAACACTTCGAACATGCGATTCTTTTGCAGGAATGCTGAGACCGTATCAGCTAACCAGATCATCGCAATACCACTTAAAATGATAGCGATGGCCATAATCCAGAAATTATCGGTCAGGGCCATGGCACTTAGAATCGAATCAAACGAGAAAACCAGGTTCATTAATACAATCAGGAATATAATTTTCCCAGCTGACTGCGGCTTTCGATCTTTGCCATCTCCTACCTCCAGCGCCATCATGTGCCAAATCTCTTTTACCGCGGTGTACATGATAAAAATACCACCAAACAGGACAATGATGCTTTCTAAATTAAAAGTCCCCGTTATGACGCCTTCCCATTGAATAGTAAATAGCGTGTCTTTGACATAACCAATCAATTTAACGATGAGGAACAATAAAATAATTCTGAGTACTACCGCCAGACCAATGCCTAACCAGCGTACTTTCTTTTGTTTTTCCAGCGGTGCTCGCTTAGACTCTAATGAGATATAAAGCAAGTTATCAAAACCCAGAACGGCCTGTAAGACGATCAACATACCGAGGGTAAATAAGTTTTCTATCGTGAATAGTTCCATCTGTTGTTCTCTTTATTTATTGGTTAAACTGAAGCCATTCTAGCACAGCATCTTGTCATTTCGAGTTTCAAGTCTATGAGCAAAAATAAAATCTCAATCGAGCGTTTCAGTCCTGAGCTGGCAGAAGACTTTAAAGTCATAAACCAGGCCTGGATCGAGAAGTATTTTGTCATCGAAGATGAAGATAAACGAGTTCTTAACGATCCCAAACGTTACCTCATCGATACTGGGGGAGAAATACTTTTCGCCCGTGACAATGACTCTGGGGAGATCATTGCAGCCTGTGCTCTAAAAAAATGGACGGAAGATGAATACGAACTATCCAAGATGGGCGTGCTCGAAGGCTATCAAGGCTCTGGTGTCGGCAAGTTCCTAGCCAAAGCCATTATTGAAGAAGCAAAAAAGCGCGGCTGCAAACGACTGTTTCTTGAGTCTAACCGCAAGCTTAAACCTGCGATGAAACTGTATCAGCAGCTCGGCTTTAAAGAGTTCACCAACCATGAATCACGGGTTGACTACAGTCGATGCGATATTGTGATGGAGATGTTTTTGTAATTTACCTCTAAATCTTTAACGTTCATTTTTTGTACGAGCAAAAAAATGAACCAAAAAACTCGCCCCAAACATTAGGCCTGAAGGCTTCCCTTACGATTAAAAATTATTAAGCGCCATCAAACGAAACATCCTGTTTCGTCTTGATTAAATTGAGCTATCCCTGCCCAATTTACGCTATAATTTTGAACCGTTGCGGCTAATGTTTACGGGATTATTGGTGCTAAATTTTAGAGTGTATTCGATACAGTAAGAAATAGACTATCATTTATACTCGTGTAGCGGCAGTAATGTTTTTTGCACTGAAGTACAGTCCAGCACTGTTATCCCCTTAATATTGAGCTGTGAAGCTCTCAAATATAGCAATCAAAATCGTGGATGATTTTGATAAGAGTTTTCAGTACATGGAAGTGCTGTAAACTCTGGTGCGTTTAATATTTTTGAGCGACACAGGGAGTCATTCTTTTAAATGACCTCAATATTGGGGTGTGCTTCTCTTTGGTTCCTTTCTCTTACACACTTAAGAGAAAGGAACTCGACGAGGGGCGAAAAACTAAAACAAAACTTTAATCATCAACCACTTCAGCAGAAACCACCTTATCATTCTGCTCCAGTTTCATGGCGTTCTCCATGCCGTCTATGACTTCACCAAAAATGGTGTAATTACTATCGAGGTGTAAGTTTGCCCCTGTGTTGATAAAGAATTGGCCTCCCCCGGTATCTTTACCTAAGGTCGCCATCCCTACTGTTCCTGGAAGGTGAGATCGATAGGATAGCTCTTCTCGAATGCTATAGCCGACAGAACCCGAGCCGTCACCACTTTTGCTGCCACCCTGAGCTACAAAATCAGGGATCACTCGGTGGAAGTAAGTGTTGTCATAGTACCCATCATTAACCAGTCGCATGAAGTTAGCAGAAGTGTATGGCGTATCGGCGAATAATTTTATAGTTACCGGGCCTTGTGTAGTCTGCAATAACACCACTGCATCCAGCTCCGGAAGTTCATCAGGTGTTCGGCTTGGCTTACCCGGAGTTTCCTGTTCAGGGCTTAGTGCCTGCTGGGCACCGCGAGCAATAATTGCTTTATCACTCTCTGCCAGCTCCTGTAAGATTTTTTTGTCTTTCATTTTACTGAAGTAGGCAATAGCCGCGCGTTGCAAGTTTGGATCAGAACTACTAACCCACTTTTGAGCTGTTTTACCATCCGCTTTGTCAGCTCTAATCAACACCATCAGAGCTTCAGACTGGACCCAACTGTTATCGCTGGACAACTTTTGTTTTACTGTCTGATAGATGTTGTCACTTTCCAGCCAGTCATTATGTAATGTCTGTAAAGCAGTTACCTGACTAGCAACATCTTTTTGTTGCAGAGCAATTAAGGCCCCAGCCCTCGCTGCAGGATTTTTTGGGAAGTTTGCCAGTCCACGAATGGCATTAACGCGGACACCTATATTTTCGTGTTGCACATGAGTCAGCAACATAGGAAGCACTTTTTCCAGCTCAGTATTAGCCAAAGCACGTACCATTTTTGCCTGCGCCTTTGGCTCAAGGGCATCCAGCTGCTTTAGAGCAAGATCCACCTGCGTCATTTCCATCAGGTTTCGACGCGCCATTAAGTAACTTGCTTCGAGCTGGGTTGCCGGTTGCCAAAGTGCTTTATATAACTGACTGGAACTCAGATTTTCAAACGAACCTAACCTGGAGCTATGGAATGAAGAGAGGTTAACCAAACCTTGTAGCGCACCACGGATCTCCTGCGAATCCTCAGACTGATTAATAATAGTTGTAAGCACTTGCTGTGCTTCAGTGTGCCCCAGGTTTCCAATGGCTACAGCTATACGGTATTTAACCGCTGATTGCTTTTCCTGTTTCAGCGCTTTAACCAGTTGTTCACTCATACTGGGAACCGCAGTAATACCCAATGCAAATGCTGCCGCTTCGCGTATCTGCGCATTTTCATGGTTCAAATAAGGCAGTATTCGAGTAGCTGCTTTTTCGCCACCAATACGACCTAGAGCGATAAGCACGACCTCTAAATTATCTGTAGAAATCGTCTGACAGCTCAGGGCCTTGTTAAAAGCATCATGCTCAGGATCTCTCTGATCTGAAGCAGCGTATAACTCTTGAGGAGTAACACATGCCAGTGTAGCGCTTCCCAGCAAACTCAAAACCAGCCCTAATCCCCATAAACTCAAGTGTTTCATGCTCTCTCCTGTAGCTTCAACCGTGCAAGCAATGTAAAATGCCGGCAACATTGTTACTAATTAAGTATTCTTTTAATGGCTCAATACATTTATACCATGAATCGGGTGAGCAAAGTGGTTCCCCCGAACAAAACTATTTTAAAAGATATCTCTCTATCCTTCTTCCCGGGCGCAAAAATTGGTGTGCTGGGTCTTAATGGTGCCGGTAAATCGACGCTATTACGCATTATGGCTGGTGTCGACCAGGATCATGATGGTGAAGCTCGCCCACAACCGGGTACCAAAATCGGTTATTTGCCGCAGGAACCTCAGCTAGACGAAAGTAAAACCGTTCGTGAAATCGTTGAAGAGTCAGTTGCTCACGTTAAAGAAGCATTGGCCGAACTGGATCAGGTCTATGCCGCCTATGCTGACGAAAACGCCGACTTTGACGCACTATCGAAGCGCCAGGGTGAGCTTGAAGCGATTATTCAAGCGACTGATGGTCACAATCTTGAAAATACCCTTGAGCGCGCAGCTGACGCCCTACGCCTTCCAGCATGGGATGCCAAGGTGGAGAACCTCTCTGGTGGTGAACGTCGCCGTGTAGCGATTTGCCGCTTATTGCTTGAACATCCTGATATGTTGCTTCTGGATGAGCCGACCAACCACCTGGATGCAGAGTCAGTGGCATGGCTGGAACGCTTCCTGGTTGATTATAACGGTACTGTGGTTGCGATTACCCACGACCGTTATTTCCTGGATAATGCTGCAGGCTGGATTCTGGAGCTGGATCGCGGTGAAGGTATTCCATGGGAAGGTAACTACTCTTCATGGTTGGAGCAAAAGGCTAAGCGTCTTGAAATCGAAGAAAAGCAGGAAGCCTCTCGCCAGAAAACCATGAAAGAAGAGCTGGAATGGGTTCGTGCCAATTCCAAAGGTCGTCAGGCCAAATCGAAAGCGCGTATGTCACGCTTTGAAGAACTATCGAGCAAAGAGTTCCAGCAACGCAACGAAACTCGCGAACTGTATATCCCACCGGGTCCGCGCCTGGGTACTCAGGTTATTACCGCCAAAGGCTTAACCAAAACATTTGGCGATAAGCTGCTATATAACGACTTGAACTTTAACTTGCCACAAGGTGGTATCGTCGGTGTTATCGGTCCGAATGGTGCGGGTAAGTCGACCATGTTCAAAATGATTACCGGCCAGGAGCAACCGGATTCTGGTGAGCTTCAAATCGGTGAGACCGTTGATTTAGCATACGTCGATCAGAGTCGTGACTCGCTGGACGACAATAAAACGGTCTGGGAAGAAATTTCAGACGGCCTGGATATTATTACCGTTGGCACCTATGAAACGCCATCTCGCGCCTACGTTGGCCGCTTTAATTTCAAAGGGTCGGATCAACAGAAACGCATCGGCGACCTGTCGGGAGGTGAGCGTAACCGTGTTCATCTGGCTAAGCTGCTTAAGAGTGGCGGCAACGTATTGCTACTGGATGAGCCAACCAACGACTTGGATGTTGAGACCTTACGTGCACTGGAAGATGCGCTATTGGCCTTCCCGGGCTGTGCTGTAGTTATCTCGCACGACCGTTGGTTCCTTGACCGTATTGCTACTCATATTCTGGCATTTGAAGGTGACAGTGAAACCGTCTGGTTCGAAGGTAACTATCAAGAATATGAAGCCGATCGTAAACGGCGCCTAGGTGCCGATGCCGATCAGCCACACCGCATCAAGTACCGCAAAATCTCAAAATCGTAAATGATTAACTACACTGGCTCACGAGAAAATCGTGAGTCAGTGAACCAAAATCATAATTAATTTCGACAATCTCAAGCCTCTTTGCTAATCTCATTAGCTAGGGAGTAACTTCGGGGTAAAAGCCATTAAAACTAATCGCAGACATTTTGCTCGAATCCATATTTCGGCTAAAGCCCTTATCGAACAAAATAATCAAAAATATATGGCTACAGTTGTGGACATTTCACTTAATGGCGCCCACCTTAAAACTGATGCCAATCTAGACAAGACTAAACCACTGACCTTACAAGTGATATTTGACGAACTGTCGCCACCCGTTTTTATGGAGGCGAAGATTGTCTACCATAAAGGTGAGGACTATGGTGTCGAATGTCAGGAAATAGACATCGATAGCATGCTCCACCTCCGCTCAACTTTAACTCTATACAACAGTGATCCAGATGCTATACAGCAAGAGTCACAGGCACTGTGGGAAAAAAGGCAATCAGAGACTGACGAGTAATACTGAAATAATTAACCTAATCAGCGGTTAGTTAATAGTCAAACCGAGTCTGATATCCCTCAGGCTTAGTTATCACCAGCTCCTGACACAACTCACCTCGTTGCAGGTACTTCACTTCAAAGTGGGTCCGCGAACTGGTTTTAGGAATGACCTTGCGTTCAACCGGTAACTGCCACAACTCTCTGGCCTGTTGCTCGGCTTCGTCAATATAGCTTTCTATATTAGAGGCCAATACTACCGAAGCGCCATCTTTCATCCGCGACAGCAGAAACTCAAAGAAAGGCATATTGAGCCAACGTTGAGCCGCGCTTTTGGGCTCCGGATTTGGATACAGTAAAAATACACCATCTAAACTTTTCGCGGGGAACGCATGTACGACATAAGGCAGTGCATCAGCATGGACAGGCGTTAGATTATCGAGCTTTAATTCTTTCGCACGCTGCGCGAAAACGTCAAACTTATTCTTGGTTCGCTCAACGGCAATAAGCTCTTTGTCAGGATTCGCCTCAGCAAACTGCATAGCATGCATCCCTTTTCCTGCGCCGATCTCGAGGTATTGCTTCTGACTTAAAGCTGGCTTAATAAAATTACGGGGTTTAAAGAGCTTTTCTGGACGAAAAGCCCGTATGTCTGGTGTTTTATTCATGAGTTTTAAGAGTGTTCTTTTTGTTCCCCTTCCGGGACTTTATCTTTAACCTTTGTAACCAGCTGTAAAGTAACAAAGGTTACTATGGCTAATAGAACTGCTATTTCCAGGCGATGAGCACCGACAGCGATACCTATTGCTGCCGTTCCCCAGAGGCTTGCTGCTGTTGCGAGACCTGTAACCTTATCCCCATTCTTCAAAATGGCACCTCCACCAATAAATCCGATGCCCGTAATAATACCACCAATAACACGAGCCTGAGAGGCTCCATCAGGGAACATATCGATTCCAACTAAAACGAAACTACAAGCTGCTATACTAACCAAGGGGAAGGTTCTTATACCCGCACTACGGGCATTACTCTCGCGGTTCCAGGCAATAGGAAAAGCTAACAAATAGGCAACCATCATGGTAATCAGATGATTCCAGATAACGCTCCAGTCGATATCAAACATAACGCTCTCCCTATCTTAGTATTACAGTAAGTTTATCATTTCCTGCAGACGGCTAACGCCATGAATTTCAAGGCCATCTAAAGTTTTTGAAGGTAGGTTGCCTTTTGGCACAATGGCTTTCTTAAACCCATGCTTCACGGCTTCTTTTAATCGCTCCTGCCCATTTGGAACTGGGCGCACTTCTCCAGCAAGCCCCACTTCTCCAAACACGACTAAATGTTCTTCCAAAGGACGATTGCGTAAACTGGAAATTATTGCTGCTATCAATGCCAGATCAGAGCTGGTTTCCATCACTCGGACGCCGCCCACGACGTTAGCAAAAACATCCTGATCAAAGGTAGCGACCCCGCCATGGCGGTTCAGTACCGCTAACAACATGGCAATCCGCTGATGATCTAGGCCCACCGCTACCCGCTTGGGCTGCGGCGCATGAGAAGTATCAACAAGGGCCTGTATTTCTACTAGCATGGGACGGGTGCCTTCCCAGGTAGAGACGATAGCACTACCGGCTACTGGGTCAGTGTATTTCGATAAAAATATTGCCGAAGGGTTCTTTACCTGTTTTAAACCCTCATCGGTCATGGCGAAAACACCCAGCTCATTAACCGCACCAAAGCGGTTTTTTACCGCTCGTAATAGCCTAAGGCGACCATCTCGCTCGCCTTCAAAATATAGCACAGCATCAACCATATGCTCTAGAACTCGTGGTCCAGCTAAAGCACCATCCTTAGTGACGTGCCCAACAACGAATAGCGTAGTCCCAGTCTGTTTGGCAAACCGAACAAGCTGTGCAGCACTCTCACGAACCTGTGCCACACCACCAGGGGCAGATTGAAGCATTTCGGTATAGATGGTCTGAATTGAGTCAACCACCATGACTTTTGGCTTTTGCATCAGCGCCTGAGTGGTTATTTGCTCAACTTGAGTCTCAGTCAGAAGTGAAAAGTCACCCGTTTCCAGTCCAAGGCGCTGCGCTCGCATGGTTACCTGCTGCATCGATTCCTCACCAGTTACATAAAGCACTGGCATTTCCTGACTAATCTTGCATAAACTTTGGAGTAAGATGGTGGACTTGCCGATTCCAGGGTCGCCACCCATCAAGACTACAGAACCAGGGACCAAGCCACCGCCCAATACCCGATCCAGCTCAGAAAGACCTGAGCCCATTCTGGGCACTTCGGACAGATCCACTTTATCCATTTTCACGACTTTACTCTGCTCACCTGCATAGCCTGTAAAGCGCGAACTTTTTTCCGCTTTGCTTTGCTTAATGTTGGCCTGCTCAATCAATGAGTTCCAAGCTTTACATTGACCGCATTGCCCCGCCCACTGAGGCGTTTCTGAACCGCACTCCTGGCAGACATAGATTGTTTTTACTTTCGCCATATAAATATGTTCCCGAAAAGCTGAACTCTCCGCTACCCTTTGTTAAAACTCGCCTCAACCTACTCACTTATATACTCATAAGCTCCTCAGTTTCGCCGAGCTTTGCCTCGATTAGCGTTATTTCAACTTTTCTAACAGATTCAAAAATTATTCAGCCTAAACTTAGCCTGTTTTCTCTAATTACAGTCTTTTTTGCCCGTGTCTATCTTATGGGATAGAATGCCTTTATTGAAGTAAATTTGTAAATTCGAATGGTTAAATCTGGCGCTGACAACTGGACTCCCGATAGCTGGAAGTCAAAGCCTGTCAGTCAACAAATTAAATATGGTGATCCAACTGCATTAGCGCAGGTTACTGAGAAGTTATGCCAACTTCCACCACTGGTATCATCATCTGAAGTAGACACACTGAAAAATCGAATCGCTGAAGCTCAGCGAGGCGAGCGCTTTATATTGCAAGGTGGAGATTGCGCTGAGTCATTCAAAGACTGTAATGCAGAAGCTATTTCACAGAAAGTCAGAAGCCTGCTAAGTCTCAGCCTCCTAGTTAGCCAGAAACTACGCATGCCAGTCTCACGAATTGGACGAATTGCAGGTCAATACGCCAAGCCGCGTTCTGCATTGACCGAAACCCAGGGTGACACAACCTTGACCAGCTATAGAGGAGATCTGGTTAACCACGTCCACTTCAGCGAGTCTGCTCGCACCCCCGATCCTGCCCGTATGCTGGAAGGCTACAGTTACGCATCTCTAACTTTAAACTACATCCGCTCTCTGCTAGAAGGTGAGCTTGAAGAGCTTTTTAATCTTGAGCCTGAAGTTGCGTCACTTAAAGACCTAGCTAAAACCAAAGAGTTGCATCAGAGCCTGCGCAACTTTAGAGATGCCCTTCAGTTATTTCATCAATTCAATGGTCGACAAGCCGCCCACAAAAATCTGACTGAGTTTTACACCAGTCATGAGGCCTTACACCTGCACTATGAGCAGGCTTTAACTCGTCTTGGCTCCAATGGTCGCTGGTATAATTTATCCACACATTTCCCATGGGTCGGAATGCGAACCGTACAGAGTGAGAGTGCTCACCTGGAGTACCTACGAGGTATTGCTAACCCAATTGCCATAAAAGTAGGGCCTACAGTTGAGGCAAAAGAACTGGTTAAACTGTGTCGATGGCTAAACCCCGAAAACGAAGAGGGACGGCTAACATTAATCCAACGTTTTGGGCATGACAAAATTTCTCATAAACTTCCAGAGCTTATTCGCGCTGTTAAGGATGCAGATCTAAAGGTACTTTGGAGTTGTGATCCAATGCATGGCAATACACAGGTAAGTTCAAATAACTACAAAACCAGAGACTTTCAACATATCCAATCGGAATTGCAACAAGCTTTCAGTATTCACGCTGATCTGGGGTCGCACCTAGGCGCGGCGCACCTTGAAATGACTGGCGAAGCTGTTATGGAGTGCATAGGCAGCAGCTACGCTGTTCATCACCAGGAATTGGGTGAAGCTTATACTAGCTTAGTTGACCCCCGACTTAATTTAAGCCAAGCCTTTGAATTAATTGATAGTTTGAGCCTAAAAAAAGCTCAGCCAGCAGCCAGAAAAAAGCAAAGCTCCTGAAGAAATCCTTGATCTTTTAGCTAAAATTAGCGTATATTCAGAAGATACCTCTTGTGTGGGGTAATTTGCGTGTAGGTAAAATATGGTAAGGAGCGAACCATGTTGTCTATTAAGAGTTTGAAAAAAGTATTGTTAGCTGGTGGCGTTGCCCTGAGCATCGTTGGTGGTTCTAATGTCTTAGCAAAAGCGCAAATCTGTTCTGAAGGTAATTACGTTGACTATAACAGCGACGAGTTACATATCATTACTTCGCTCGAGCCCGAACTACTTGAGCCTGCTTCAGCCTCTCTAGGTAACAACGTCCCAGAGAAGAAATCTGCAAGCTGGTATTCCTGGCTTACTGAATCTCACAATATGCCAAGCCTGCACTTCATCCAATTTCTGGAACTATTCGAAAAGTCTTAAATTTTTCTACTTACTGCGGTATATTAGTTAACTCTAAAACATAGTGGTAAGAGACATTAGGTAATGACTCAAGAAGATTCAAAAGCCAATGAATCCTCATTGGAAAAAGAGACTCAACCTCATAAAGATCCATCAAAAGAAAAATCAATAAACCAAGGCACTGGCTTCTGGTCAACTGTACAGAGTGTGCTCGGGGCAATGTTTGGTGTTCAATCAGAGGAGCAGAGAGAGAAAGACTTCGATCAGGGTAATGCCGTTCAGTTCATTGTTGGCGGTATCATTTTCGTTGTGGTCTTTATCCTAACCATCCTTTACTTCGTAAACTCTGCCCTTGAAAATGCTGGCTCATAATTTGAGTCAGCCATAAATCGCTAAGAGCTCTTTTGCTTTTGTACGATTATTACCGTCACAGGAAATAAAGCGCTGCACATCAAAATAAGTTACTTTATCGGCTTTTTCATAGATATCACGAGCTACGATGGTATCGTGATTTGAAATAGTTGTTATGACTCCTTTTTTACGTGCCCTTTCAGCTAAGTACCCCAGCTCAACCTGTTGGTCGTAACTAAAGCCCTGCTTAGTATAATCCGTAAAGTTAGCGGTTAGGCTTTGTGGTAAATAAGGTGGATCACAATAAATTACATCGCCTTGACGTGAACCATTGAAAGAAGCGCGAAAGCTTTGGCAACGGAACTCAGCACGCTGGGATTTTTTCGCAAAAAACTCCAGCTCACTTTCAGGGAAGTATGGCCTCTTATAACGACCGAAAGGTACGTTGAAGCCCCCGGAACGATTATATCGACAAAGACCATTATATCCGTGACGATTAAAGTATAAAAATAATGCCGAGCGTTCCTCCCCCGGTTTTAATTTATTGAAATGCTCTCGAAGTTCATAAAACTTTTTTTCGGTATTATTAGCTTCCGTAAAGAAAGTAGAGCAGTAATCAATAAAGCGCCCCTTTCCACGCTTTAGATCTTTAAATAAATTAATCAGATCGGGATTTATATCGGCCAGGAGATAGCGATCATAATCAGCATTGAGAAAAACTACACCCGAGCCGACAAAGGGCTCTATCAGCTTTTTACCCTGGGGTAAATGATGAAGAATCTTAGGTAATAGTCTAAACTTGCCTCCAGCCCACTTAAGGAAAGGACGTTGATACTTCAAGGGCTGTATGATCGACATATTTTTTAACGCAAGCAAAGCTTTATGATGAATAAACTGGCTTTAGTGTATCAAAACCGATCTCTAATGACAGCGAAATTAAAAATTAATTAAAAGGTATCGAATGAAACAACGACAAGCGACCTTGATAATGGCTCATGGTGCAGGGGCTGATTCACAGTCAAAATTCATGCAATTTATGCAGCAGACGATTGATGACAACAATATTGAAGTTATAACATTTGATTTCCCATACATGTTACGACGCCAACAGACGGGAAAAAAGTCACCACCTGACCGTATGCCCAGACTAATCGAAAGCTTTAAAAAAGAAATTGCAAAAATACCCAATAAAAACTTTTTCATTGGCGGGAAATCTATGGGTGGACGAGTTGCCAGCATGATTGCCGATGAAGTTGAAACTAAAGGGGTTATATGCATGGGATATCCCTTTCATCCACCCGGTAAGCCAGAGAAAACACGGACAGAACATTTACATTCTATAGAGACCCCAACCCTGATTTTACAGGGCACTCGAGATACCTTTGGAAAACCGCAAGAAGTTTCAAAGTATCAATTAAGCGAAAACATTAAGATAGAATGGCTGGAAGACGGAAACCACAGCTTTGAAACATTAAAGCGTTCGGATATTTCGACCGAACAAGCCTGGACCTTGGCGGCTAATAAGGCTAAAGCTTTTATACAGTCACAGCTGGAGAGGATATAACACGAATTTGCTAATAAACTATGTTTAGTTAATTAGATCTTTTAGACTATTTAAAAGTATCGTTACAACTGCTAAAGAAGGATCGATTATGTTTAAAAACCGAATATTTATATCAGGCTTATTATTTGTAGTGGCTAGCTTATTACAATCCTGTTCTCAAGCCAGCAACAATAAGCCCGATACAGAAGCCGTTGCCCAAGATTTATACGCTCAAATACAACAGACATTGCAAACAGAAGGCTGTGTCAGAAATAGTGACTGTGATTTACTGCCGGTTGGTAGCAAGCCCTGCGGTGGCCCAGAAAGCTATCAGCCATACTCCAAAACCAGCAGCGATGTTGCCAAACTACAAGAGCTTGGCAACCGCTACCAAAAGCTACGTGACCAATATAATAAAGAGAACCAAATTATGGGCATTTGTGTAATCACTCCTAAGCCCAATGTCAGTTGCGTGCGCAACCAGTGCGTTACTTCAGAGAAGGCTACTCACGTCCAGTAGCTGACTGACACTATCAGCGTCCTGTGAAGCGTCTTGTTGCGGCACTATTCCCAGACAAGGCGCTTCAATATTACTCTTAAGCCACTGCACATTATCTTCCGCCATATTCATTTTTCCTACTGGGAAATTAGCCACCCAACCAGCAAGCTTTAAGCCCCGACGCTCAATATCACGAACAGACAACATAGCGTGATTTAAGCATCCCAGCTTCATACCAACCACTAAAATCACTTCAAAACCACTCTGCTCGACCCAGTCAGCATAGGTTTCTTGATTATTAAGCGGTGTAAGCCACCCTCCGGCACCTTCTATCAGAACCGTTTCTGCATCATCAGGGATAATTACACTATTTTGCAATCGTTCTACACTGAGGGAGGTTCCTGCTAAATCTGCAGCTATATGTGGCGCAATAGCCGGCTCAAAGCAAAAAGGATTGATCTCACTATAACTCAGGGACATGCTAGCCGCCTTCTGGAGTTCTAGCGCGTCTTCATTTTTCATAATCCCCTGTACTGGCTGAGCATCGGAGGCTATGGGCTTCAATCCCGCCGCTTTCTTTCCTTTATGGGCTAATGCTCGGAGTAGTGCCGCACTGATAAAAGTCTTACCAATTTCGGTATCAGTTCCCGTTACAAAAAATTTTCTTTGGCCTTTATTCAATCTGTTATACCTCGCACAATTAGACCGGCGTGATTTCTATATACTATGGCCTAACTAGAGCATTTCAATCCATTAATTTAAGAGTATTTATGGAGAATTTGACAAGCGACAACACTATCACATTAGTTCTTGGCGTCATAGCACTGGTACTGCTGCTGGCCGCAGTAGTCATGGCTACGTTAAAACACGCGCTGGTACGTCAGCTTGAGTCCAAAAATGATGAATTGAAAAACATCATCAAAGAGAACACTCAGAATATCGCAAAAAAGAAAGGTAAAATTGAAGAACTGGAGTCAGATTACAGAAAACTTCAGGATTCACTTACCAGCCTGTCAGATAGGAATACTTCCCTCGTTCGTGAACACCGTGAGCTAAATTCAAAGTATCAAGAGACACTGGATAGTTACGAAGAAGCTCATAAAAACTATATGGACGCTCTACAAACGATTACTAACTTAAAGCAGGAGTATGAGTCGGAAATTTATGAGCTCAAAGAACAGCAACGAGAAAAAATCAAATATGTTCGTCAAGAAGCTAAAGATGAAATTGAAGAGTTCAAGGAGAACTACTTATCTGACTATGAGCATATTAAAAAGAGCCATAAACGGTTGATATCGGCAAACCAGACTTTGAGTAAAAATACTGACAACTTACGTGATGAGCGTGACTTCTACAGAACCGAATTTGAAACGCTACGAGATTTTCTGCACGACTCACAAATGAAGAATGTTAAAGATATTCTTAAAGCTAAAGAAAAAGAGCTGGAAGATAAAGTAGTGAAGTTTGAAAATAAAACTCGATAATTTATAGACTAAGGCTCTCGTTTACCTTCAGCCAGCTCCACAATATACTCGTGATAATCTGTAACTTTTTTCATTTCAGTGCCAAAGGCATGTCCATAAATGAGTTCATAGGTGGCGGGTAATTTCCCGTCACTCATTGCAAACTGCCGGTATGCCTTTTCAACTGCCTTTAATTTATTAGGCCCCATCAACCCGCTGTTGCGTCGACTATCAATATTGTGGGCCCCAATATCTTTTAAGTCCCGCATAAGCTCCAAAGCTTTGTCATAGCTAATGACAACTGCTTCAGCATCCACTACAGGATCACTTAATTGAGAATTTAGCATGGCATCACCAACGTGGTGCATATCAATAAAATCATTAACATGCTGATAGTGGTCCACCTCAGCAAAACTTTGCTTCAACTCTTTTAGACTATCCGGGCCCAGTGTGGTGAATAGAAGCAAGCCATCCGGTCGCAGAACTCTATTCAGCTCTTGAAAAAGAGCAGATAAATCGTTGACCCATTGAATCGCCAAGTTTGAGAAAATCAGATCAACAGAGTTATCAGGGAATGGTAAAGTCATGGCATCAGCACAGAGGTACCGCTCAGCAGAAGACTGTTGCTGGCACCACTGAATCATACCCTCTGCAATATCGACACCAGTAACCTGTGCCTGTGTAAAGCGCTGGGAAAGCTCTCTGGTAAAAACCCCCGTCCCGCAGCCTAAATCCACAATTGACTTTGGCTCTAGCTTAAAATAATCCAGTCTCTCATACAGCCGCTCACCAGCGATTCGCTGAAAGAATGCAGCTGCATCATACGTTTTTGCAGCTTTACTGAATGAACGGGCAACTTCACCGGGAGTTATTTGGTTCATGCTTTTAAAAACTCACTCACTTTTTCAATAAAACTGTCCGTGTGGGAGAGAAATGGAGCGTGGCTTGCTTTTGGGAAAACATGCTGCTCACTCTGGGGAACAAGCTGTTTAATAGTTTCCGCTGCCTTAACAGGTACCAACGAGTCAAGTCGACCATACAGTCTGAGGAATGGCACCTGAATATGCTTTATATCTTGACGTAGATCCACATCGTTAAGTAGTGCCAACCCTTCTCGTAGTGCTTTTGTTGCCGGTAACCCATGTAAGAAAACCGTGTCTCGCAGCCTCTTAATATCTGCTTTCTGAGTTTCACTGCCAATAGCCTGAATCGCCAAAAAGCGGATGATTGTACCTTGATAATCCTCTTCCAGATAACGGCAGAAACTGTCCATAATGTTAGGCTTCATAGCATGCTCCCAGTCTTCGCTTTGAACGAAACGCGGGGAGCTGGAAACAGTAATCAAAGACTCCACTCTGCCAGGGTTTTGTATTGCAATTTGAGTAGCAACCAATCCGCCAAGCGACCAGCCAAGATAGTTTGCTTTCTCAGGTGCTACTTTTAATACTTGCTCCGTTAATAAATCAAGATCATATTGACCACCCGGTAGTGGCGAACGGCCAAAACCCGGTAAGTCGATCATGTGCAAGGTAAAGTCCTTTGCAAGCTGCTCAGTAACCAGTTCCCAGATACCCGAGTGAAGTCCCCAGCCGTGTAACAAGACGAGATCTGGACCCTTTCCTAAAGTTTCAACATATGGCTTCAATTTACTCATGGTATAACCTGAATATTATCTTTAATTGCTTCGATCAGTTGTTCAATGTGAGCTTTGGTATGATTCGCCGTAAGCGTGATACGCAGCCTGGCTGTATTTTCTGGAACTGTCGGCGGCCTGATAGCCACAACCAACAACCCTCTATCTCTTAGAGACTGACTGATGCGGATTGCAGCATCACTTTTCTTTACCATTAATGGCTGAATTGCTGTATCGGATGGCATCAGTGGTAGCCTTGCTTCCTCAGCCAACTGTTTGAAATATTGGATATTATCCTGAAGGTTTTGCCTTAGTTCCGGCTCACTCTGTACCAGTCTCAAACCCTCACGATTTACTGCCGCAACTACCGGCGGTATGGCAGTGGTATAAATATAACTACGTGCGAACTGGATTAAGGCTTCAATAAGAGTGCTTTTACCAGCGACAAAAGCTCCATAACCTCCAATCGCTTTACCCAATGTTGCCATGTAAATATCTACCCGTCCCTGCTCCAGCTCAAAATACTCCAGGGAGCCTTTTCCAGACTCACCTAAAACGCCAAAGCCATGGGCATCATCAACCATCAACTGTGACTGACTGCTCTCGGCCAAGGAAAGAATTTCTGGTAATGGAGCCAGGTCACCATCCATACTGAAGACACCATCGGTCACAATAATTTTAGTATCGACCTGATGTTTTAGCTGTCTCTGTAATGAGTTCAAATCATTATGGGCATAGCGCAACATTTTGGCTTCACTGGCACGCCCGCCATCAATCAATGATGCGTGATTAAGCTTATCCTGAACCAGCAGGTCCTTCCTATCAAACAGGCTGGTCAATACGCCATAATTAGCCATAAAGCCAGAAGAAAATAAAACCGCTCTCTCAGTTCCAACGAACTCAGCCAGCTCCTCTTCAAGTAAATTATGTTCTTTGCTGTGACCCACCACAAGATGTGAAGCACCGCTACCAGGACCGTAACGTTTTACCGCTGAAATCATAGTCTCAGCCATCTTGGGATGGCTGGCTAGGCCAAGGTAGTCGTTGCTGCTGAAGTTGACGTAATGGGTGGCATTAACACTGACTTCAGTATCTTGTCCGCTTTCCAGGGTTAGACGCTGACGGATTAAATCCTGCGCCTGTCTCTGCTTTAAACGGCTTTCAAGCTTATTCCACATAGTGAAAACCCAGTGGCTGGTGACTTGTGATGGCTAAACAGCTTAACAACTGGTTATTTAACTTGTGTTGCGTCGTAGAACTGCGCCTTGCCCTTTGCTGTAGCTTTTTCAGCTGCCTGCGCCGCAAACTCTGCTGCTTCAGCTGCTATTTCATCTTCTGAATGGTGACGTTTCTCAGGGTTAATTCCTAAACGTTCAAACAATATAGCATCAGCTTCCGCTTCTGGATTTGCTGTTGTTAATAGTTTTTCGCCATAGAAAATAGAATTAGCTCCAGCCAGGAAACATAGCGACTGTGTCTGCTCATTCATATCTTCGCGCCCTGCCGATAAACGGACATATGACTGTGGCATGATAATTCGGGCTGTTGCAATCATGCGGATAAAGTCGAATTCATCTAGTTTTTCAACTTCGCCTAAAGGTGTACCCGGTACAGCGACCAACATATTAATTGGAACACTTTGCGGATGCTCTGGCATGTTCGCTAGCTCTTTTAATAGCCCATAACGATCTTTGGTATTTTCACCCATACCAATGATACCGCCACTACAGACATTAATACCTGCATCACGAACATTTTGAAGCGTATCTAAGCGGTTATCATAGCTACGGGTGGTAATAATCTGCTCGTAGTATTCAGGCGAAGTATCTAGGTTATGGTTGTAGTAGTCCAGACCAGCTTCAGCCAATTTTCCTGCCTGCTCATCAGTCAACATGCCTAACGTCACGCAGGTTTCCAGACCCAGATCCTTAACCTGTCGAACCATTTCCAACACCACATCCAGATCTTTATCACGCGGCGAACGCCATGCAGCACCCATACAGAAACGTGTTGCTCCCGTTTTCTTTGCCTGCTTTGCTTTTTCAACAACTTCCTGTACCGCCATAAGCTTTTCTTTCGATAACCCCGTATTGTAATGACCTGACTGAGGGCAGTAGGCACAATCTTCAGGGCAAGCGCCCGTTTTGATGCTCAACAGGGTGCTGGTTTGAACTTCATTAGGGTTAAAGTGTTGGCGGTGAACCGATTGAGCAGCGAACATTAAGTCATTGAAAGGCTGGTTATATACCGCCTCAATTTCTGCCACAGTCCAATCATTACGGACCTTTCCACTATTTAGCTTTTCTAGATTGCTCATTCTTTCTTTAACCCTTATAGTAACTGTTTTGCACGCAATGTCAGGAATAGCGTGCAGTTTACTTTCTAAGAATACACTGTCAACCAAGAAAAAGGAATTTAGGTTTACAATGAGCTTCTTTCATAAACTCTCAAAACCGCTAAAAGCGGTGCTAGCTCTCAGCCATTGCTCTTTTTGCGGCTCGCCCCATACCTCCACGGGTATCTGTGATCCCTGCCAGGATGCTGTTTCGCTTAAGGATAGCAGCTGCCACCGATGCGCGAGTCCGATAAACACACAAAGCGACCTTGATTCATATTGTGGACGGTGTCAAAAAAAACCACCTCCCTTTGACCGTGTTATCACCGCTTCGCGCTACCAATTTCCAGTTGATAAGGCACTGGGCGAGCTGAAGTTTAATAATCAGCTACATTATGCCCGGAGCCTCGCCCATCTGTTGCAGAAGCAGATCAAGTCGAGTTACACGACTTCCTCACTGCCGGAAGCCATTGTCGCTATTCCATTACATACTAAAAGACTGAATTCGAGGGGATTCAACCAATCCGAGCTTATCGCTCAACATCTGGAGAAAGCCCTACAAATTCCCCGTCAAAAAGCACTGGTAAGAGTTAAGGACACACCTCACCAGGTAGGATTAAGCGAAAAGCAGCGTAGAAAAAACTTAACAAATGCTTTCAAATTACAACAACCTTTACCCAGGAAGATAGCGCTGATTGATGACGTTGTTACCACAGGCTCTACTGTTAGTGAAGCCGCCAGACTATGCCTTAAGCATGGTGTCCAATCAGTTGATGTATGGTGTTTGGCTAAAACCTGAGCTTGCTTTAATGTCGCTATGGCCTAGTATGAGTCAGAGGTTCATCATCCAACGAGCCCAGCCGTAAAGAATGATTAATACGCAAAACAATTAAAGGCATAAGATGAGTGAGTGGTTACTGATAGTCATATTAACCTTAGTTGCTGGGCTAACCATGCCCCTGGGTGCTTTTATTGCCAATATAGAAAGCATCCGCCCCCATTGGCTGGAAAAAGAGTTTCGCCATAGCGTCATTGCCTTCGGCGGAGGAGCCCTACTGTCAGCTATCGCTCTGGTTCTGGTTCCGGAGGGAAGTGCCAGGCTCAGTAATCTGGAAACGGTGGTTTACTTTGCATTAGGAGGGATCGCATTTATGGCTCTGGATCGCTTGCTGGCCTACCTGAATAGTCCAGCGGGACAGCTAGCCGCCATGTTGTCAGACTTTATCCCAGAAGCTCTGGCATTAGGAGCCGCGTTTGCTCAAGGTGGAACTGCCGGAATGCTTCTCGCGGGATTGATAGCCCTTCAAAATTTACCCGAGGGGTTTAATTCCTTCAGAGAACTAAAAGAAAGAGCACACTATAAGCCCATAACGATCATTCTTGCCTTTTTATTCATGGCTTTTCTAGGACCTGTTTCCGGATTGATCGGTTATTACTGGCTTGCCGACCTGTCCACAGCGGTTGGTGCAATCATGATATTTGCTGCTGGCGGTATTTTGTATTTAACCTTTCAGGACATAGCACCACAGGCAAAACTGGAAAACCATTGGGCTCCACCATTAGGCGCGGTAGCTGGCTTTTTGCTAGGTCTGGTGGGCCAATTAATTATCGGCCATTAAGATTGTTAAATTACTGCAATAACAATGCTAGACTAGCTGCCAAACATTCCACGAGAAACTGTTGTGACTACTTGGAGCGACGTCCTGGGTTCAGAAAAAGAGCAACCATACTTTCTGGACATTATTAACTTTCTGGCTCAAGAGCGAGCCAGTGGTAAACAGATCTACCCCCCCAAAGATAAGGTTTTTAATGCGTTCAAGGCAACTGAATTCGATCAGGTTAAAGTCGTCATTTTAGGACAGGATCCTTACCATGGTCCAAACCAGGCTCATGGGCTCTGCTTTTCAGTTCAACCCGGTATCAAAACACCACCCTCACTGGCTAATATTTATAAAGAATTAGCCAACTCAATTGATGGGTTTCAAATACCTCAACATGGTTACCTACAACACTGGGCCGATCAGGGTGTGTTACTTCTCAATACGGTCTTAACCGTGGAACAGGGTAAAGCCCACTCGCATGCTAAAATCGGTTGGGAGCAGTTCACTGATAAAGTGGTTGAAATATTGAATCAGCATAGAGAGAACCTGGTCTTTTTATTGTGGGGAAGTCATGCCAAGAAAAAAGGCGAGTCCGTTGATCGTAACCGACACCTAGTTTTAACAGCTCCGCACCCTTCACCACTTTCTGCCCACCGCGGCTTTTTTGGTTGCAACCACTTTGTCGAGACCAATGACTACCTTAAACAGCAGCAGATCCCCCCCATCGACTGGCGATTACCGACAACTGTTTAATGCCCTGGGAAGAAGTAATTCTCGGTAAAAAACTACACCCGCACACAATAACTGATACAATGCGGGCAATTCTTGTAATACATCCCACAGGCGCTCAGTTTGCTGAATAAAGATCGCTCTCGTCAGGTTTTAGAAATATCCTTGCCCATAGTAGGCGGCATGATATCCCAGAATATTTTGAATCTGGTGGATGCGGCTATGGTTGGGACACAGGGTAGTGCAGCGATCGCAGCAATAGGAATTTCTGGCTTCATTAACTTTATGGCTGTAGCCTTCTTTACAGGCTTTGCAGCTGGTGTTCAGGCCATGGTTTCTCGCCGTATCGGAGAGGGACGGAGCACAGAAGCAGCCTATCCGATGAACGCGGCGCTGGCAATTATTACGCTACTTGCCTTGCCAACCAGTATCATTCTTTTTTTCCTGGCCCCACAGATTCTTAGCCTGTTGAACGATGACCCTGAGCTGTTACAGGAGGGAATACCTTACCTGCAGGCACGGTTCGCGGGTATTTTGGCCATTGGCCTTAATTTCAGTTTCCGTAGCTACTGGAGTGCTATTAATCAAACCCAGTATTATCTACGCACATTACTGGTCATGCATACCATCAATATCTTTCTGAACTATACTCTCATCTTCGGACACTTTGGTATGCCTGAATTAGGCACTACGGGTGCTGGGATTGGTACCACAATATCTGTAGCGCTTGGCACAGTCTACTACCACCTCTTAGCAACCAAGCACACAAAGCACTTCGGCTATCTTTCTCACATTGCTAGTTGCCCAACAGTACGCTCTATACTCAGGATATCTATCCCCTCAGCACTACAACAATTATTTTTTGCTGGTGGCTTTACTGCACTATTCTGGATTATTGGTCAGGTGGGAACGCATCAACTAGCTGCCGCCAACGCTATAACTAATGTCATGCTGGTGGCAATATTACCCTGCATTGCTCTGGGAATAGGTGCTGCAACTTTGGTTGGTCGGTCATTAGGACAGCAAGATCCTCACAATGCCTACCGCTGGGGTTGGGATGTAGTCAAGATGGGAATCATTTTCTCGTTAGCTTTAGGCGCTTTATTCTTTATCTTTACCGATGAAATTATGGGGATCTTCCTCAAGGAACCTGAAGCTCTGGCTGCAGCACATTGGCCATTTAAACTATCTGCGCTAATTATTGTTATCGATGCCATTGGCCTGATTTTCCTCAACGCCCTAAATGGCGCAGGCTCTACAAAGCCTACACTGTACGTATCCATAATTTCACAGTGGGTCCTATTCCTCCCTGTGGCCTGGTATCTAGGCCCGTATCTGGATAAGAACTTGACCATTATATGGATTGCATACGCAGTCTATCGAGTCCTGCAGACAGGAGCCTTTATCTGGCTCTGGCAAAGACGTGGCTGGAGTCGAATTCTGTTCGATTAATTTGTACGGTCTTTGCCTTTAATGGTCCCAACCAGCGTGATAAACAGCAGTATCGGCAAATACCAGGCGTATACTCCAGGCGCCAATGGAGAAATCGAAAAGCTCGTTCCCAGCAGCAGACACTGCGCACCGTATGGTAATACACCCTGAATACTACAGGCGCCAATATCAACGAGGCTCGCACTTTGTTTTGGCTTTACTTTATTTTTGTGAGCCAGCTCATGTGTAACATCCCCCGCCAAAATTATACTGACTGTATTGTTTGCCACAGCAAGATTGGTGATTGCGGTCGTGCTCAGTATTGCAAGCTTTGCTCTGAGCTTGGAGCGAGCCACACTGAATAAGTCACTGACATGATGCACCAGCCAATCAAGACCACCCTGAGCCTTAATCAAGCCACCCAATCCTCCTATAAGCATCGATAGAAGGAATATATCTTGCATGCTTGTGAACCCCTGGTACATGGTTGAAGCAACACCAGTTTCTGCGGAAAAACTTTGCCCAAGTAATCCAATAGCTATAGCGCTCAATATTCCAATGGTCAAAATCACAAACACGTTCCAGCCTAACAAAGCCAAACCAAGAATAAATGCGTAAGGAATCAGGTTATACCAATCATAGGGTTTAATAGTAACGGCTTCACCCTGCCCCGCAAAAATACTGTATAAAATGACAGTAATTACTGCTGCGGGGATCGCCCAACGTGCATTTTGCTTTAATTTGTCCGTGGCGGTTGTACCCTGAGTGCGGATTGCAGCAATCGAAGTATCAGAAATCACTGATAAGTTATCACCAAACATTGCTCCACTCAGCAATATACCGGCCACTAAAGCTGGGGAGATCTGAAGACTTTCAGTTAAGCCTACACCGATAGGAGCCAACGCTGCCAGCGTGCCCATAGATGTGCCCATAGAGAATGAAACCAAAGCAGCTATCAGGAACAGTCCCGGCAAAATAAATGAGGCAGGAATAATATCCAGACATAGATTAACTACCGCAGCTACGGCCCCAATTTGTGTGGTCAAGGCCCCAAATGCTCCAGCCAATAGGTATATCAGGCACATTGCAATAATATTGCTGTCGCCCATACCTTTCAGCAGATAGCCAATACTTTTTTCGATAGAATCTTTAGCCAGTAAAACAGACAAGGCAATAGCCGGTAACACCGCGATTGGGGCAGGTAATTGATAAAATGCCATATCAACCCCCTGCAAGCTGTAATAAATCCCGGTGCCAAGGAATAGAACAAAAAATACCAGCAGAGGTATGAGAGGAAGAAAGCTAGGCTTAGCACCCGTTGCATTTAAGCTTAAATCCCGGTCTCGAATGGCAGGGTTAGCTTTGGTCTTATCTTCGGATGTTATGGTCTTTTCTGTCATGTCATTACCTAGTTTAACCAAGCTCGCGGACAGAAAGTGCTTTTTGAAAAGCTCTCTTTAGCAGTACTTATAAAGCGCCCGCAAGCGGAACAAATCAGCGCAAAGGGCAACTATATCGGAACTGCCCTTGAAAAACAACATTCGGATGTTTAGAAGTCTATTTCAGCATGTTTGATGCTGGAATATCCTTCGATAAACGCAAAAAATAGTAATCGTACTTATAATCTTTTTCAAAACCGTAGTCTCGATAGATCTTATGTAACCGGTGATTTTCCTTGCGCGTCGTGACTTCAAGCCTAATGGCCTTACTCGCATCGCACAGCATTTTTGCCGCGTCCAGCAAACCTTTAGCAATAGTACGCCTATCAGAGCCACCAAAAATGAAAAAATCATTTAAAATCCAGATGGGCGCTAAACCGATACTAGAAAAAGAGGGATATAATTGAATAAAACCTGTCAGCTCATCATTTTCATAGGATAAAAATATCTTTGATTTTTCTTGTTCAATCAGAGACTTGAGAAACTCTCTTATCTGCTCAGGTTGTGACTCCTGACGGTAAAACTGACGGTATTTATCAAAAGCTGGTACTAAGCTTTCTAAATCATCAATCGTACAGGTTCGTATATCCAATGTTAGGTCCTTAAGCGATTTTTAATATGTTCAGTAAGAATTCAGTTTACTCACTGTATATTTACTGGTAACGATGAGTAAAGACGCCAATAGTAACAAGCAAGCCCCTTACTCGTCACTGTATTATAGTGTTTTTCGAGGAGTTAGCCATGAATAAAGTTTTAATTTCAGCCTTAGCCGCGGCTCTGGTGCTGGGACTAAGCCCAGTGGTCGATGCTAAAGAGCATAAAGGCCCGGGAGCTGATAGAGGCTCCAGCTATAACTCGCACAGTGCTCGAGACCGAGGTGATAAACGTGGTCATAATCGCCGTTCAGAAGCGCGTCATGATAACAAACTAAAATACCGTGATCACGATGATCGTAACAAACATAGCTATCGCGATCGTGATCGTCGCCGACACGACTCACATGCACGTTATCGCGACCGTGATCGTCACCACTACCGTGACCGTTACCGCGACCATCACCGTCCACGGTATAAACATCGCTATTACAAGCATTATCACCCAAGAACCTACCCAACATCGGTATATTATCTTGGTCAGGACTGGTACTACTATGGAGGTTATTACCACCCATACCCCAGATACCATGTACATACCAGATACTGCCACCACCGTTATTGGGAGCCGCTGGCTGTGGGCATCATTCTAGGATCTGTACTAGGGTGGTAATCAAAAAAACGATTTCCTGATCTTAAGAGTTTCGGCTATATCTACAACCCCGAGACTCCCCTTAGTCCGAAACCCCTCTCTTAAGATCAGCTTTTTCTCTCCAAAAAAAAGCCGCTGAAAAGCGGCTTTTTATTTAGTTTCCAATGGGTGAACCTGGAGGAATTTCCAGAGGCTTCACATAGTCGACTTTGAAATCACCAGCCTGATATTTGTCAACCAGTGCTTTAAGCCATAGGAAGCGAACCGGGTTACGTTTTGCCTGAGTTGTCAGCCAACCACCCAGCTTGCCTATTTCACTGTGCAGATGGGCACGTACTTCAGCTGATGCTTCCGGATCAGATGCTGCAATTAATATATGCTTCACGGTAAGGTAGTCGACCCTCTGCTGAATAAGACCTCCCAAACCATCGCTTTCAGTCGCTCTGAGGGTAGCAGAAAGCAATTCTGACAGCATATCTTCTAGGCCAAGGAGCTCAGGATCGCGTGCTTTTTGCTGTAACAAACGAGCCAATCGCTCTGGGTGCAACATTAACTTCAATGTATGCTGTGCAGAAACATCAGCCATAGCAATCGGATCAAGAGTTGAGCCTGTCTGACTAGGGAAACTCTCACGAGTTTTAGAATATCCATAGGCTTTAGGCGGAATCATTTTCAGTATACTCTCTGGCGGCAACAAGGTTTCCACAGACAATGTTCTGAGTAGCACTTCCAGAGCTTCCAGTTGCTGCTCCGTATCTACGCTGCGAACAGGGTAATAACTATCTCCCTTCACGCTATACTCGAAATGTGTCCCTCCAAGCCATTTAACAGCCGCTTCCACCTGATAGCGATGGAATAAATAAAGCGGAACCAGCGTTTCCGCCAACTCCGAAAAAGGTTGACCATCACTTAAGTTAGCCATACCAAAATTTTGAAGAGCATGCTGTCTTATCTCAAGAACACGATTCAGTTCGTGAGCTGGGTTAGTCCCGTTATCCCACAGGTGACCTTCAGACTGAGAGCCACCTTGTGGTCTTGCATCCGGATCGGAAATAAAGAATAAACCTTTGGCCGTCGTATTCCGTACAATATCGCGTAGTGCCTGAGCTTCCTCCTCAGGTTGGAACTCAGCATAGCCGTAACGAACTGCTTCAATATCCCAGCGACCAATTCCTTCGGCGTAAGCCTGTTCTAGTGATATTTTGCCATCCTGCAAGGTTACAAAGGGATGAGGATAGTCCATGACTGAAGCACGATTATTCACGCTGGCAGCAAAATTATGAGCTAAACCCAGTGTATGGCCTACTTCATGGGCAGATAATTGGCGAATTCGTGCTAAAGCCATTTCCAGTGCTTTCTGCTGCTTATTCTCATTGGTTGCTGAACCGGTCAGGGCATTGGCGATTAGTAGATCCTGACGAACTCTAAGCGAGCCGAGCGTTACATGCCCTTTTATAATTTCACCTGTTCTGGGGTCGGCTAAAGCCATACCGTATGACCAACCACGAGTTGCGCGGTGTACCCACTGAATCACGTTATAGCGAACATCCAGAGGATCTACATCTTCCGGCAATACTTTTACTTCATAAGCTCCCTCTAGACCTACTGCATCAAACGCCTGTGCCCACCAGCGAGCTCCTTCCAACAAAGCAGTCTTGACTGGTTCAGGAGCTCCCGGATCGAGATAATAAACTATCGGCTTGATATTGCCTTCTTCATCCCTGGTAATTCGATGACGGTATATCAGTTTTTGTTCAATACTCTCTGTTAAAGGCGTTGCGTAATCGGCAAAGGTTAATGCGAAGAAACCACTTTTAGGGTGGAACTGGCGAGGCTCGTACCCACCATCAGGTAATGCTACAAACTGAACCTGCTGCTGTATAGTAATCAGTCCCGGCGAGGGTACAACCTGCTTTACATAGTCACCAGGATTGTTACCAGTAAATGTTAATAATGATTCAAAGGCCGTATTCTTTGGAAAGTTCTTAGCATTATCTGTCAATACAGCAGAACGAGAACTGTCTACATTGAAGGAGCCCTGATTTGTTACTTCCAGCCTCTCGCTTATACCGTGCAGGTCCTGCATAAGAAAAGGGGTGATATCAATTAAGTGTCGCTTGCCTGAACGTGCTTCAATTTTAAAGCCATACAGAACTGAACTGGCGAAGGCCTCTTTCACGGAAGACTTCTCAGCCATATTATCACTATCAGCACGATAACGTGTATTGAGCTGTTTTAATAATATCTTGTTACCGTACTTCTCAAATTGTACTAAACGGCTTTCACCCAACTGCCCGCGGTCTAGCCCTATATCATTCGACCCCACACCATACGGCAAGCCCGTATACATGATGAAGGGCTGATTAAACTCATTAACCTCCAGCCAAATTTTTCCCTGACTCTTACTGACCTGATATGGCATAAAGCCATTTACCCGGCTGGACTGGTTGCGAATTTCTGACCAGCTAGCTGCATTGGCGCTCACACAAACCAAGCAGACTAGCGTGATAACAGTGGACTGAATTACACGTAGCATGAGCGATTCCCTACTGATGACTAATTATTAACGTTCTAAAAAGCGGTGCTAAAAAATAAACTATTGACCATTAAACGGGCTGAACCCAGCCAATATCCCCGAAAAACAGGATTGTCATTAAACAATATGATACTGCCACGTTCCAGGCGCTGAGCCAAGACAGCTGGGGTATTTTTTATGCGCTCAATGTTCTCTTTTGAGGAATAGCCCGCGACCAAAGGCTTCTTCGAGTAACTTGCGACCGTGACAAAGTCCATCTCTGCAGGCTTAAGTACCTGAGTTCCGGACTTTGTAAAGTGAACCTGGGGCAACCTTAAGCCGTAAGCCAGAGGGTGACTGTTATCAAGCTCGGCCTGATAAATTGCACCACCGATAATTCCTTCGGCAATGACATCGTCGCGCTGACTGAAATCATGATTTTCTGGCTCATCCTCTTCAGGTATAACAACTTCAAACTGAACCAGCCGGTTTCTTGTCGCCCATTCAACTGCCGCTCTAGTTACAATCAGAGTTCCGCCCTCCATAATCCATTCGGTTAAAGCCTGAAACTCTTGAGGTTTCAGGTCCGCATACATGCCATCAACCAAGATTAGGTGAGTATAGTCATCGATTTGATTGAAATTCACGGAGGTCGTGTTCTGCATGGATAGAGGTAGCTCCATGCGGGTATCCATTAAATGCCACATTTCACCTGCTTCGTAGGACATAACCTCGCCTCCGATCAGCATTAATGGACGTGGCATTTTTATCGCGTCAATACTTGGGCTCCCCAGATCAATACCATCCAGAGCTAAACCCGTATCAACACCGTAGATATCAACGCCTGCAGGTAAAAATGCTTCTTTGACTAACGACATAGTCTCTACTTTTTCCTGAGCGCCTCCAGGTAATTGGATAACAATTGCACCGGGCTTAAATTCCACTGGGCCCTGTTTCACTGAAATTGTAAACGGCTCTGTACTGACTTTCGCATTAATATCCTGCTTCAATACTCGAGTTAATCCTTTTGCCGCATTAAAGTTATCCCAGGAAATGACTACAGCCGTTGGATTTTGGCTACCAATCCAGCGCCCTTCTTCTGGCAAGCTCAAAGCCCCTGCTTCAACATCCTCCAGCTCTCCCCGTCTTAGATGCTGGTACTCGACATTAAAAGCCAGTGGCAAGGTCCAGGCAGAAACATCATAAAAGGTATTGTCCTTAAACTTGGTTCGCGTCTCGAACATTGATTTCAATAAACCATATTGTTGTTGATCAAAACTGACTACGTAGGACATGCCCGAAGGATATTCCACACCATCAATCTCAATAGTACTTTTAACACTGTTAACTTCAATATGATGCCCTTTTAATATTCGTAAGAACTCCTGTAAACGGCCTTTATCAGTTGAGGTAAATATGACCCCTTTTTGGGAATCATTATCTGCCTTGTCAGCCTGCTGAACAAAAAAGTCTTTCTGATACTGTTGTAGTTTGTCTTTAAGTCTCAGGGATGCCTCCAGTGTAGAAAACGATGTAGCGACCTGGTTTCTAATGGCAAAAGGAAAGCTTAAAGGCCCATTGACAGAGTCTTGCAGATGACCTCGGGAACTGGCTTGCTCAAATAAAATTCCCACACCACCATTAATATCAGGAAAAGTCGAACCTTTGCCATAATAAAAATCATCAAAGCTTTCTTTGCTGTAGTAAGCGGAGCCCAACTTATCCAGCGCCTTTGCATGAAACTCAGAAATTTCAGCAGTAAGCTCGAAGTTTTCCTCTGAGGTTAAAGGGTTTTGTCTACTTGGAACGCCCGGCTGAAAGAAATAGGTCGAGTTAGTCCCCATTTCATGAAAATCACCGACAATATGGGGGCGCCACTGATAAAAATGCTCGATTCGTGCCTGACTTTCTGGGTGCTGTAACAATAACCAGTCTCTATTCAGATCAAACCAATAATGATTTGTTCGCCCACTCGGCCAGGCTTCATTATGCTCTATGGAGGCGGGGTCGCTATTTAGTTGCTTCCCTTTATAGCGATTAACCCAGTTTGCAAAACGATCCAGACCATCTGGATTCAGCATCGGGTCAATCATAATAATAGTGTTTTCCAGAAGCTGTTGAATCCAGGGCTCTTCTGAAGCAGCTAAACGATAGGCAACTAGCATCGCTGCATTTGCACCACTGGCTTCATTGCCGTGAACAGAGTAGCCAAGCCACACCAGGTTAGGGCCTTCATAGCCGTTAATATCCTGACGTTTTTCTTTAATTGACTCCAGTTGAGCAATATTCTCAGGAGTTGAGATATAAGCAGTAATTAACGGTCGGTTTTCGTGAGTTCGACCAATCTCTTTCAGAGCAACTTTATCCGAGCTCTCCGATAGCGCTTTGAAATAAGCCAAAGACTGATCAGGACGCACATGCCAGGTACCTACCTGATGTCCTAATACCGATTTTGGAGTAGTTGCATCATTGGAAAATTTAATCGATTGATTAAAGTAATACTCCAATGATGGCTCCTGGGCCTTATTTGTTTGAGAATATGTTACGCAACCTATTAATAGTATTAAAAAATATAGTTTTCTGCTCACTGAAGTCATCGCCAATTGTTTTTTCGTCGTTTTCTCCATTCTAAGGCTTGTAAACTTCGCTGCAAGCCCTAACATCAGTTATAATAGTGATAACTGAACAGAAACGGTTTTATTTTTATGATTAGTATTTCAGACGCAGCACAAGAACACTTCCGCCGTCTATTGGCTGGGCAGGAAGAGCCAGACACCGGCATTCGCGTGTTTGTAGTCAATCCAGGTACCGCTCACGCTGAGTGTGGTGTATCTTATTGTCCGCCCGATGCCGTTGAAGAAAACGATACCGAGTTGGAGTTTGAAGGATTTTCGGCATTTATAGACGAAGATAGTGCTCCATACCTGGAAGAAGCCGAAATCGACTACCAGAAAGAACAAACAGGTGGCCAGCTTACGTTGAAGGCGCCAAACGCCAAAGCTCGTAAAGTTGATGACGATGCGCCGGCAGTTGATCGCATTCGCTACTACCTCGAGTCAGAAATTAATCCGGAGCTTGCCAACCATGGCGGTCAGGTAGCATTGATGGAGTTTACCGAAAAGGGTATTGCGGTTCTGCAGTTTGGCGGTGGTTGCCAAGGTTGCGGCATGGTCGACGTCACTTTGAAAGAAGGTATTGAGAAAACCTTAAAAGAGCGTGTACCAGAAGTTAACGGTGTTCAGGATGTTACCGAACACGCAGCTGGAGAGAATCCATACTACTAAGAACTACTTGCTAGTACTTTTATCAAAAAGGCGCTTTTTAGCGCCTTTTTTTACTCATACCATGACATTTGAATCTATTATTGAATTAGATGCTCATGAAGTAATTTCAAAATATCTAACGCATCGTCATCATTGACCAGGAAAGATAAATGGTGATCGCTTGAAGTGTGACTCAGTAATAGCCACTGCTCAGGCAGCTCGGCATCAATCTGCATCATGTGCCATAGCGCCTGGCTGGACTGGCAACCGACCAGCGTGATGATCGCGCTATGTGACAACAAAACACTTCGACAAGTTTCGGCTAACTTAACCGACAATTCATTGAGGATTTCATTGCTGTAAATACTGTTACTGGTTTCCACAGCAACGACTAAAGACTCCTTAGTCGACGCCAATAATTCACAGCCCAAAGCAAAATCATTAAAAATTCCAAAAACTTTCTGTAAGGTTTCTGGTTGTTGGCCACGCCTCCCGAGCAGCAAGGTCATGACCGGCACCTGTTGTTTCAGTGCAATGGCTTTAACCCACTTTGAATCACCGTCATCTTTGTTGATCAATGTGCCTGATTCTTGGGGCTGATGTGTGCTCTTAATTTCAATTGGAATGTTATAAGGCATTACGGTACTGAGACAACGCGGATGCAATATTTTTGCGCCAGCTTCAGCCATCTCGAACGCCTGGTCATAATTGATCTGTTGAATCTTTTTTGCTTCTGGCAATTTATTGGGATCCGTTGTGAACATGCCCGCAACGTCGGTCCATATTTCCAGTTTTTCCGCTTCCAGCAAAGCTGCCAGATAGGAAGCGGAGGTGTCTGACCCTTCTCTTCCCAGCAAAATCGTTTCGCCACTTTTATTGCTGGCGATAAACCCCTGAGTCAGCACAACATCAAATTGTTCTGCCCATTGGTTAGCGAGCTTCTCATCGGGTCTAGGATGACAAACTGCGTTCAAAAAACGATCATTGATATTGTTATGAACTTCATCTTCAGCAACAAATAATTGTCGGGCATCCAGCCACTCAACCCGTTGATGGTCTTTAAACAATTTTCTCAAGAAGGCAGCGCCAAGCGTCGATGATAATAACTCACCATGAGCAACCAGTCTGGCTCTTAACGGTGATGTCAGTTCACCACTTTGATGAATATTTTGCAGGACGCTCTGAACCGATTCAATCCATGGAGTCAACAAAGTATCATCAACCCCCATCTGTTGTGCCATGTCTAAATGGTAGGAGATTAACTCATTCAGTGGCTCCTGATAGTGGCCACTTACTGCGGTTTGAGCCAATGCTTCCAGCTGATTAGTGATATTCTTAAATGCTGAGTGCACAAGGGCAACTTTAAAGCCTTGTTGAAGATACTCAGATACAATGCTTCCGATGTTATTCCAGTCGTCCAGGCTAGAAACGCTGGAACCTCCAAACTTTAGTACGACCCAGGCCGGGTTATTATTTTTATTCGACATGCTCACTACTTGTTGATTTTAGGATTTAACAATAAAGTGATTACCACAATATGGGCAGTGGCCTTCACCGTTCTCTACTGGGATAAATACCCTTGGGTGCTGACTCCATAAGGTTTTCCCCGGCATAGGGCAACTTATGGGAAGATCATCAGCAGTAACTTCAATCCTTTGCTGAGGTGATGACTCAGCCTGGTTTGAATTCGCTTGCTGGTTAGATATTTTTTCACTCACTTTCAGCTCCCTTTAAGGTCTTTAAATTCATTGTACATTGACCGCTTCAAATGTCGAATCCCACAAATTCAAAACCTGTTCTCTTTCACTGTTGAGTTCTGCTTTATCAATTAACGATGGCTGATTCTGTAAAGCATTATGATTACTGATCTGGCGAAATACACGGTAGCAGTCAACCAGCAGATCTCTGCTCTTATTATCAATAAACCCAAACTTTGCCAAAAGTTGTAACCAGTCAACATTATTAAACGGCAGTTGATGAAAAGAGCTTAATTTATTAACCAGTTCTCTCGAATGTTTTAAAGCCCAGTACTGTACGAGGAACTCAATATCAACCAAGCCACCCAAGCCTTGTTTTATGTCCCATAATTTACTGTCAGTCTTATCCAGATTCTTACGCATTTTTTGTCTCATCTTAACCACGTCTTTCGCCAGGTCATCATGCTCAGACTGGGGTGGTTTAGATTTTGACAAAATATCTCCACGCAATTGCATATACTCATTCTTTAGAGGTTCATCCCCTGTTACAGGACGAGCTCGAACCAGAGCCTGATGTTCCCAGGTCCAGGCTTCATTATGCTGATATTTTTTGAAGGCATCGATATGACTGACCAGCATCCCAGAGCGGCCTGATGGACGCAATCGAGTGTCTACCTCATACATGATACCTTGCTGAGTTCTAGTACTGAGATAATGGACTAACCTTTGTGCCAGCCGCGTATAAAACTGATGCAGTTCAAGCGCCTTGTCTCCGCTGTTGTCTCTTCCTGAGGTCTGAGTTTGAGGGTCACCCTGATACAAAAACACCAAATCAAGATCAGAGCCATACCCCAGCTCATCACCGCCCAACTTGCCATAGCCCAGGACTAAAAAGCCTGAGGCAAAACCCTCCTCACAACCAGGAGGGGCTCCAAACTTCGCTACTGTTTCTCGCCAGGCTAACTGTAATAGATAGTCAACAATCACTTCCGCCAAGTCAGTTAACTGCTGGGAAACAGCACTGATATCAAAGCGACCAGTCAAGTCTCCCGCAGCGATTTTGAATTGGCTGGCTTGTTTAAACCCGCCGAGAGCTATCAACTGCTCCTCAATATCATCCAGCTCGATGCGAATTAGAGCCTGTCTCAACTGATTAGCCAGATCATCTTTGCTCAACTGCTTTCCCAGATTACTTGGAAATAAGAGTTCATCAAGCAAAGAAGGATAGATCGACATTTGCTTGGCAAGCCAACGCGACTGAGAAACCAGCTGAACCAGATATTCCAGCACAGGCAAATTTTCTGCAAGCATTTCAAAGTAGGCTGTACGGCGACCAATTCCTCTCAATAACTCGGTACAGCGCTGCAAAGTCATGTTAGGCTCTGGCTGACTAGCAGTCTCGATGAGAAGGTGGGGCAATAACTGATCCAGTCGAGTCAGTCCCCGGCTACCAATCTTTCGATCGGAAAATTCCGAGCGGAAACTTTTTATATCCTCAACCATATCTTCGGTGATCTTAAACTGCTCTAGCAAATCCTGTTTATCAGCATCTTTTACATCACCTTCTATCCAGCTAGACAGCTTTTCATATTCTGCATCCATTCCTTCTTCTTCGTGGGGGTCGTGAAACAGTCCTTTAAAGAATTGTGCAACCCTGCTTTGATGCTGCTCCAGCTCCTGAGTTAAATCGTCCCAGCTGGTTGCTCCCATCATTATACTGATCTGAGCTCTTACGTTCTTATCCACGGGTAATTCTTGTGTCTGCTTTTCATCATGTATTTGAAGAGCATTTTCCAACACACGCAAAAATTCATAAGCCTTTTTAAGATGGTGACTTTCTTTTACAGGCAGCAGCTCTTTAACCTTTAACACATCCAGACTATTCCACCAGTTTTTTGTCTGCAACACCGGGTAGCGTCCGCCACTGATGAGCTGTAACGACTGTACGATAAACTCCAGTTCGCGGATACCTCCATCACCCAGCTTGATATTTCCTTGTGTATCTTTACGAAGTAACTCACTTGCGATTTTCTGTTTTAGCTGACGAATGGATTCGAGCACACTGAAATCAATGTATCGACGATAACTGAATGGACGAATAATACTTTCTAACTCAGCTCGATTATCATCATGACCGTTCAAAACGCGCGCCTTGATCATAGCGAAGCGTTCCCATTCTCGGCCCTGCTCGACATAGTAATCCTGCAATGCATTGAAGTTTGCCACCAAAGCGCCGCTCTGACCGTATGGTCGTAGTCGCATATCTACCCGATATACAAAACCATCATAAGTGATATCCGATAGTAGACTGATTAGCTTCTGGCCCAGACGAACGAAAAATTTTTGATTTTCAATGGGTCGGCTCTCATGATCGGTTTCTCCATCCTCTGGAAAGGTGAAAATTAAATCAATGTCCGACGAAAAGTTCAACTCACGTCCACCCAGCTTCCCCATAGCCAGAATTAAAAGTTCCTGTTGTGCACCGCCTTTACCTCTAGGAACTCCATATTGCTGGTGAAGCTGATGCTCAGACCACCGATAAGCGGCCTGAATTAAAATATCGGCTAACGTTGACTGATAAAAGGTAATAGATTTGATATCTATTCGATCAAGAATATCCTGAACCGCAATAATCACTGACCAATAATGTCGCTTCTGTCGAAGCCGTTGTTTCATATCAAACTCTGTGAGTGACAGTTCAAACTCTTCCGGGAGCTTGCTCAATCCCTGCTCGATAGATACTGCTTCTATCGCATCCAACAGCCACTGCGGATATTTAATGGCCCACCGATATATATAATCACTGGCGGTTAATAACCAGGTCACCAGCACAGCATCATATAAACTGTCATCCGATACGGCTTGCTGCCACTCAGAAAAACGTTGTTCTGAGGTAGTCTCTAATTTTGCTGGTATTTTTAAATTCTTTTTCATAGAGCTTCAAGGCTTATCACATGTTCAAGGAACAAACAGTACGACCATACGTCGATACCATTCATAATTCAATCTGGCGATTCATTTTTGGCATTATAACTTATTGAAAATCAGATAATTACAGTTGTTTACAAAATCAATCTAGTTTAAATTATGGCACACTGCTAGGATTAAATAGCTAATTATTATAAGGAGTCAGTTGTTATGGGTATGGGCACCATCATCACATTAGTGATCATCGTAGCTTTAGTGCTGTTTTTTATCGGCATCTACAACAAACTGGTTACACTTCGTAACCGCTTCAAAAATGCCTTTGCACAAATCGATGTTCAACTAAACCGTCGCTACGATCTTATTCCTAACCTGGTCGAAACTGCGAAAGGTTACATGAAGCATGAAAAAGAAACTTTGGAAGCTGTAATCAGTGCGCGCAACAGTGCCGTATCTGCCAACCAGGAGGCAGCAGCCCACCCTGACGATCCAGATGCTATCAAGCACCTAAACCAGGCTGAAGGACAGTTAACCGGTGCGTTAGGACGTCTGTTCGCTCTATCCGAGTCTTATCCCGATCTCAAGGCGAATCAAACCATGGAACAGCTGATGGAAGAGCTGAGCACCACCGAGAACAAAATTGCTTTTGCACGCCAGGCCTATAACGATGCCGTGATGCAATACAACACCTACCGAGAACAGGTTCCTAATAACTTTATTGCTAACCCTTTTGGCTTTGTGGAAGCAGAGTTATTTGAAGTTGAAGACGAGCAGGTTCGCGAGTCGGTTAAAGTCTCTTTCGACTAAAATCTTGTAGCCACAATAAACTATGGATTTCTTTGAACATCAGGAAGCAGCTCGGCGTAAAACCAAGCTGCTTGTTTTCTACTTCCTGAGTGCCGTCATATTAATCGTCGTTGCACTGAACTTCGCGCTATGGGGATTGTTCAATCTCAGTGGTTTCAGCTCCAATGCCGAGGGCCAGGGTATCCCTCTCAGCCAATGGTTTACCGAAAGCTGGTTTTATATCATTACTTTTGGCTCCCTTGCGCTAATAATCCTGGGTAGCCTCTACCGTTGGATTACCTTGAGGGGCGGTGGTAGATCCGTAGCTCAGATGGTTAATGCCCGTGAAATTTTACCTGACACAAACGACCTCCAGGAAAGACAGCTACTGAACGTAGTTGAGGAAATGTCTATTGCATCAGGCACAGCTGTACCCACCGTTTATGTCATGGATCAGGAAGATGCCATCAATGCTTTTGTCGCTGGAATAGAGACTGCTGATACGGTCATGGTGGTGACTCGAGGGGCTTTGGAGCAACTCTCTCGACAGGAGCTCCAGGGTGTGGTCGCTCATGAGTTCAGTCATATTTTTAATGCTGATATGCGGATTAATGTTCGACTGATCAGCATACTCGCAGGCATATTAATTCTCGGTCAGGCCGGTTACTTCATCATGCGGGCCTTTCGCTATGGAGGAAGGACCCGTAGCAGCAAGGAAAGTGGCGGCATAGTAGTAGCCATAATCCTCATCGGTGTGTCGATTTACGCAATAGGATCAATCGGACTGTTTTTCGGTCGATTAATCAAGGCGGCTATCTCCCGACAGCGTGAATATCTGGCCGATGCTTCAGCCGTTCAATACTCCAGAGATAACGAAGGTCTAGCCGGGGCTTTTATCAAAATAAAACATCAGGGCTCGTTGCTCAGCAACTCGCATGCTGAAGAAACTAGCCACATGTGTATTTCAGAACCTATCAAGCTGAGCTTTAACAGTCTGGCCACACATCCGCCGATTGAAAACCGTCTGGAAGCTATTATGCCTGGATGGGAAAACATGGAAACACAATTTATAGAAGAACAGCAACGCAAGAAGGAGCAGGCGACAGCGCCGAAAGAAGAAGCTTCCAGTAATAACAAAAATGGCGTATTTGATATTGGAGGGTTAGCAGACACCATTGGCAAGCCGACTAATTTGCACATGCACGCAGCAGGTGCCTTACTACTGGCTCTTCCAGATCTAATTAAAAATGCTGCTCACGGCTCTCACTCAAGTAACAGCGCCATAAACCTGGTGTTCGCTTTACTTCTGAGTGATCACGGACAGGTTGAACAGAACTCTCTGGACTCAATATCACAGGTATATGGCGAACAAAGTAGCGATAAAATATTGGAGCTTGCCAGTTCGATCACCAGAGATCAGCGCCAACTCCGTCTCGCTATTCTCGATTTGGCGATGCCCAGCTTACGCAGACTGTCAAAAGCCGAGAGCCAGCAATTTTTCAGATTACTCAGAAAATTGATTCATCAGGATCAGCACGTCAGTCCTTTCGAGTATGTTCTTTACTGTCTCATCCACAAAAATTTAATCGGAAGAGAGCAGCAAGGCAGCAAATCCATCACCCGCTTTAATAAAGTTGATGAAGAGTTACAGGTATTACTATCAACCGTTATTCACTCAAGCGGCCAAGAAATGGAAAATAAAAAGGCCGTATTCCGTCAGGTCTTTGATGGTATGATTTCGAGCGAACGCGAACTTCTGGAAAAAGATTTTAACGCAGAACAGTTCCATCAGGCGTTGAACAAATTACGTCGCCTGTCCCCTATGCTGAAAAAACCTCTGCTTAATGGGCTTGAAGAAGCAATCAAACAGGATGGAGTGATTCGACATCAGGAACTAGAGCTACTTAGAGCGATTGCGGAATGTCTCGACTGCCCTATTCCACCGATTATTGAAGAAAGTCAAAAAGAGGCGATTGAGTCAGCAAATAAACATCTAAACAAAGCTTAAATGCGGGCACCGCCCGCTAATTACCGCCTAATTCCAGTACGGATTACGCGCTAACGCTTCTTCACGCATGCCCTTTAGCACGACCAAGGTTTCTGTTTCCGTCTCTTCCAACAATGGGTCTTCAACCCCTTCAGCTTCCAGTGCCTTTTCTAAATACACCAGCTGTTGCAATAGTTGAATATTAGCCACTATATCGGCCCAGCCTCGTCGATAATCTCTACGCGCGCGATCATCGAATAAGCTTCCAAAAAATAAGCCAATATCCAGCGTTCGTAACATTTTAGGAAGATAGTGAATATATTCTTTTTTACTGAGAGTGACCTTATCCGACAAATGACGTTTCAAGTCTCTCAGTAGGTGCTGCAATTGCTTGATTGCATATGGAAATACTTCTTTTTTAAGAATTTTTTTCTGCTCGCTATCACTCAAGGCTTCGCGCCACTCTTTCATATAAAGCCATCGAGAAAAGGTTAGAAGCTTCAGATTATAGGATGGCGTATTCAGATACTCTACAAAGTGCTTATGCTCTTCTATAAAAGACTTTTCAAGCCCCTCTTCCAGTGTCGCCAGTTCAGCATAATGAAAACCATACAGCTTACTGCTTTTCAACCAGTTAATTTCTTCTGCAATGGTGTAGAGCTTAGAAAACCTCTGTGTTATTTCACGCCAGTCACGACGCAAGTGAATCAAACTATGTCTTGGAATAACTGCAGCGAAAACCGAATACATGGTCTGCATAAACATCAGGGCTCTATTGAGCTGTAGCACGGCTTCAATACTCGGCTCACGCTTAATTCTTTTAATATAATGCTGCCAATGCCCCAGTCCTTTGTGAGCAATACTTTCAAAAGCACCTTCTGCCGAAGTTTTAGAGGTCAGGTTCACCAGATCGAGTCGTTTCGTATGCTCTGGAGCAGAACGACACATTCGATAGCCACGTTCGGCCTTGCTCTCGCTATCCAATACCAGGCCAAATTCACCGATCAGCTTCTCTCCAAGTTCGAATAAAATACTCGCATCTTCGCCTTCCTTTAGCTCAAGCTCAACCTCACACAGATCTCTTGGCTTTTCATCTATGCCCTCCACACAACTAATCTGCCCCTGATCCAGTGCAGCCTCGATAACAGCCCCATCAACATTTATGATGGCAACATCTCGATAAAAATTAGTGCTGAAGATGGGCGCCAATGGTCCGTCTTCTTCCTCTGCCTCTTCCAGCAGAATCATCAGGTAGGGTTCCGTTACCAGGTCAAGCTGTAGCTCATCATCCGGCAAGTCGTTCTCAGCTTCATTACGCTGATACAATCCGCCTACTACACGCCCAGCGGATTTCACGGATTGAATAAAGCGATCGCCATCCTTGCGAACACGTAAACCAATATTAGTCGCTCTTAGACGGTGATTTTTTGTATCATAATAGGTGTTATGGAGATATTTCTGCTCCCACTCAAGTTCAGCGGAACTTCCTTCTGAGGCTCCCATTTCCGCTAACCATCGCTTGACCAGCTGAATTGTCTCGGTGCTTGCTGATAGCTTTAATTCTATTTCGATCGACATTGTTTTTACTTGCTTTATAGCAAACTCATTTCTTCAGTTTACAGTGCGAAAAGTTTATTGCCAAACTCTAATTAGGTTGCATAACAGGCACCTTCCGCTTCCACCTCTTTCATCCACTAATAATTTCTGGATATACCTTAAACGGTAGTTGTAGCCAGCACGGCTCATCTAAACTATAATATTGCCCTAAAATTCATTCATTTTTAACCGTTCTGGGGTAGATATGGCCAATTCGATACTCGATATGTTTGCGTCATCACCGATCCGTCCAATGCAGGACCATATGGGCAAAGTACACGAGTGTGCTAAACAGCTTATACCGTTCTTCAAAGCGACGATCGCCAAAGACTGGCAGGAAGCCGAAAAAATCAAAGATAATATTCGCCAGCTAGAAAACGACGCTGATGATCTAAAGCATGACCTTCGTATGCACCTACCAAAGGGACTTTTCTTGCCAGTAGCAAGAACAGACCTGCTATCTCTACTGAGCAAGCAAGACAAAATCGCCAATATCTCTCGAGATATTGCGGGTGTTGTCTTCGCTCGAAAAATGGAATTTCCTGAAAATGTACACGCAGACCTTCTAGGATTACTGCAACGCTCCATAGACGCCTCTAAGCAGGCTTACAAGGCTATCAATGAGCTTGACGAGCTGCTTGCTACCGGTTTCCGTGGTCGTGAAGCAGCACTGGTTGAAGAGCTTATTGAACAGCTTGACCTCATTGAGAACGATACAGATGACCTACAGCGAGCTTTACTGTTCAAAATTTTCGAGCAGGAAGAAGAACTACCACCTGTCGCGGTGATGTTCATGTATAAGGTTATACGTTACATCGGCGATTTAGCGGACAGCGCACAAAGCGTTGGCTCTCGCCTTGAAATGACTATTGCACGTTAATTGATACACGAGTTCATCGTAGGGGGAACTTTTGGATTTTTTATTACAGAACGCAGACACCATAATCTGGATCGCAGTCGCTTTCGGCTTTCTAATGGCATTCGGTATTGGTGCAAACGACGTTGCAAACGCAATGGGTACATCAGTTGGTGCAAAGGCACTGACACTGAAGCAGGCTATTATCGTTGCAGCTATTTTTGAGTTCGCCGGTGCTTACCTTGCGGGTGGCGAAGTCACAAAAACCATTCGTAAAGGCATGATCGATGCCAATTACTTTACTGGACAGCCTGAGCTATTGGTCTATGGTATGATGGCCGCCCTTTTGGCTGCCGGCATATGGCTTCTGATAGCGTCACGACTGGGCTGGCCCGTGTCTACGACTCACTCTATCGTTGGTGCTATTGTTGGTTTCGCAGCCGTTGGTGTGACTACTCAGGCAGTTAACTGGGGTAAAGTTGGTTCAATCGTTGGTAGCTGGATCATCACACCAGTTCTAGCGGGCGTCATTGCATTCCTGATAGTTCTTAGCGTACAAAAATTGATTCTTAACGCTTCGGATCCATTCGAAAAAGCAAAACGCTATGTGCCTTTCTATATGTTCCTGGCTGGTTTCGTTATTGCTCTGGTAACGATCCTTAAAGGACTCAAGCACTTGTTTAAAGACAAGAGCATCGAGCTAAGCCTAGTCGAAGTTTATCTGATTGCAGCTGGTGTCGGCCTACTTATTGCCGTTATTGGTGCCATCTTTATCAGCCGTATCAAGGTTGATAAAAAAGAAAACAAAGAGTACCAGTTCGCCAGTGTTGAGAAGGTTTTCGCAGTATTAATGATTGTTACCGCCTGTGGTATGGCCTTTGCCCATGGCTCAAATGACGTTGCAAACGCAATTGGTCCTCTGGCAGCGGTCGTTAGCGTAATCCAGAACAGTGGTGAAATTGGCGCTAAAGCAGCCGTAGACCCACGAATTCTTCTGGTTGGTGCTATCGGTATCGTTATCGGTCTTATCGTACTTGGTAGCCGCGTAATGAAAACCATCGGTCAGAAAATCACTCACTTAACACCAAGCCGAGGCTTCGCAGCTGAATTAGCAGCAGCTTCAACGGTAATTATTGCCAGTGGTGCAGGTCTTCCAATCTCAACCACTCAAACATTGGTGGGTGCGGTACTGGGTGTGGGTATGGCCCGTGGTATTGCGGCACTGAATCTTGGTGTTGTTCGAAATATCTTTGTTTCCTGGGTAGTTACCCTACCTGCAGGCGCAATTCTTTCGATTATATTCTTCTATATTTTCAAGGCTATCTTCCAGTAATATAGCTACTGGTTCTAAAGCCTGTAAGAAAAGGTGGTCGCATCAGTCGATCACCTCTTCCCCCCCTCAAAAACCTACTATATACTTGCCCACTTAAACCGTTTCAATTTTACAGGATTTTACATGTTTCGTATCCTGACTATATGGGCTATCCTATTCACTTCTGGACTGTTTAGCAGCGCTGTGTTTGCTGCCGATGAAGCGTCCACTCCATCACCAGACTCTGAGTCACAGTATTACGTTTCAGACGATCTTGGCGTGATACTTAGAAGTGGCCCAACCAACCGCTACCGAGTTATCGGTAAAATTACTGCGGGCACCCCTATTACCATCCTGCAAAGCGATACCGCAAATGAAAGCTCTGAAGTGAGAGTGGCTAATGGCGACTCTGGCTGGATTCGCTCAGAGTACATTACTGTTCAACCCACCGTTCAGGCCAAGTATCAACAACTTATAACTGAAAATCAGCAGTTAAAACAGAAAGTTGCAGAGCTCACCCAAGAGATCGCTGACAAAGGTAACGTTATTCAGCTTAACGATAAGCTTCAACAGGAAGTGTCGCAGTTAGAAAATGAAGCAGCCACACTTCGACAACAAGCCGCCCTACAGAAAGATCGTTTCCATAAAGATGTTTTCTATGCCGGCGCTATAGTGTTATTGTTTGGTATGTTTTTAAGCTGGATTCTTTCAAGATTTAGCCAAAAGAAACGTCATCGCTCCGGCTGGCGTTAAGGTTTACAGGCATATGTTTTAGGTATTAAAAAGAATGTTACGAGCTAGTCAAATATTTTCAGATAATTACAAAGACCTGCCCTTGGATCAGTGGCAGACGTTGATCACCCAAAATTATGCAGTTGACGAGTCAGATTATCTGAATGAACTGCTGGCGCTAGCCACACCTGATAAGGACACCATTGAAAAAGTCACGCGCCAAGCCAGCGATCTGGTCGAAGCCATTCGACAGGATGAGCGCTCTAAAGAAGGTGTAGAAGCGTTTCTTCAGCAATACAGTCTGAGCACTAAAGAAGGCATTATTCTAATGTGCCTGGCTGAGGCATTGCTACGTATTCCCGATGCAAAAGTTGCCAACGATCTGATTCGTGACAAACTGACATCTGCTGACTGGGAAAAGCATACGGGGCAAAGTAGCTCGTATTTTGTTAATGCCTCTACCTGGGGCTTGATGCTAACTGGTAAAATCATTGATGTTGATCAGGATGGTGACGGTAAGCCCGACACCATGTTGCGTGGTTTAATCGCTAAATTCGGTGAGCCCGTGATCAGACAGGCAATGAACCAGGCGATGCGCATCATGGGCCGTCAGTTCGTTTTAGGACGTACAATCAAAGAAGCACTGAAGCGTGGTGCTAAAAGTGTCCAGAAGGGTTATACCCACTCTTTTGATATGCTTGGGGAAGCAGCTTATACCGCTAAGGACGCTCAGCGCTACTATGAAGCTTACAGTAATGCCATCGCTGAAATTGGTGCAGTTAAAGTTCAGGAAGGAAATGAAGCTCCCAGTATTTCAATTAAACTTTCCGCACTTCACCCACGTTATGAAGAAGGACAGCGAGATCGTATTCTGACTGAGATGGTGGGAACTGTCAGTAAACTGGTAAAACAGGCGCGAGATCTTGATGTGGCAGTTACGATTGATGCTGAAGAAGCCGACCGTCTGGAGATATCGCTGGATGTGTTTGAAGCTGTTTATGACTCAACAGTCTGTGATGATTGGGAAGGGTTCGGTATGGTGGTTCAAGCCTACTCAAAGCGCGCCTTACCGGTTCTCGGCTGGCTTAATGCCTTATCCAAAAAACACGGCCGCAGAATTCCTCTGCGACTGGTTAAAGGTGCTTACTGGGACTCAGAGATTAAATGGTCGCAACAAGGTGGTTACAGCAGCTACCCAGTATTTACTCGTAAGTGTGGTACTGACGTTTCCTATTTAGCTTGCGCTAATTACCTGCTAAACGCTGATGGTAAATTTTACCCTCAGTTTGCTACCCACAACGCACAAACCGTGTTCAGCATCATGAATATGGCTGGCACCAGTCGAGACTTTGAGTTCCAACGCCTGCACGGAATGGGCGAAGCATTATATGATATGGTACTTAACCAGTATCCTGATCTTCATTGCCGTATATATGCTCCAGTAGGTAACCATAAGGACCTGCTACCCTACTTAGTCCGACGACTGCTTGAGAATGGTGCTAATACATCATTCGTGCACCAGTTAGTTGATGAGAAGACTCCTGTTATGGAGTTGGCTGAACACCCATCTACTGTGCTTAAGAGTTTTGAAACCTTACACAATGATCGAATTCCATTACCGCCACATATTTATGAAGATTTTGGCGAGATGCGTTTGAATTCGAGTGGTACTAATTTACATATTCAAAGTGAGACAGAGCCGTTTATGAACCAGGTCAAACATTACTTAGATAACCAGTGGCACGCTAAGCCAATTATCGATGGTCAAGAATTTACCAGTGAAGAAGAGCAAGTGATTTGTCCTTACGACCATAGCCATACCGTAGGTACAGTTCATAAGGCAACTGAAGAACAAGCTCTTAAAGCGTTGGATGTGGCGCATCAGAACTTTATTGGGTGGGATGTTACTCCTGTTCAGCAACGTTCAGCATTACTGGATAAAGTTGCTGACACACTGGAGTCCCATAAGCATGAACTGATTGCTTTATGCAGTCGTGACGGCGGAAAAAGCATTCAGGATGGTATTGATGAGGTTCGCGAGGCCATCGATTTCTGCCGCTACTATGCCTACAACGCACGTAACCAGTTCGGCCATGAGATTCACCTGCCAGGTCCAACGGGCGAAAGTAATGACTTATATCTGCAGGGTCGCGGGGTCTTTGCCTGCATTAGCCCATGGAACTTCCCGCTGGCTATCTTCATCGGTCAGGTTGCGGCAGCATTGGTTGCTGGTAATACCGTTATCGCTAAACCAGCAGATCAAACCACATTAGTCGCATATCGCGCCGTGCAATTGATGCATGAGGCAGGCATTCCAACCAGCGTGCTACAGTTTGTACCAATCCGAGGCTCAGTCCTGGGTAAAGTTATTCTGTCCGACAACCGTATTGGCGGCGTCGCCTTCACCGGTTCAACCAGCACAGCTCATACGATTAACCGCACTTTGGCTTCTCGCGATGCCATGCTATCACCACTGATTGCTGAAACAGGTGGTCAGAATGCCATGATCGTAGACAGCTCGGCATTGCCAGAGCAGGTAGTTGAAGATGTGATCCACTCAGCCTTTACCAGTGCCGGTCAGCGTTGTTCAGCGCTACGTGTACTTTATTTACAGGAAGAAATCGCAGACAAAATTATTGAAGTTCTATCAGGTGCAATGCAGGAACTTCGCCTGGGCAATCCTACCGATTTATCGACAGATGTTGGCCCTGTAATTGATATGGCGGCGCGCGAAGAGCTGCAGGAACATATTGATGAACTTAAAGCGGCCGGTAAGTTAATTGCCGAGACACCAATGCCAGAAGGGTTGGAAGGACATGGTAGCTTCCTTTCTCCTGTTGCATTCGAAATCAACCATATCAACGATTTGGAACAAGAGTGGTTCGGCCCTATCGTACATATCGTGCGCTATAAAGCGAAAGACTTAGACAAAGTCATTGACCAGATTAACAATTACGGCTTTGGCCTGACGCTTGGCGTTCACTCACGTAACGAATCCACGGCTCTTTACATTGATAAACGCGCCCGAGTGGGTAACGTCTACATCAACCGTAACATGATCGGTGCAACCGTTGGTGTACAACCATTCGGTGGTCAGGGGCTGTCGGGCACAGGTCCAAAAGCAGGCGGTCCTTTTTACCTATATCGCTTTGCTACTGAGCATACACGTACCAATAACACTGCAGCCATTGGTGGTAACGCTTCATTGTTATCACTGGGTGATGAAGATGTTTCACCTGAGTTCCTGCAACAGGAACAGGACTCATAAAAAGACTTTTCATAAGCTGGGTGTTAAAATAAACAGCGAAAGGCACAGCACGTCTGTGCCTTTTCTGTATCAGCCACATAAATAAATCATGCCTAAAATTTCCGAAGACTTTATACAACATATGAGCGAGCAGCTACAGGATAGAGAGCAGCTTGATAATCTGCTGGTGTCCTGCCAGAAACCATTACGTAAAAGTATTCGCGCTAATCGGCTCAAAATCACACCTCAACACCTCCGACAGCTGCTTGAAAGCCAGGGATATCGGTTTAACCCTATTCCTTGGTGCGAAGAAGGCGTCTGGCTGGAAGACTCAGCTCAAACTAATGATCTTGGAAACTGGGTACCTCACTTGCAGGGACAGTTTTATATCCAGGAAGCTAGCTCAATGCTACCGGTAGTTGCGCTGCTACATGAACTGGAACTGGATAAACCCATCTCCGTATTGGACATGGCGGCAGCTCCTGGTTCTAAGACGACACAGTTAGCAGCAGCCTTAGGGAACAAAGGATTAATTGTCGCAAACGAGTTATCTTCTTCAAGGCTAAAAGGGCTCCACTACAATATCCAGCGCTGTGGTGTCAGCAATACCTGTTTAACGCATACTGACGGCAGAACCTTTGGCGTACAAACGCCACAATTCTTTGATGCTATTCTACTTGATGCTCCTTGCGGCGGAGAAGGGACTGTTCGTAAAGATGAACAGGCATTGGCTGACTGGAATATCAATAACGTGCGTTCAATGGCGACACTACAAAAAGAGTTAATTGTCAGTGCGTTCAAGGCACTGAAGCCTGGAGGCCGACTGGTTTACTCCACCTGCACCCTGTCCAAAGAAGAAAACCAGGAAGTTTGCCAGCACCTGTTGAGAGAATATCCGGAGTCAGCATCCCCATACTCTCTTAAAAATTTATTTGAACAAGCAGGAGCAGCTTTAACAAAAGAAGGTTATCTTCAGGTCTATCCAAATATTTTTGATAGTGAGGGCTTTTTTGTCGCCTGTTTTGAAAAAAGTTCCGATGTCCTTCCAATGGAATCTCTAAAATCGTCATCATTAAAACCTTTTAACTTTCAGCCGCTGAGCCGAAAACAGGTCCAGCAATTTATTGAATATGCCAACCTATTTGCCTGGGATATAGCTGATTTTGCAGATAGCCTCTGGCTGAAAGAAGGTAAGTCTCGTGGTCAGGAAATATGGTTGCTACCAAAGGGTTGTGAAGAGCTGGCTCAAAAAATGAAGCTCAACCGTTACGGTATTAAACTGGCAGAAGTTATTAAGCAGGGCTACAAGCTCCACCACCAGGCTGCCATTTGCTTCGGTCAACTCTTTAGTCGGCAAGTGATTGAATTAACTTCTGAACAAGCGCAGGACTACCTCAGAGGAAAAGATATCTATCTGGAAAATAGTAGCAAGCAGAAACACAAAGAATTCCTGGTTACATATCAGGATATCCCTTTGGGTCTGGTCAAACACCTGGGAAGCCGGTTAAAAAACTCTTTACCACGAGATCTTGTTAGAGATAATGCGTTCGCCTAAGGTGAGCTGACATTAACGTCTTCAAGACTTGGAAGAACAAACTCCTTGCCTTTATAAGTCACAACCAGATCGTTTTCCAAAATTTCTTTTACATATAAGTTATCATCAATCCTATCGCCTTGGGCATAGGGTCTACCGTTAAGCATGACAAAACGATCTTTGGGTAACGTTGCGTAGATATGAGTAGTGTAGATCAGTGAGGGTAAATCAGCCTTGGTTAAACCACTGCTGCTTGCTGTGCCTTTATTTTGTGTTGACCGTGGAGGTGATGAATAAGATGAGCCAGGCGGTCTTGCCACTACTTTTTTCTCAACTCGCTGAACCACCGGCGATGCAACTTCTAACGGTTTAGAAACTACCATCGAGTTTTTATCGACAGCTTGTTCTGTGTTCTCAAGTTTTGTTTCTGGTAGCGCCTCATTTTTCTCTGACAAGCTCTCACTGCTTTCTCTATTGTCTACATTCTGCTGCTGTAGCGGCTGCTGTTTCAAGTACTGAGCAAACTGCTGTGAAGAAGGATTAAACAACATAAAAAGCAGCACAAAAATGGTTAGCACCAGTACCATAACTACCAGTGGCCATAACCAGCGTGACAAAGGCTTCTCCTCTTCCAGCTCGTAGATAGCATGCTCGCTGGACAAGTCTGGGATATTGTCATGCTCCTTTGAGGAGTTATTATTCTTATCTTTTTTTAACGCATCAAGAATATAAGACATTAACGTCCCCCTGGCTGGCTGCCACCAGTTTCAGAGTCTATAAGTTTGGGAATGTTATCTACAACCTGATTATTAATCATAATTACAGAGTGCTTACCCAAAATTCCATCTGCAACCAGGCCATGTGCCTGTTGAAATCCCAATAACCAGTTCTTCACCTCTGCACTAAAACGATCGGCCGGAGTTATATTAATATTGTCTATGGTATAAATTGCATCCGTAAGCCATCTAACAACAGGGCCTGAGTCTCCCACCATAGTCTGCTCCACAAATCCGTCCGGGATCTTCCAGAATAACTGATACTCCCCGAGCCATAATGGATTGAGCTCTGCTTGCTTCATTCGAACTTCGTTATTACCAAACTGAAGAACAAAATTATCACCCTCTATGGATTTCAAAGTACCCCAGAAGATACCCGATGTTTCTGTACCAAACTTTAAGTTTATTGGGCGATTTAGCTGTTTAATGTAATTCCAGTCTGCCATTCCAGAGTCACAGCTTAAATTATAATTTGCTGCATACTCGCAAGGTCTACTTGATTGATATGGGTAATAGGTTACACCCCAAAGCGCAAACAAGTTACGTGCAGACGTAACCCCCGTTCTGTCCCAGCTTTGTTCTCCCCAGAACTCTTGAGCAACTTCACCATTGGATCGATAGTTGCTGGTTCCATTTTCCGAGATACTTTGAGCGTTTTTGTCTACTTGCTCTGTATTATTCTCATGACTACTATCCTGCGAGATTTGCGCCTGGTTTTGCGTTATGGACTGCTTGTTTTGTGACGACACTTTGTCTTGAAACAAATAGTAATAAGGAGCGATGAGATAATAACCGATAGCCAGTAGTAATACTCCTGCAACGGCATACCATAGGTATCTCCCCTTCCCTTTTGGTAGTTTTTCAGGCTCTTCTTCACCTAATACTTCTTTAATGGCACGCCTGACAACAGGAACCGTGACCATGCTCATTTTTTCAACGGATGCACCAAGCAGAGCCCTGTCAGAAATAACATTGATCAGTCTTGGTACACCACCGCTGGCTTTATGTATTTCTTTAATTGCAGCCGGTTTAAACAGTGATCGTTGAAGGCCAGCAACTCGCAAACGATGCTCGATATAGGAAGATGTTTCATTCAAATTAAGAGGTTTTAGGTGATATCGTGCTGTGACACGTTGAGCCAGCTGCCTTAACTCTTTTTTTGCAAGCAACTCCTGCAATTCGGGCTGACCAATTAAAATAATTTGAAGCAGTTTTTTTTCATTGGTTTCCAGGTTTGTCAGCAACCGGATTTGCTCCATGACTTCGACACTGAGATTTTGCGCCTCGTCAATCATCAGAACGGTATTCAGTCCCTGAGCATGATTGCTCAACAAGTAGTCGCGGAGCAAGTCAGTAAACGCTTTTAAGCTATTCTCTCCAGGCCGGTATTCGATCCCTAGCTCATCACACATCGTCGCCATCAACTCAATGGCGTTCAATTTAGGGTTAAGGATGTATGCCAGTCTGACGTTATCAGAGAGCTGTTCAAGAAGACAACGGCAAACTGTAGTCTTACCAGTCCCAACTTCTCCGGTCAGCATGACAAATCCACCACCAGAACCAATACCATATAATAGGTGTGCCAGTGCATCCCTATGCCGCTCGCTCATGAATAAAAAGCGAGGATCTGGTGCTATTGTAAAAGGAGTATTTTTAAACCCAAAAAAATCGTTATACATAACGCAGCTCACAACCCTGTTGAGCAGATATTGTCTAACTTATCCGCTTTGCATATTATGAACAATATAGAGCAAAAGTCCTCATTGGTGCAATTTTTATGTTTAAAGGAAGTCGCTTATTTCTATTATTGTTAGCAGCCAGCATTGTTTCATCAGCTGATGCAAAAATCTACAAGTGGGTTGATGAGCAAGGTAATACCCATTTTTCAGACAAGCCCCCAAAAAATAAAAATATTAAGGCCACAGAGCAGAGTCTGGATAATATGAATGTGACTAATATGCCTCGTCCCGTTAAAACCAATCCTCTAACCGATTCTGAGTGCCAAAAGGCAGTGGATAATTTTAATAACAGCTACCAGAATCACCGAAAAAAAATTGAACAGCAGCTTGAAAATAAGTCCATTAATGATGTCCAGTTTGCCGATAAACTGACCGAACTGGAGCAGCTCAAAAAACAAATCACGCTTGAAAACTGTGGTAAAGCTGATCCTAAGCTCAATACCCTGCTACACTGTATGGCAAAGAATCCAAATACGCAGGTTTGTAGTTAATCTATGCAAATATATCTTGTTGGGGGCGCCGTTCGCGATAAACTTCTAGGTTTGCCGGTCAAAGACCGAGATTATGTGGTTGTGGGCGCGACTCCTGAGGAGATAGAAGCAAAAGGTTTTAAAGCTGTAGGAAGGGATTTTCCAGTTTATTTGCACCCTGATACGGGGGAAGAGTATGCCCTTGCTCGAACTGAGCGTAAATCTGGCCGAGGTTACAAAGGCTTTAAGGTTGAGTTCTCAAAGGATATAACCCTTGAGGATGACCTGATTCGTCGCGACTTAACGATTAACGCGCTGGCCCAGTCGGAAGATGGCAGTATCATTGATCCTTTCGGTGGACAGGACGATATAAAACGAAAAAAACTACGGCATATTTCTCCCGCGTTTGCCGAAGATCCATTGCGAGTTCTTCGGGTGGCCCGCTTTGCGGCAAGATTTCATTACCTGGGATTTGAGGTTGCCCCGGACACTTTGGCCCTTATGACAGAGCTTATCAACCAAGGTGAAATGGAATATTTAACTCCAGAGCGAGTGTGGACAGAAACTCATAAAGCATTATCCACACCCTCACCCCAGCTATACTTTGAAGTTTTAAGAGAATGTGGCGCCCTAAAAGTCATCTTTCCTGAATTGGATTGCTTATGGGGTATCCCTAATCCCGAGAAGTGGCACCCTGAGATCGATACCGGTGTTCACACCATGATGGTGCTGGAACAGGCAGCAAAAAAAAGTGAGCAGCCTATGGTTCGCTTTGCTGCGGTATTGCATGATCTGGGTAAAGGCGTTACTCCCTCAGAGCAGTGGCCTCAGCATCGAGGGCATGAAGAGTCAGGCGTTCCTCTGATTAAATCTTTATGCCGACGAATAAAGGCACCCAAAGATTACGAGAACCTTGCAATACAAGTGTCTCGATTCCACCTGCACAGCCATAAAATGTTCGAGCTCAAGGCTAAGACCGTATATAAAGTCTTAAAGTCTATAGGCGCCTATAGACAGGGTACCATTCTGGAACAGTTTATTATTGCCTGTGAGGCGGACTTTAATGGCCGCCTGGGGCTTGAGCAGGATCCCTACCCCCAAGCTCAACTCCTTCGTCAAAGCTATGAAGCTTCAAAAAACATTGATGCAAAACCTTTAATGGATAAGGGCCTTGAAGGTGCCAAACTTGGACAGGCAATAGAACGTGAGAGGATCAGTCGAATAAAGGAAACGCTGGAATCCATTAAGGCCGCAAACTAATAGCCATGCTTAGCTGAAGACAAAAAACAGCAAAACGACTCCGAGTATCAGTCGATACCAGACGAATGGCATAAAACCAATTTTTTCCAGCCACTTTAGGAAAAAGTGAATACAGGTAAAAGCGCTGACGGCAGAAACGATAACGCCAAGTACCAAAAAGCTCCAATCAAATTTCGCTCCCTCTTCTACTAGCTGATATCCTTTCAACCCTCCTGGAAGCAGGATTGCCGGTATGGATAACAGGAAAGAATAACGGGCTGCTGCCGTTCGAGAAAAACCCAACATAGCCGCTGCGGTCATGGTAATGCCGGAACGAGAAGTGCCGGGTATCAAAGCCAGTGCCTGAGCAACACCAATGACGAGAATATCCTTCCAACGCAGTTCATGCTCATTTTTAAACTCGGTTCTCTTTTTCCCGTTGTATTGAGTTTCAGCAAAAGCCAGTAATAAACCAAATACAATAGTTGTGGCTGCAATAACGGATACTGAGCGCAAATAGGTATCAACAATATCAAAGGCTTCTAGAAAGAGTCCAAACAACCCTACCGGAATCGTACCCCAGATAACCGCCCAGGCTAACCTTGAATTAGGTGTTGAACCCTTTCCAGAAACAGAGCCGAACCAGGCAGTAATCATTTCAACTACTTCCCTTCGGAAATACACCAGCACGGCTGTTAGCGTACCGACATGCACAGCAACATCAAATGCCAGCCCCTGATCTTGCCAGCCCAGAACCTTTGATGTCAGAATCAAGTGTGCTGAGCTAGAAATTGGTAAGAATTCCGTTAGGCCCTGAATCAGGGCTAAAAATAATGCCTGTAACCAATCCATATTTTTCTCGTTTTATTGTTAACCGTAGCGCTGAAGCCTTATACGGTAGTTATATTAATTTTTTAATCGACTGCTTTTTCATATCTCATATCAGTACCAGATATGCAGATGTTGTGAGGGTAGCAGGTTGTATACGGTTCACTATTTTGTCAGGCCAACATAAAAGCCATAACACATCACTTCAATAAATATAATAAACCAGAACCAGGCACCAAAGCCGACAGCCTTCAAGGTAAAAGTATCAAGCTTCTTACTTCTCCATACCAAAAAGGTGGATAGGCCCGCAGATACCACAACTGCAAGAGCTAATAGCCAGTACCAACTATCATCTTTCCCTGCCGCAGCAAAGGACAGCGGTGGAAATAAAGTGATAAAACAAGCAAGCAAAACTTTTTTCATAGTGCTCTGAAACCAGTAAGTATTCCTGTAAAATTTTTAGATAGACCGAGAACCTTAATATTCTGGCCCATTTCAGTTGGCATCAGCAGCGTCTGTAACTGTTGCGCTACTGAGAAGGTGGTAATTGTACCAGAATCCTGCTCCTGAGCCACAAACTGCTCAATACCACTGAGCGTTAAAAACAACGATTGTGATGTAAACCCTAAAACATCAGCCCCCTGCTCCTTTGCCGCTTCCGCCAGCCGTGTAAAGTTTACCGAAGCAGTAATATCCTGCAGACCAACCAACGCCATTGGTGTCGAGTGTTTACGTTGGCGATAATAACACTGTAAGGTTCCCTGTGGCCGATAAGGAGAGTAAAGTTCTTCTTGTTCATAGCCATAGTCCAATAACAAAATACAGCCTTGCTCAAGGCAATCGAGTATAGCCCTTAACCAATCACTTCTTAACTCCGAGGTCTCTGCTAGATAACCTTCAGGCCACTGAGAGCAAAGTTCACTATGATTCTTGTGCCAGCCACGACTAAAGTCGGTCGGTTTGAAAACCAGCGAAAAACCCTCGTCATCCTGTTTGACGAATCCCTGAGCTAGCCCCTGTTCTGTTTTCATTAACAGCTCAAAAGGTATTGCATCAATGACTTCGTTACCCAGAATAACCCCATTAAAATTATCCGGTAATGAATCTAGCCACACGACTTTGCTGGTTAAATGCGGAAGTTCTTCCTGAAGGAGCAGTTGTTGCCGTTGTCGCAGTTCAGCTGAAACTTCCAATACGAAATAAGAATCGGGAAGTTTATTTTCTTTTTCCAGCTGCATTAAAAGATCACACATCAGCCGCCCTGAACCAGCACCAAGCTCTAGGATTGTTGCTTTAGTGTGCTCAAAAGCTTGACCAACACTCTTAGCTAAAGTTTTGCCAAAGAGTGTGGATACTTCAGGAGCTGTAACAAAGTCCCCTTCTGCCCCCAGCTTGTAACTTCCCGCACTGTAATAACCCAGTCCTGGTGCATAGAGTGCCTGCTGTACAAACTCAGCGAAACTGATTTCCTGTTTTAAGCTGATGAGTTCTGATATCTTCTGTGACAGCTCAAAGCTGGTATCAATAGCAAAAGGTTCGGGCTGCGGAACGTCTAACAATTGGCACTGCTTTTTTATCAGTTGCTGATAAGAGCTTCTATCACGACAGAAAGCTGGAAAACGGTAATTATCCACCATCGACATTATAAAAATTCACCACCATCAATGGGTAAAACAGTACCTGTAATAAAGTCCTGCCCAACCAGAAACTTAACGGCATCGCCAATTGCTTTAGGAGAGCCCGTTCTTGCCAGAGGGATATGCTCGGCCATCCGCTCGAAATGGTCCTGACTCGCTCCCGGTGGCGGCATGATTGCTCCTAGTGCCAGACCATTTACCTGAACGTTCGGTGCCAGCTCTCTGGCCAGAGATTCTGTCATATGCCATAGACCTGACTTAGAGAGTCGATAAACCATATGATCGCCTGCAGGGTGATTAATTCGAGCATCGAGAATGTTTATGATATGAGCTGAGACAGGAGCATGTTCAACGAAAGCTTGTGACAGTAATAAGGGTGCTCTTAGGTTCAATCCCATAATTGAGTCCCAGTCACCAAGCGACTCCATGATCGAGTCGGCTTCTGGAAAAATCGCCGCACTGTTGACCAGAACCGATAAATGATTATCAGCGAATACTCTATTAATCAGTTCATGACAATGCTCGGGGTCGATTAGATTGGCCTGATATAGTTTAACTTCTACACCGTATTTTTTAAGCTCTTCTGCTGTTTGCACAGCTGCCTGCGACGAATGGTTATAATGCAGCGCGATATCGTACCCCTGCTCAGCCAAAGAAAATGCAATTGCTTTACCAACACGAATCGCACCACCCGTCACTAATGCTGTTTTTCTTGTCATATTAATTCCCGTTACCCCAGTCAAAATCGATCGCCCACAATTTTTGCTCTTCTTTTTTACGGAATGCCTGCCATAACGTCTCGTACGTTTTACCTTCAACTGGATGCACTAAATTTGGCGCTATTTCCGCCAAAGGCTGCAAAACAAATGCGTGATACAACACTTCATCCCGTGGCAAACGAATGGGCTTCTCACAGACAATATCGTCATACAGCAACAAATCGATATCCAGAGTCCGATTACTGAATTTCTCACCACCGCGAACCCGGCCAGCCTGCTTTTCAATTCGCTTGAAGGCGTGGTCGACTTGAGAAATGGTCATTTGCGTTCTAGCTGATGCAACCAAGTTGAGAAAGTTGTCCCCCTCAAACCCAACGGCTTCACTCTCGTATACGTGCGAGACATGCAGGTCAGAAAAGAAATAACTCAACTGTTTCAGGCCATACCGAACCTGACGCTCTGCGTCCTGATTACTGCCAATGCTGATATAAATGGTAGGCATATAACTAACCTTTTAATGAGCCCGTTACGCTTTTTCACCACGCTCAATTAAAACACCGACGTTTTTTGAGCCCCGAACTGCTCCAGGCTTACTCAGTTTGAGCTTTAACCAAGGCACTCCAAATTCACTACGAATAATGTGAGCAATTTTTTCTGCCAGGGTTTCCACTAACTGAAACTCGGACTCCTCTACAAAGCTTATCACACGCTTAGCCACCGACTTATAGTCCAGACATTGATCAATAGTATCTTCCTGAGCGGCTGGGCGAATATCATGCGCCATTTCCAAATCGATACTAATGGTCTGGCGAATTTGCCTTTCCCAGTCATAAATACCAATCACTGTATCGACCTTTAAATCTTCAATAAAAACGATATCCACGGCTTTTCTCTGTTTATTCATGTTGTTAGTCCGATAGAATATCAAATTCCTGTCAATTTGTTATCAATCCTCGAATTTTTTGTATACACTAGACTCCACAAGAGCTGCGAAGCAGCCTATCTGTAAACTTAGAGATAATGACATGGTTAACAACAGTCGACATACGCGATTACTAACCAGCGCTAATTCCATGGCGCTACTGTGTCCTTCTCAAAGTCAGAACGCTGAGAGATAAGGAATTCGTTCATGGAATGGGAAGTCATTGGATTATGGATTTTAGCTTACCTAACTGGCTCTATATCCAGTGCGGTCATTGTATGTCGTATCATGCAATTGCCCGATCCTCGTGACTTCGGGTCTCACAACCCAGGCGCGACAAACGTTCTTCGTCTTGGCGGTAAAAAGGCCGCGCTATTCACTTTGCTCGGTGACATGCTCAAAGCAGTCATCCCTATCTTGATAGGCTACGCTCTTGAGCTGCATAATCGAAACCTGGGCTGGATTGGTTTCATGGCCTTTATAGGTCACCTTTATCCTCTGTACTTTAATTTTAAAGGTGGAAAGGGTATGGCAACCTACTTTGGCGCGCTGGTCGCTCTCTCGCCTTTACTGTTAGCCTACTGCATAGTCACCTGGCTTGTAACAGCTTTCTTTACCCGTTATTCATCTCTTGCATCACTGCTATCCAGCTTTGCTGTTGCAGCGTTTGGCTTTTACATGGATCATAAGTACTTCTTCCCGTTATTTGCTATGTTCCTGATCATGATGTGGCGTCATCGAAAAAATATCAAAAGTCTATGGCACGGTACTGAGAGTAAAATTACCGACAAAAAGTTTTCTAAACGTAAGAGCACTGAATGAGTCACCCGCACAACCCAAATCCTTTAAGACTGTTGCCACTTCTAGCCTCAATTGTTGCCATATCCCCGTTGGCTATTGATATGTACCTGCCAGCGATGCCAACTATTGCTGAAGACTTATCAACTACTACAACCGCCGTTCAAAACTCTTTGAGTATCTACCTTGCCGGGTACGCTGTCGGCATGCTGATTTTTGGCCCTTTGGCTGATCGAATTGGTCGACGAAAAGTTGTCATTATGGGACTGATTGGATTTGCTGCTTTTTCTATAGCCTTAGCCTTTGCTGAGAGTATAGAAAGTTTTTTAACGATGCGTTTTTTTCAGGCAGCCATTAGCAGCGGTGCGACGGTTGTCGTTCCCGGCGTAATCCGGGATATGTACGGCAGACATACAGCAAAGGGACTGTCTTACGTCAGCATGATTATGATGGTAGCCCCCATGATCGCTCCAAGCATTGGCAGTGGCATACTGCACTTCGCCAGCTGGCGTACAATTTTCGTCGTACTCGCAATATACAGCCTAATAATACTGGGCTTATCGTTGTGGAAACTCCCCAGCAGTATGCCATCAAAGAAAAACCGTCGCTGGTTACATGAGTTTGCACATAATTACAAAACCGTTTTTACTCACCGAACGGCACGCCTTGATATTTTTAGTGCCATGTTTGCTACGTTCGCTTTTTTCTGTTACCTAACGTCCATCTCATATGTCTACATCGAACATTTCGGTGCCAGTGAGACCCTTTTCAGTATACTGTTCGGTCTTAACGTCGTCAGCCTTTTAGCCAGCAACTTAATCAATAGCCGTCTGGTTGAGAAACTTGGCTCGCGTAAACTGCTTCGCTTCGGTACGGTCTACGCTCTATTTACAGGAAGTTTTTTCTTTGCCGTGATACAACTGGATTTGGGGATTTACTGGGTAGCAACCGCACTATTTTTCTTGCTGGGCTCCCTTGCTTTTATTGCTACCAATTCTGATGGTCTAGTGCTGAATACTTTCGCTGAGAAGAGTGGCACAGCGACCGCAGTTATTGGAACCTTACGCTTTGGCTCCGGTGCGGTAGCGGGCCCATTGCTCGCGCTACTTTTCGATGGTACGCCTCACAACTTTGCATGGCTGGTAATGACGGCTTTGGTCATGGTTTTTATTGTTCAGTTAATGAACCTAAGACGACCTGAACAATAATCTAATCCAGTTCGGCAATAGGCCAGCGAGGCTTTGCTCTTACAGCGGGCTCTTCAAACTCACCCTGTCCCTTCTTTATCGCTTGATATCGACAATAACCGGCGTAGGCAATCATAGCGCCATTGTCGGTACAGAACTTAGGTCGTGGGTAGTAAGCTTTGCCGCCTTTAGACTCGAGCAAGTCACTCAATTTAGCTCTCAGCGCGACATTTGCACTAACGCCTCCGGCTACAACTAATCGCTTATGACCCGTCTGCTCCAGCGAACGACGGCATTTAATAAAAATGGTGTCGACCACGGCCTCCTGAAAGGCATAGGCAATATCTGCCAACGACTGTTGCGACTTATCAGAATCCTTATATAAATTAGCAACTGCCGTTTTGAGGCCACTGAAACTGAAGTCTAGACCGGGGCGATCAGTCATGGGGCGTGGCAGCTTATAAATACTGGCTCGACCCTGCTCCGCCAACTTAGCCAGGGCTGGTCCTCCGGGATATCCTAAACCCATAATCTTAGCGGTTTTATCGAATGCTTCTCCGGCCGCATCATCAATCGACTCTCCTAAAATGTCATACTGTCCTAAGCCTTTAACATCCACTAACAGAGTATGCCCCCCTGATACTAACAATGCTACAAAGGGAAAATCAGGCTTATTGTCTTCCAACATAGGTGCCAGCAGATGTCCTTCCATGTGATGAACCCCAATCGCGGGAATATCCCAGGCGAAAGCGAGACTCCGACCAACACCAACCCCCACAAAAAGTGCACCAATCAGACCAGGGCCTTTGGTATAAGCAATAGCATCAATATCATCTTTTGTGCAATTTGCCTGCTGTAGTACTTCTTTGACCAGCGGAATGGTTTTTCTAACGTGATCACGAGAAGCAAGCTCGGGCACAACGCCACCATACTCTGCGTGCAATTTCACTTGACTGTAAAGAGCGTCACCAACAATCCCCTGTTCAGAGTCATAAATGGCAATACCCGTTTCATCGCAAGAGGTTTCAATTCCAAGAATCTTCAATGATTAGCCTCAACTTCATAAAAAATTTATCAGCCTTGAACTAGGCCGACTGGTTGCAGAAATTATATAGAAATCAATGTAATTTAGCGAGTACACTCGAGTCAGCAAAAGTTCGGCGATTACATAACAATAAATAGAACCAGTTCATAGCTATAAGTATCAGTTCTCGTTAACTTTAAACTACCAAAGGTAAGGGGGATGATATGAAAAAAACCATAATATACGCTGCTGTCGTTACTGCGATTGCCAGCACACACACACAACTTGCTAAAGCAGCTGAAAATAATTCAGCTGAAGATGCAGAAGCTAAGAAAATCATTGTAACTGGTACACGCGTGAGTGGCCGAACCATAGAAGATACGGCTGTACCCGTAGACATTATCACGAACGAAATAATCGAAGAATCAGGAGCCAGCGAAGTTGGCGAGCTATTACAAAAACTGGCACCATCCTTTAACTTTTCGCGTACCACAGTCAGTGATGGTACCGATATCATCCGCCCAGCAACACTGCGCGGTCTAGGTCCTGATCAGGTATTAATTCTGGTCAACGGAAAGCGCCGCCACAGTCAAGCATGGGTAAATATCCAACAAACTATTGGTCGCGGCTCTGCCGGTACCGATATCAACTCTATTCCAGTTTCCGCCATCGAACACATCGAAGTTTTGCGTGACGGCGCAGCGGCACAATATGGTTCTGATGCCATTGCAGGAGTAATTAATATTATCCTCAAAGGTGGTAGCGCTGGCACTAGCCTTTCTGGAAAATGGGGTAAAACCAAAGAAGGTGACGGTGAAGTAAAGCAAGTATCAGCGAACAGCACCGTCGAACTTGGTGACACGGGTTTTTTAAATTTAACAGCTGAGTTTCGTGATCGCGGTGCAACTAATCGAGCCGGAATCAGTAACCGTAAAGATCGTGTCATTATGCGTCTTGGCGACTCATCTTCAAAAAATAAATATTTATTCTTCAATGGCGAAGCCGGCTTGACCTATTTCTTTGGCGGCGTTTCCTCTCGTACAGGTGAGTCCGGGGGTTTCTATCGTTTTGAAGACCGCGCTGACCGTAACGTCCCCCAGGTTTATCCTGATGGCTTCCTTCCTCTGCAAAATACTGAGGTAGATGATACATCGCTAGCGTTTGGTGTGCGAGACTTCATAGGTGAGTCGTGGGAATACGATTTAAGCGCAGTCTATGGTAAAAATGAATTTGGCTTTGCCGCCTCAAACTCCATTAATGCCTCAATTGCAGCCGAGTACCTATTTAATAACCCAGGTGCTACTGATGCAGACATTGCAGCCAATTCTGGCCCTACTTCTGCAGACAGCGGCGGTATTAAATTTACTCAGCTTACCTATAACTTCGACCTCAGCAGCCCATTAGATTGGGGGCTATATAATGATGTGTATTTTTCAACAGGTCTTGAATATCGTGAAGAGGAATATGGCATTAATGCAGGTGAATTAGCTTCGTACTCTTGCGGGTATACAGGGAGCACCAACAACCCATTCCCATCAGTTATTGATCCTAGCGTTGCCGCCGCCTGCGGCATGCAGGGCTTTCCTGGCTACAGTCCAGAAATTGCAGCATCGAGTCAACGTGAACGAGATAACTATGCTTTTTACGTAGATCTGGAAACTAACTTGACCGATGATTTTCTACTAGGTATTGCTGCCAGGTATGAAGATTTTAGTGATGCTGGCGACACAACGACAGGAAAAATTTCTGCCCGCTGGGATATTACCGGTTCCTTCGGTCTGCGAGGTGCCGTGTCTACGGGTTTCCGTGCACCAAGCCTTGCTCAGCGTGCCTTTACTACCGTTTTTACCGATGTTGATGGCACAGAATTATCTCAAACCTTCCATGCCCCTGAAGGCAGTGAGTTTGCCGCAGCTTATGGTGTTGAACAACTTGAACATGAATCTTCTGAGAATGCCAGTATCGGTATGGTTTACAGCCCGGGAGATGGTTTAAGTATTTCACTGGACGCTTATCAAATTGATATTGAAGATCGGATTGTTCTCGGTGGTGGCCTGAACGGACAGGATCTTGATGCCAATGGCGACCCTGTTATCAACCAGACTGCTTTGGATTTTTTGAATGCCAACGGCTACAACAAAGGTCAGTTCTTCTCGAATGCGATCGATACAGAAACGTTTGGTGCGGATTTAGTGCTTACATATGATTGGGGCACCGATGCATGGGGTGACTTCACTTTCACTTGGTTAACACATTATAACCGAACCGAAATTAAGGAAATTAATGCTCCAGAAGGGGTACTACCGGAAACGCTCTTCTCACAGGCTCAGGTTGACAACGTTGAAACGGGGCAGCCACGGCAGCGATTGTTACTTGGTTTAGACTGGGATATCAATGACTGGTCGACCTCACTGAAGATAAACCGCTACGGTAAGGTAAAAACCTCTTTTTTTACCTGTCAGGGACTGGGTATCCCAACGGAAAACCCAGATGTCTGTAATGGTGACCTTGGCATAGACCCATCACCAGCGGTTCGTTCCAGCGCCAAATGGTTAGCCGATTTGGAATTCCGTTACAACTTTGATAACGGCGTAATGTTTACCATCGGTGGCAACAATATTACTGATGAGTATCCTGATAAACTGCCACAAAACTCCGCTCATCGTTTCATTAGTGATGCACCGGAATTTGGTAATTACATCTATCCATGGGAGTCAACGCCATTTGGCATTAATGGTGCTTTTTACTACATAAAACTGGATTACAGTCCTGAGTAAATAACAAAAATCAAAAAAAAAGGCCCCGAAAGGGGTCTTTTCTTTGCTTTTTCGGATGAAAATGTTTAAAATTTGCGCCCTTCTTGTGGTAATAGCTTGCCACAAGGAATATAACTTTCTGATTTTATTAACATTAACTTAAAGGTTAGGTGATTTTTAATGCCAAGCGTAAGAGTAAAAGATAACGAGCCATTTGACGTTGCATTGCGTCGCTTCAAGCGCTCATGCGAGAAAGCAGGTATTTTGGCTGAAGTTCGTAAGCGTGAACATTACGAGAAGCCAACAGCTGTTCGCAAGCGTCAAAAAGCAGCGGCAGTAAAGCGTGCAGCGAAAAAAGTAGCTCGCGAAAACGCTCGTCGCATTCGCTTGTATTAAGAGCTTATTTAAGCATTTAGCACTAAATAAGTGAGGGAATAGCCGTGTCTGAATTACATGAACGTCTTAAAGAGGCAATGAAAGACGCTATGCGTGCCAAAGAAAAGGAACGCCTTAGCACCATTCGCCTGGCTTTATCCGCTATTAAGCAGGTTGAAGTCGACACTCGTGAAACTCTTGATGACACGGCCATTCTTGCTATCTTAGACAAGCTGGTGAAACAGCGTAGAGATTCTATTAAGCAGTATGAAGATGCTGGCCGTCAGGAGCTGGCTGATGTCGAAAAAGCAGAAATCGACATTCTTCAAGAATTCCTCCCACAACCTCTGACTGATGACGAGATAGATGCACTTATCGAAGAAGCTGTTGCAAAAACAGGCGCTGAATCGATGAAAGACATGGGCAAAGTCATGGGTTCTCTAAAACCACAACTACAAGGCCGTGCCGATATGGGCGCTGTTAGTGGTAAAATTAAGGCACGTCTGTCTTAATCTGACTTTTCGTTTTACAAGCTAGGTAAAATTTCAGGGCTCTGCTATTATTGAGCTAACTGACTATATTCTATAATTAAAATTAATGGCACTAATTCCGCAGCAGTTTATTCAGGAACTACTGACTCGAGTCGATATTGTCGATTTGATTGATTCGCGTATTCCCCTAAAAAAAGCCGGAACCAATTTCAAAGCTTGCTGCCCGTTTCATGGTGAAAAGACCCCATCCTTTACTGTCAGTCAGGACAAACAGTTTTATCACTGCTTCGGATGTGGTGCTCACGGAAACGCCATCAGTTTCGTTATGGAGTATGACCGACTGGAATTTCCAGATGCTGTAGAAGAATTAGCGTCTAGTTTAGGCATGGAAGTACCACGCGATGAGAATGCTCCAAGCAGACCGAAGGTGGATGTTACACTTTATGACCTGATGGAGAAAATCGCAAAATTCTACCAGCGAAAACTAAGTTCTCCACAGGGAAAGCCTGCGGTTAACTATCTAAAGAAAAGAGGCCTCAGTGGGGAAATAGCAAAACGCTTCGCCATTGGATATGTCCCTGGAGAGTGGCGCAACCTGGAATCAATCTTTCCTCAGCTTAAAACTGATAAAAAGCTACAACAGCAACTCATCGACTGCGGGATGCTGATAAAGAAAGATAATTCGCTCTACGATCGCTTTCGCGATCGCATCATGTTCCCAATCAAGGACAAGCGTGGTCGGGTGATTGCCTTTGGTGGCAGAATTATTGATCAGGGCGAACCTAAATACCTAAACTCGCCTGAAACTCCAATCTTCCACAAGAGTAACGAACTCTATGGTTTATATCAGGCCCGTCAGGCAAACCGAAAATTGGAGCGCTTGCTGATTGTTGAGGGTTACATGGATGTCGTCGCTCTTGCTCAATTTAATATTAATAATGCAGTGGCAACATTGGGTACGGCTACAACCGAGAGTCATCTACAGCAACTGTTCCGCACTACTCGCGAGCTGGTGTTGTGTTTTGATGGTGACAGAGCCGGGCGTGATGCAGCGTTACGGGCTTTGGAGCATGGTCTTTCACAATTACGCGATGGTCGTGATATTAAATTGATGTTCCTGCCGGATGGTGAAGATCCTGACTCTATGGTCCGAAAAGTGGGTAAAGATGAGTTTCTGCGGCAGGTATCTGAGTCAACACCGCTATTTGAATTTTTATTGAAGCACCTGGCATCCCAGGTGGATTTAAATTCAGTTTCTGGTCGCGGCCAGTTAGTCCATCTGGCAAAACCTTACCTTGATAAAATCACTGACCCGATTTATCACGAATTTTTCAGTAACGCACTGGCCGACAAGGCCCAGCTCTCTGTAGAAAAGTTAGAAAAAATTATCGAGCAACCTCAACAAACCGCCAAACCCAGCAAACGCCCCAAGAAAGTGACTAATAATCAAAAGGTGGACAAAACAATCCAGCTTGCTCTGACCTTGCTCCTGCAAAAACCGCAGCTGGGGTTGACCGTGAACAACGTAACATGGTTGAAAACGCTACCCGAAAAGGGTCCGAAACTATTGCACCAACTCCTTGAAATTATTCACAGCAACCCCAATATCACTACAGGTACGTTGCTCGAATTCTGGCGCGACCACGAAAAACTATACAACCGCCTGGCCCAACTTGCGGTTACTGAGCGTGAAGAGCGAATGAAGGGTAATGAGCAAGCTGAGTTGAATGACTGTATAAAACGGTTGTTAAGGCAGGCCCAGACACAGCGTCTGGATTACTTGCGCTTGAAAGATGAACAATCCGGCCAGAAGTTAACAACGGCAGAAAAGTCTGAATACCAGCAATTACTATTGTTGGCCAAACAAAAGCCCGAAAAGCGATAGCGAAGCTAGCGCTTGCTGAAATGGGGGCTTATTCTGTATAATTTGCGGTTCGCCATGCGCTAACCGCATGGGATTTGTACGGTTGCAGATCCCTGGTTATTAATCGCTAAATGGTGTGATCACTACAAAGGTATTCTAGATGTCAGAGAATTCGCAACAATCACAGCAGTCACAATTAAAGTTACTCATCGCGCGAGGAAAAGAGCAAGGTTTCTTAACTTACGCAGAAGTTAACGATCACCTACCGCCAGATATCGTCGATCCTGAACAGATCGAAGATATTATTCGCATGATTAACGACATGGGTATCCAGGTTTATGAAACGACTCCTGATGCTGATGAACTGCTGATCAATGATGAATCCGTTACCGACGAGGAAGCTGCAGAAGAAGCTGCTGCTGCTCTTGCCAGCGTCGACGGAGAATTTGGCCGCACAACAGACCCTGTCCGTATGTACATGCGCGAAATGGGTAGCGTTGAGCTGCTAACACGTGAAGGCGAAATCGACATCGCTAAACGTATTGAAGAAGGTATTCGTCAGGTACTTACCGCCATAGGTAATTACCCAGATACTATCCGTATCCTGCTTGACGAATATGAGCAATATAAAAATGAATTTATTCGTTTAACTGACATCGTCACAGGTTTCCTTGATGGCGAAGAAGCTGAGTTCGTTCAAGAAGAGTCGGAAGCAGCCCAGATTGCAAACGCTAATGCAGACTCTGATGACGAAGATGAAGACATTGATTCGGATACTGACGACGATGAAGATGATGACGATTCAGAAGAAGTCGATACAGGTCCTGATCCTGAGGAAGCTGAGGAACGCTTCTCTGAATTAGCAAAACAGTACGATAAAACTGTTAAAGCAATCAAACGTTATGGCCGTGAACATAAGTCTGCACAAAAGCAGATCGAAGCCATGCGCGAGCACTTCATGAACCTGAAGTTGTCTCCACGTATGTTTGAATATCTGGTACAAAACCTACGTACCAAGATGGATGGTATCCGTGAGCAAGAGCGCTACATTATGCACCTTGCGGTACGTAAAGCTCGTATGCCACGTAAAACATTTATCACAACCTTCTCAGGTGCGGAGACCAATTCTGAGTGGTTGGACGGCCATTTAGCTAAGAAGAGTAAGTACTCAGAAGTACTAGCCGAGCACGCAGAAGAGATCCGTAAAGCCCAGCGTAAAATGCAGCTGGTCGAAGAAAGCTGCGATCTAAGCGTGCTGGAAATTAAAGAAGCCAACCGCGAAATGTCGATTGGTGAAGCAAAAGCACGTCGTGCGAAAAAAGAGATGGTTGAAGCAAACTTGCGTCTGGTTATCTCTATCGCCAAGAAATACACCAACCGAGGCTTACAGTTCCTGGATCTGATTCAGGAAGGTAATATCGGTTTGATGAAAGCTGTCGATAAGTTCGAATACCGCCGTGGTTATAAATTCTCGACCTATGCTACCTGGTGGATTCGTCAGGCGATTACTCGCTCCATCGCTGACCAGGCACGAACCATTCGTATTCCGGTTCACATGATCGAAACGATTAACAAGTTGAACCGGATTTCTCGCCAGATGCTTCAGGAAATGGGGCGTGAGCCGCAGCCGGAAGAATTGGCAGAACGTATGGACATGCCGGAAGATAAAATTCGTAAAGTTCTTAAGATTGCTAAAGAGCCGATCTCCATGGAGACGCCAATTGGCGATGATGAAGATTCGCATCTGGGCGACTTTATTGAGGACTCTACGATCGATTCACCGGTCGATGCGGCTACTGGCGAAAGCTTGAAAGAAGTAACCGATGAAATTCTGGCTGGCTTAACGGCTCGCGAGGCTAAAGTTCTACGGATGCGTTTCGGTATCGATATGAATACCGACCATACCCTGGAAGAAGTCGGTAAACAGTTTGATGTAACCCGTGAGCGTATTCGTCAGATCGAAGCTAAAGCGCTACGTAAACTACGTCATCCAAGTCGTTCTGAGAAGCTACGTACTTATATCGACGAGTAGTTATAAAACAAAAACTTATAATAGATCGGAATTTTCCAGATTTATTATTGCACGGGCAGGCGTTTTCTCGTAAACTCCTGCCCGTTAGTACTTTTAGCACTGCTTTAGTGCATCCTAATTAGGGCCCGTAGCTCAGTTGGTTAGAGCATCCGACTCATAATCGGCAGGTCCCCCGTTCAAGTCGGGGCGGGCCCACCATCTCATAACAATCAAATTAAAAGAATAGCCTCCAGAAAGCAGGAGTCGCGTCATTTGCTTGATGTGCGCCGGAATTTTCCGTACACTGATCTGTCCCGAATGGATTCAGGAGACAGTTATGAGAACCTTTACCACTTTATGCAGGACGCTTCATATAGGTTCCTATTATCTCAAGCACCGCCTCCTTAAGGCTTTTGCACCAACCATTATCTTACTCCTATTACTAACACCTTCGTTAGGTATAGCAGCAACTTTTGTCGTTAACTCAACCAGTAATGAACAGGAATCGTTCGACACCATTGGGGATGGAGAGTGCCTAACAACCTCTGGAGTTTGTACTTTCGTGGCAGCTATTGTTGAGGCCGAGTTTAGCCCAACATTCGACATCATTGATCTGACCAACATCAATGGCACCATAGAAGTCTCCTCATTTGAATTTGAACAACCGTTAGAGTTGCGCGGAGCAGGAGTAACCATTCAAAGTGGCAACGATAATCTTCGGTGGCGTGGGGATGGCTCCATCATTTCAGGGATTGAGTTTATTGGGTTCAGAAGTTTAGTACTTGAGGGAGAAAACCAGACGTTTAGCAATAACATAGTACGAGATGGGGCCGGTGTTAGCTCAAGAAATAGTTATAGCATTATTGAAGATAATAGGGTCTACAACACCTCATCCTTCGTTGCTATTGACGTAGCAGGATCATCTACAGGTGATACGAACATTGGAAGTATTGTTCGTAATAACATCATTGGCTTTGATGAGAATGATTCAGCGGCTACAGGGACAAGTAGCGTGGGAATTAGGGCTGCTGGCTCCGAAGTATTGGTTGAGGGTAATACCAGTCATGGCTTTTATGCAGGTTTCTATCTAGTTGCTCTCTCAGACTCTACCATCGCTAATAACCGTATTGGTGATTCGAATGGACAATCCGGAAATGGCGCAGTAGTTACTGGAGGAGTTGCCGGGCACGGAATATGGTCCATTAACGGTTCCAACAATATCTATTCGGCCAACGCCGTCAATGGACACGCAGTTAACGGCATCCTGCTTGAAGGAAGCACCGGCGCGCAGTTGCTTTTCAACGAATATAGCAATAATGGTAACGCTGGAATTACTGCGACCCAACCCGGCAATATTTTCGAACGTAACTCCTTAGTAGGGAATTCCGGTTTAGCTATCGACCTACTAAATGACGGAATTATCAATAACATCAATACAGATAACCTGCCCAACCCTCCTTCGGTTAGTGTCGTCAACGATAACGGCACCCAACTGTTGAAAGGTCAGTTTAACGATCCTGAATTTATCAACAATGAATTAAGCTACTGCCTTTCAGTATCAACAAGCTGTCCTTCCGGACTTTCTAATGCAGAGTTTAATCTACAATGTATTAACGGTAATAGTGACAACTCAGGCCAGGGTAACTTCTCAACACCAGCCTTAAACCTTATTCCAGAAGGCCGCTATATTACTGCCACAGTCACTACCTCTAGCGGCAGTTCAGAATTATCTTCATGCTCACAAGTTCCGCCACTTGAGCCGGTAACAGAACCACTGGAGTTTTATAGCCTTAACGCATGGGTTCTTAACCCAAGAAGCGCAAAACCACTACTGGGAGTTTTTCTTGGCTCAGGTACAAACGATGTGACAAGAATAGATATTAACTCACTGACACTGGGTAATGCACCGGGGTCGGTTATAACGACTTCAGACGTTAACGAAGATGGTTACATGGATTTACTTGTGAAGTTCTCTGGAAAACAAACCGGAGCTCGTTGTGGAGACTCCTTGCTAACACTAAATGGACAGATAGCAGGTGATAGTTTCGAAAAAGAACTTCAACTTCGCATGGTTGGCTGTAACGGAAAAGCAAAAGGTAGAGGCTAACAAGATACTTTTTGCAATTAGTAGTTAAAGTAATGGTTGTCCTGCCAGTTATCACTATACCCACCATTACTCTTATTCCGCTTCACCTTAATCAGCTACAACACCTATAAAAAAACCGCCGGCTATTCACCAGCGGCTTTTTTAGTGACCCTTGCAAAGTGCGTTAAATTTCCAAGGTGGTCTCTATAGACTGCACTTTGCGACGGGCCAGGGCAAGGTTTGATTTTGTTTTATCTAATACCAGATAAATAAATAATCCTTTCAAATTGAGGGTGGGACGAATGATATGTAACTGCGTATCCAGGGTAATTAATATATCCTCAATATCACCTTCAATTCCTAAAGATTCCATGGTTGCCATTTTAGCTTTTACTACTTCGGTATTACCTGCTCCTGCTAATTCAAGGTCAACACCACCACCTTGAGTCCCTAAAACCATACCAGACTCGTAATCGACTACAGCAGTACCAACAGCCCCATCGATTGACATTAGTGCATCTAAAGATTCGTTAATATTTGACATTTTTTTACCTCATATTTTCAAATTAATTTTCATCATGATTCAGAACGAAGCACTTAACCTTTTTTCGCACTGACCAATTAAGTAGTTAGCTTCACCTAACAACATTTTCTTACTAGTTACTATGGACAAAACTAACGGCTTGTCTGCCATAGTTATTTTTTTTATTAATAAATTACCGTTATCAGTTTCAACAATGGTTGAATTCAAGGCCCCCCCAATAACTTGGTTAGAGCTCGCATCGCCAAGAGATACCAGCGAGCTTGTAATAGCCGATAATCGATCCAACTCCACATCAGATTTGCCTTTTGATTTATGCAAAATTCCAAAGCCATCTGCTGTACATAGAGATATCATTTCTAGATCAAAATATTTGTTTATAAATACATCAAAGGTATTCTCTAAATGTTGTTTATTCATATTCAGCAGTATCACCTAAAGTGTGTTTAGCAGTATGCAAGCTCATCAGTGTATGGAGTAACAATAATGAGCTTTCTTTTTTGCGAGCATCGACTGAAAATATGGGTGGGTTTAGACCTCTTCTCGAGAACGCAGCCCTGATTTGATTAAAATCAACCGACATAATATCGCTGTGCGTAACTCCGATAACTAAGGGCAGGTCGGGCTTATTATTGATAAATACATTGAGTAGTCTGAACAACTTATCAGCGCTAGGTATAGACTTGCTGTTTAACAAAAGAGCGCAGCCCCAGACATCTTCTTTGACCATATCCCATATGAAGGAGTAACGCTCTTGTCCGGGTACACCATAGAGACCTATAGCCTCCTCTTTCCCCAGAGTTATACGGCCATAGTCAATACCAACCGTTGTAACAGGTTTACCAATATCCTGGCTCGTCTTAACATCTGTATCGACCGTTTCAATTTCGCTCAAGGTTCGAATTAAGGTACTTTTCCCTGCACCTACACCACCAATGACAACCAACTTACGGTACATTAAGAGCCCTCCCGTGCCAGGATCGCCTGACTGTCTTTAGCTTTGCGATAGGCTTTATGAATAAAACCCATTAGCTTACGCTGGAAGTCTGTCAGGGTTGTTTTCTGTTGAGTCAGCTCTACTTTGTCCGTATTACTCGCTAACAGTAATAAGCCTGATGCCTTTAGCGTATTGAGAGAGTGACTGAGCAGGTCATCATCAAATTGAGTCAAAGCTTTTAATTGCTCATAGGATAAATACGTGATTGATAACAAAGAACACAGATCGATGAGTTCGTGCATGTATTCAACTTTACCGAAGTCCGGCCAGTGATTTAGCTTGTAACTTACTCCTTTTAAATCCGGGTGGAGATCGGGCATGCAGACTGTTCGCCACATAAAATCTTTTACAGAAGACATTTAGCCTCTCTTAATTTGATAAATACTGTTAAGGGTGACAAGCGCCTTCCTGTGCACTGGATAATGTGAATTCTGTCACAAAAAACGTGAATGATTTGTGAAGCCTATAAATTTATTAAGCGTAATAGATATTTGTAATTTATAGATAGAGCATTGTTATGTGGTACATCTCTTACACTAGTATATTTCCATTAATAGCATTATCTCTTCATCACAAATTTATCTTTCATTGATTGTGTTTTTGTTTCTGTGCTAGCATTTCTCGGCTTTCACAGTTGGGACACAAAACAATAAATAAGGAGATAAAAATGAAGGCTATTCTGGCTTTTCTAACCACCATATTATTAATACTAGGCCAAACTACTCAGGCTGAAATCTCAGAGTATGAAACTTACTTCCCAATGAGCGGGTCTTCAGTCCCCTATCCAAACCTTGATCTTAATGGCATCGAAAAAATTAAGGTCAAAACATCTAGCTCAATTCACCAACCAGATCAAGAACTGGAAGAAATCGAGTTAGTTTTCCCAAATGCAACAAACTTAGTAGCTAAAAACTTTCAAAAAGTGGATGGCTCATACAGTTATAACGGTTCAGATGTATTTAAGACCATTGTTAACGATGCGTGGGTCTACAGTAAAGTTTTGGTCAAAGTAACCACTAATGGAAAAAAAATCGCTGGCGGTACGGATTTAAGTGTCGAACTTGAGGTCGTGGAAATGACTTTTGAGTTAAATGATCCAAATAACTCTATGGGACTAAATATATTTAATGCCAATGGTATTTTAAGGGATGTAACGCCAGTTACTATTGCTGATGTAGAATCACTTAACTATCAAGATGATGATATGACTCTGTCTCTATATCAAAGAGCTACATTCGACGAGTTTAACGGAGATGGCTTTAAAATCAAAACTAATTGGATGGGCCATGGAGAAAGAATCATTAATGTACCAGCGCCAATCCCCTCTGAAGATTATTCAATTTTTAAGGCCGCAGGATTAGAAATTCAAACTGAAACCTTCCCGGATGGCTTTACCGATCACCAGTTTAGAATTAAGTATGAGGATCCTATGGGTTATGCTCAATACACTCCGTTTGAGCCATTACAACCTTACATTGACCAAGCCTACCAGGCGAACCCATAATACTTCCCCAACTGTGAAAGCAAAAGCGGAGCTAATAGCTCCGCTTTTCTTATCATAACCTCAAACCCCGCTTAACGGCATGCTTCAGATTAGCGGCCTTGTAGTACATCAAAGGCACTAAGACCAACGTAATCACTGTCGACAATAAGATACCAAAGCCCAAAGAAACCGCCATAGGGATCAGGAATTGGGCCTGCGTTGATTTGTCGAAGATCAGAGGCATTAAACCTGCAAACGTAGTGAAAGATGTTAACATCACTGGGCGTAACCGTCTGACTCCTGCATGAAGTACAGCTTCTTTCAGAGTTTCGCCATGGATGCGTCGCTGCTGATTAATATAATCCACTAGAACCAGAGAGTCATTCACAACCACACCGGTCAGTGCCAACATACCCATCATACTCATGATGGAAAGTGGCATTCCCATTATCCAGTGTCCAATTGTTGCCATTGCCGCGCCAAATGGTATCACCACCATTACAACAAACGGCTGAGCGTAGGACTTAAACGGAATCGCCAACAAGATATAAATAGCAAACAAAACGAACGTCAAACTAACCATCAAGCTGTTGTTAGACTCTTCCTGTTCACGAGCCTCTCCTTCCAAACTAAAGGAGACACCTGGATAATTAGCAACCACATCCGTCGCATCGGCTATGATACGTCGTTTAATTGCTTCGATATCAGAATTTTCCTTATCAACATCCGCAGTAATATTAAGTGTACGCTGACGGTCAATTCGATAAATAGTCGCCGGGCTCTTGCCGAAGGATAATTCTGCCACTTGAGACAAAGGAATTTTCCCGCCAGAAGGTGTATTGATCAGCAAGCTGTTTAACCCTTCCAAACTACCGCGTTCTTCTTTTGCTAACCGCAGCATGACACGAACATCTTCTCGTCCACGCTGTATCCGCTGCACTTCAACACCAAAATAAGCGCTTCTAACCTGTCTCGCTAAGTCACTTAGACTAAGTCCGAGCGTTTCAGCCTGGGGCTTCAGTTTGAACTGGATTTCCTGCTTGCCTTTACTGAAGCTATCTGCGATGTCAAATACACCCGATACTTTTGAAAGCTTTTCTTTCACGTCATTTGCCGCTGCGTTCAGATTAGCAATGTTAGAGCCTCGAAGCTGTACATCAACAGGGTCACCGCTTCGACCAATTTCTGCCCTGAAAGTCAAGGTTTCAACTCCTGGCAGTGGCCCTATTAGCTCTCGCCACTCTCTTACCAGCTGTGTACTGGAAATGGTGCTTTCTCGTTGCTCAGGTGGCATGATCTCAAACATAACCCGCCCCTTGCTGGACGAAGCAGAGTCACTTCCCCACAGGGTTCCGCTTGAGGAGAAGATATGCTCGATAACTGATTCACCCTGCTCATTTCGATACTTATCCTGAAGTTTAATTGCAGCGTCGGTCATTCTCTCAATATATGAATCCGTCAGTTCGAAAGGCGTTCCTTCAGGCATTTGCAAAGTAGCCCGCGCTAACTCACTTTGAATTCTTGGGAAAAATACAAAGCGTGTGATGCCACTTTGAACTGTAGCAAGGACCAGTAATAGTATGCCGACAAAAATTGCCAGGCTTAGCTGCCAGCGCTCTAATACAAACGCCAGAATCGGTTTATAAAACTTGAGGATACCCTTCTCAAATCCCTTTGCGAACCTTTGCTGGTATTCCAGTACTTTGTTCGGTTTTTTGAGATCCTTTTTCGCCTTAGTGTGTCCGATGTGGGCTGGCAAAATTAACTTTGATTCTACCAATGAGAACAATAAAACAGGAATGACAATGTATGGAATTTGAGAATAAAAGGCCCCCCAGCCGCCTCCCATGAAAGCTAGTGGTAGAAAAGCCACCATGGTAGTAATAACACCAAAGGTTACAGGGACAGCTACTTCCTTAGTACCTTTTATTGCTGCATCTAAAGGAGCTTCTCCTCTATTGAGATGATTATAAATATTCTCACCGGTTACAATTGCATCATCGACTACGATACCCAGCACGAGAATAAAAGCAAAAAGGCTGATTAAGTTTACACTGATGCCAAGCTCGGGCATGAAAGCCATACCGCCAGCGAAAGCAATCGGAATACCCAGGCTAACCCACATAGCGATGCTCGGTCGAAGGAATAAAGCCAAAAGCAATATCACTAACAAGCTGCCCTGTAGTGCGCTGGTAACCAGAGTGTTAAGTCGAGCCTCTAAACTTTCTGAGCGATCTCGCCATACGGAAAGGTTGACTCCTGCCGGTAACGAGTCTTGTTTGGCTTCTACAAATGCTTTAACTCGTTCTGATACATCAATCGTACTCTGCGTGCCAGTACGGTATATCTCAAGTTCAATAGATGGCTCACCATCAAATCTTGTATTAATGCTCTCTTCTTCAAATCCGTCGCGGATTGTTGCCAGATCTCCCAGCTCCAGAATTGTTCCATCTTCTTTGGTTAAAACAGGAATCCTCGTAAAGTCTTCTCTAGTGTAAGACTGGCCTTTAAGTCGCAGCAAAATCTCGCCACGATCAGAGCGAACCTGCCCTGCAGATAAATCCAGAGAGCGGTTATTAACGGCATTGGCGATATCCTGTAGAGTCAGATTATACTCATTAAGTTGATCTTGTCGGAACTCAATAGCAATCTCATAAGCTCTGACACCGGATGTCTCTATCTGAGAAAGACCCGGTTGAGAAGCGATTTCCTGCTCTATAATCTCGGCATAACGACGTAATTCCTTTTCAGGTAGCTCACCACTGATAACTACACTGATTGCTTCACGGCGTCTAATTGACTGCGAAATAATCGGCTTTTCAGCCTCCAGGGGTAAAGTGTTTAAAGCATCGACTCGACTTTTTACCTGGTCTAAAACATCTTTGACGTTGTAGCCCTCATCTACCTCAATGCTAACGCGGCCTGCACCTTCCGATGAGGTAGAGGAAAGTTCCTTTATCCCCTCAAGATCGTATACGGCTTCCTCAATCCGGGTAGAAACTGTTTGCTCAACTTCTTCTGGTGTCGCTCCGCGAAATGGAACCACAACGTTAATGTAGTCATACTCAATACTAGGGAAACGCTCCACAGTAACTCGCTGCCACATTGTAAAAGCACCAGCGATTAGGATAACTATCATCAACAAATTAGCGGCGACAGGGTTTCGTGCAAACCAACTAATCATGTTATTACTCCACTACTGCGGCTGAAGAAACAAACGGTTTATCCGTTGCTATTTCTTTTGATTCAGCCACTGGCTCTTTTAATTTTGCTTTAGCTCCATCCGCGACAAAAGTCAGCTTTGAAGTCACTAGTAACTGCCCTTGATCGAGACCAGGGTCAGACGCCAGAGGAGCAACAATGGTATTTTTATCATCTTGCCATAATATTTTTATATCACGACGATATACTGCGTCATCTTTGTAAATAAATACTTTATCGTCAGCTGTTAAAACCCGTGAAGGGACTAGCACTATATCCTTAAGTAAACGGCCTTCAATTTCTGCACTAACGAATTGACCCACTTTGACCCTGGGATTTTTTTCTAGGAAGTCAGCCGGGAGTTTAGCGGTGATGTACCACTGGCGGGTTTGCTCATCAATCACACTGTCGCTTCTATCAACCGGAACAATCCAGGTTTTGTTACTTCCAGCAAAGTCGGCTTGCAGCTTGACCTGAGCTTTACCATCTGGTTCTTTCAAAAACTGTACTTTATTGCTCGGTACCGGCAACCTTACCTCAAGTGAATTACTGGCAAATATTCTTGCCACAGGCGTGTTTGTATTTACTGACTCGCCTTGGCTAACCATGCGACGAACGATATAACCATCATATGGTGCAATTACCGTTGTCCGCTCCAGCTCAAGCTTTGCTTTTTCCAGCCTTGCAATAGCAGCATCCAGTTTTGCTTGTGCCGATGCTAATTGGGGCTCTCTCAATACCAATGCGTTAGCTTTTTTATCAGGATTGATTTTTTTCCAATCCTTAAGTGCCTGCTCAGCCATGGCCCTTTCTTCATTGAGTGTCAAACGGGCATTCGCAACTTCAGCCCTGGCGATACGTACTTCAATCTGAAAATCTCTATCATCGATCTTTAGAAGCTCCTGCCCTTTTTCGATGGGCAGACCAGTTTCAAAGTTTTCCGCCACGGAAACAACTTGGCCAGATACTTGAGCCACCAGCTCACTCGAAGTTGATGCTTCAATATTACCGTAGGAGTCTATAAATACCTGATAATCAGTATATTTAATGGCATCTACATCTACAGTCTCAACCCGCTCTGGAGGCTTACGGTTGAAAGCTTTTGGCTTATTGCTAAGCATAATATTTATCGTCACGATGACAACAATCAGTATTGCTAAGGGCAAAATCATAGATAGCCAAAGATTTTTCTTTTTACTGCTCATAATTAAGTCGCATCTAACCTGTTGATATTAAAAAATAATTCTATACTTATGGAAATCTTATAGAATTTTAGCGCACACAGTGTAAATATTTCGTCGAGGTATCACTCTAAATTCTATCTTTATAAATGTAACAGGATATTTCTCCCCCCCTCCATCCCTATTAATAATTCACCTTAAACCGTGTATGCTATGTTCAACTTAGGAGGAAAAGGCAATAATATGAAGAAAATAGCACTGACCAGTACCTTACTATTACTCGCGTTGGTAGCCTGTGAACAAAATGATAACAAGAAAGAAAATGATGAAGGTTCCAACACAAAGGTTATCCAGTCACTAGCGCAGCAACAGTCAGAAAATCAGCATGTAATTGATCAAGAAACTGAACAGGCGCTTGCAGAGTCAGACTACCCTGAAAAGGCTCCAACAGGCCGCTTACCTGAAAGTATTGCCCCTACGGAATATGATGTTCAACTCAAAGTTGATCCTGACAAACCAACTTTTTCGGGTACTGTTACCATCAAACTTAAGCTGAACATGCCAACGAAGCATATTTGGCTGCATGGTAAGGATATAAAACCAATTAATGTCACTGTCACCCCCTTTGAGCAACCGCCTATCCAAGGTCAGTATGAGCAAGTGGATGATACCGGCGTGGTTAAGCTTAGCTTTGACAGAGTAATAACAACTGCCAGTGCTGTATTAAGGATCGAGTATGAGGCCCCATTCAACGAGGCGCTGGAAGGATTGTATCGAGTAAAGGACGGAGAATTAAATTATGCCTTTACTCAGTTCGAAGCCACCGCGGCCCGGTTAGCTTTTCCAAGTTTTGATGAACCGGCGTTTAAAGTTCCATTTTCCTACACCATGACAGTACGTAACGATCATAAAGCCTTTACCAGCACTCCTGCTATTTCAGAAACAGACCTGGGTAATGGGTGGAAAAAAATTGTCTTTGCAAAATCAAAGCCACTACCAACCTATCTCGTTGCTTTCGCAGTTGGTGATTTTGATGTAGTTGAGTGGCAAGACATTCCAGAAACTGAAGTTAGAAAGAGAACAATCCCTCTACGTGGTATCGCAACAAAAGGAAAGGGGCACCGTTTAACCTATGCCCTAAAAAATACAAAGGACATTTTAAACTCACTGGAAGAATACTTTCAGATCCCATACCCGTATAAAAAGCTGGATATTGTCGCTGTGCCAGACTTTAATGCAGGGGCTATGGAAAATGCGGGCCTAATTACTTACCGGGAGCAATTGCTATTATTTGATAATACTATCTCACTAAGCCAGAAGCGTGCTTATATGAATGTCCACGCTCATGAGTTAGCTCACCAGTGGTTTGGTAATCTGGTCACCCCAGTATGGTGGGATGATATTTGGTTAAACGAAGCCTTTGCTACATGGATGGCGCATGTTTCCAATAACAATATTTATCCAGAACAAAAGTTTAGACAGGCTTTACTGGAACGCTCTCTTGGAGTAATGAGCTCGGATAGCTTAATCAGTGCACGCCAAATTCGTCAGCCAATTAAAAGTAACCACGACATTCAATCTGCATTCGATGGTATCACTTATTCTAAGGGTGGCGGTGTTTTAAGCATGCTAGAAGCTTTTTTAGGTGCAGAAAACTTCCGTGCAGGCATACAGCACTATATGCGTAAGTTCGAATTTGGTAATGCTACAGCACAAGACTTTATCACGGCCATCGGCGAAAAATCACCAAAGGTACCTTTGAACACGATTAAGGATGCTTTTAACAGTTTCCTTGAGCAGCCTGGGATCCCACATTTAAACGTTGAGCTATCCTGCAACGATGATAAGCAGGCTAGTCTGACCATCGCTCAGTCGCGTTACCTACCGCTTGGCTCGAAAGGAACCACTGAACAAACATGGAAAGTGCCAGCATGTTTTAAATACACTATTGATGATAGCCAACACCAACTTTGTGAAGTGTTGGAAGACAAACAGGAGATCATTGATCTTCCAGAAAAAGGCTGTCCTGAATACATCATGCCAAACGCTAATGGTGCTGGTTATTATCGCTTCAGCATGTCGCATGACGGCTGGCAGTCATTACTGAATAATAAAAATGAGCTTAATACTCGTGAGTTGATGTCGATGAACAATAGCCTGCAGGGTGCGATAAATGCAGGTAAATTAACCTTTAGTGATTTGGTAGAAATAGCGCCCAAAATTATTGCTTCTGAATCAGCTGCCACAGTTATGGGCCCAAGTAAATTATTTAGCTTTGTCTATCATGAAGTTACTCAAAGCGATGGGGAAAAAGAAAAGCTGGCAAAGTTAAACAGAGATCTTTATGGTCAGCGCCTGACAGAGTTGGGGCTAGAAAATAGTAAAGGTGATGCGGTGAATACCATCAAACTTCGAAATGATCTTATTAACTTTCTAGCTAACGAGGGTGAAGACAAAGCAGTAAGACAGTATCTAACGGATATGGCTGTGGCTTACACGGGATACCAGAAAGACGGTAATATTCACCCAGAGCTTGCTGACAGCAACGTTATTGGTACTGCACTTCAAGTCGCCACTGAAGACTTGGGTACACCGTTTGCTAAGCATTTAAGAATGCTTCTTGAATCATCCAATGATGGTACGGTTCGAGGCCGACTTCTTGGTGGTCTCGGTGCGGTTAAAGATCCGAAATATGCCGAAGAGTTAAGGGAGCTGATCCTATCAGAATCCTTAAGAGATAATGAAATCTACTCTATTATGATGGGTCAGTTGAAAGACGAAGATCTTCAACCGGCTATGTGGCAATGGTTTAAAAATAATATAGAGGGAGTTAAGTCTCGCATCCCCCCATTTGGGCAAAACCGTTTACCGGTTGTAGGTCAGTATTTCTGCTCACAACCCATGAAACGGGACTTCAAAAAGTTCTTTAAGCCTATAGTTGATAATTTGGCTGGAGCGCCACGTACTTATAAGCAAAGTATTGAATCCATCGAGCTTTGTATTGCGCAGGTAAACTTTCATAAGGAAAATGTTCATAAGTTCCTGTCTCAGCAATAAAATGCGGATGCGAAATATAAAAGCGCTCTCCTGAGCGCTTTTTTTATGTCTAAGATTTTTCAGCCAATAACTTTTTCTGGATTATCAACGAAGCAATTACTCCATACCCTATGGCGAATGTTAAAAAACTTCCAATCGTATCGAATAAAGAGAACAGATAAGGAGCTACACCTGTTGAGATGATCATAGTTGCAGACACCAGGGCCCTGATCGCACCTAAGTGCGTACTACCAAAAACATCTGCATAAAAAGAGTTTATCACTGGGCCACTGGAAGCTACTGTTAATCCTGCAAGAAACATAAAAGCCAACAGCCAAGTTTCTGTTTGACCCACATAGAGACAAATCATGCCTAACACCAACGGTAACAGATACCATCTCATGTAGACTCTGGGGTGAGATTTGTCGACTAATGGGCCAGTTAGAACAGCCCCTAAAAAATGTATGAACCCATATAGCATGAGTCCATAAGACAACCACTCCATACTCCAGCCCTTTCCATCAATTAACAATGTTTGATGAAAAAATATGCCGGTAATTAAAAATGCTGGGCCTATAATAGCAGGCAATATTAACCAGAAACGCCAGTCAGACATCACCTGCGAGCGTGACCAGTCCTTAGTCATACTTTCTTCATCAGCGCCCCCCGAGGTCTTATGTACAGGTACTAGATCAGCTTTCTTGAGAAGCCACATCATCAGAGGAAACACCAGCAACAAGGCGAAAAGTGCATAGCCGTGCCAGCTCGCAGTATGGCCATGATTTTTGAGTAGATTGACTGCGATGGCCGGCATGACCATCTCACCGAATGCCATCCCCTGAAGTGCAAGACTAACTGCCTTACCTCGGTGTTGAGGGATATAGCGCATCAATGTTGTGACTGCGATATGCGTCATCAAACCCTGGCCGCATAATCGAATGCCTAAATACGAAAAGAACAGCATGAAGAGGGTATTGCTGTTGGCAAACAGCAGGCAAGATGCAATCAAGCCTGTGATAACGATGATGGTAAATTTTTTGACCTCAATGTCATCGATTTTGGCACCGACAAAGAAGATGGTAAAACCACTGATGAGGGTTGCGATAGAATAGACTAGGCTTAAATTATCCTTTTCCAGCAGAAGGTTGCTGATCAAATCCTTATTGAACAGTGAAATAAAGAAAGTCTGCCCTAGGTTTCCAATAAATACGCAGAGAAATCCGAACAAAAGCAAGTACTTGTTACTTTTGACGAAATTGAGATAATTCATGGCATAAGCCGTGGAGCTAGGAGTTTGCAGCGCATTATACTCTCAGCGATAACAAGTTACAGCCCCTCCCTGCTACTATGGGATTATGGGACTTGCTGCACTTCCCTAAGGCCAGTTGCCAATATGCCTGCCAGCAGACACATGACAGCCATTACAGCCAGAACGGCTACATTACCAAAGTATTGTGCAATGGCGCTAAAGCCAACTCCGGTTAATAAAATAATTCCGATGATAGTGTTGGAGAGTGCTGTATAGGCTGCGCGATTCTCCGCGGTAGCCATATCAACAAGATGAGTAGATCGGCCTAGACGAACGCCATGATATGCAATCATCAGTACAAACAATAAAGCAGGCAATAATAAGCCTTGACCAATAAGTTCAAGTTGACCTAATAAAGCAGTAGCTCCAAGCGCTAACATCGCGACAAACGAAGAGAGTAGCAGTACTTTACGACTGGATTTGTCGGCCAGCCAGCCCCATACATAGCTACTGAGAAAGCTCGCCAGAGCAGACGCAAGAACTAGTGCTCCCAACCCACCCAGTATAGAGTCCAGTTTCGATAAGTCATCGCTGCCATTTAAGGTAACCATAAACGGCGGTGCCAATGCAGTCGCTATTAACAGAGCGCGAACAATTATAAATCGAACCAGTTGTCTGTCCTTGATCAGCAACGTTAAGTTCTCCTTTGCCACCGTCAATGGATTGCCACCCCCTTCCGTTGAACCGGGAGTCTCTTCCAACTGGGTAAACATGATACTGGCGAAGATCCACAATGTCGCAGCTAAACCCAGGGCGATAAGAACAATATCCATTCGTTCAAAAAAACCAGAAGCCAGGGCCACACCAAAAAGAATTACTGCTGCAGAAGCAATAGAAGCAGCCATCCCGGTAACTTTGCCACGCATTGATTTTGAAACAGTCTTACCTAAAACATCTTTATAGGAGACAGAGCAGACACTTCGAGCGATGGCGAGTACTCCCAGTAAAACCAGGATACTGATACCAGCCGAAGTGCCCTCCATAAATAGAGCGCTCAGCACCATTCCAACAACAGAGATGCCCTGTACCAGACTGCCCAGAGCCCAGGCCCATTTACGTTGAGGCAGTTGTCGTAAAGCCCCGGCTGTAAAGAGCTGTGGTAGCAAAGCACCAGCCTCTCGAATCGGAACTAACAAACCAACCAGAAAAGTTGAGGCGCCTAAAGTAGAAAGTAACCAACTGAGAATCAGCTTTGGATCGATAAGCCCATCCGCCACCTTGGTAGATGCCAGAGAGACGATATGGGTTGTAACGTTTTTGGGCTGATGGTCGCAGGCCTGCTCAGGAATATCTTTGCAGACCCGACCATCGTCACCACTGTTGATTGCCTCGTAGACCTGCTCAACAGTAGATTGTTTTGACATTACGCTAGATTACCCTTTGTTAATAAAGTTTCTCAGTACGTAATGCAAAATACCGCCGTTTTTGTAGTACTCCAGCTCAACCTTGGAGTCTAGACGGGAGCGAACCTTAAAGTTAGTTGTCTTGCCGCTACTATCCTTGGCTTCTACATCCAACATCTGATTCACTTCGAGGCCATCTGAAATGCCTTTGATGGTAAAGCTTTCATCACCGCTCAATCCCAGTGACTCAGCATCCTGACCATCAACAAACTCCAGTGGCATGACGCCCATACCCACGAGGTTACTGCGGTGAATACGCTCATAGCTTTCAGCGATAACTGCTTTGATGCCTAACAGAGTCGTACCTTTGGCCGCCCAATCTCGAGATGAACCACTACCATATTCTTTACCCGCCAGAACAATCAGTGGCGTACCTTCTGCCTGATACTTTTGAGAAGCATCAAAAACAGTCATGGTATCGCCAGTTGGGATATAGCGGGTATAGCCACCCTCTTTATCGACCAACTGGTTTTTAATACGGACGTTCGCGAAAGTACCACGCACCATGACTTCATCGTTACCACGGCGAGAACCGTATGAGTTGAACATGCGTGGCTCGATTCCGCGTCCGGTAAGATACTTACCTGCAGGGCTATCTTCGGAGAATCCACCCGCAGGTGAAATGTGGTCGGTGGTTATCGAGTCTCCCAGTTTCAGCAACACATTCGCGTCCTCGATATCCTTTGGCTGCTCAACTTCCGGTTTTAATCCCTGGAAGAAGGGCGCCTGCTTGATATAAGTTGAGGAGTCATCCCATTGATAAACTTTATCTGTAGATACCTCCATGTCACGCCACTGCTCATTACCATCAAAAATTTTGCCATAGTTCTTAGCGAAATCAGCAGGAGTCAGAACCTTATTCATAACCTCTTCGATCTCTTCATTACTTGGCCACAGATCTTTAAAGTAAATCGCTTTACCATCAGGCGTATGAGCTACCGGTTCGTTATCAAAGTCGATATCAACACGGCCAGCCAGCGCATAAACCACCACCAGCATTGGTGACATTAAGAAATTCATCTTTACGTCAGGGTGAACCCGAGCTTCGAAGTTTCGGTTGCCCGATAGGACTGATGCAACGACCAGGTCGTTTTCTTTTACCGCTTTACCCACGGCATCCGGCAAAGGACCAGAGTTACCAATACATGAGGTACAGCCATAACCCACCAGGAAGAAATCCAACGCTTCCAGATCATCCAGCAGACCCGAGTGTTCCAGATAATCGGTCACGACTTTTGAGCCTGGAGCCAAAGATGTTTTAACCCAGGGCTTAACCGTCAGACCCAACTCGTTCGCTTTTTTAGCTACTAAACCAGCACCTATCATCACACTTGGGTTCGAAGTATTGGTACAAGATGTGATAGCCGCGATCGAGATTGAACCATCGTGCAACTCATAATCTTGATTGCTGTCTTTATCATCAACCTTAATCGTTTTTATTAGTCCATTATCATTATCATCAGGACTGCGGTCTTCCAATGGCTGGTAACCTCGGCCATAGTTCAGCTCCATCAGCGACTTAAACTGTGCCTTCATGTTGCTGACAGCAATTTTATCCTGTGGGCGCTTTGGACCTGAGGCAGTTGGAACCACTGTGCCTAGGTCCAGCTCAACCACACTGCTGTATTCAATATCACCTTCATTTTCACGCCATAGCATGTTGTTTTTAGTATAGGCCTCAACACGCTTAATCGTTTCTTCGCTGCGATTCGTATCGCGCATGTAGTCCAGCGTACGGTCGTCAATCGGGAAATAAGTTACGGTACAACCAAACTCAGGCGACATGTTTGAAATTGTCGCACGGTCAGTTACCGTTAAATTATCTAAACCTTCACCAAAGACCTCTACAAACTTGCCAACAACCCCATGCTTACGCAGCAGTTCGGTAATGGTTAATACCATATCTGTAGCAGTAGTGCCTATTGGTAACTTACCCGTAAGTTTTAAACCAACAACCTCTGGTAATAGGAAGAAGATAGGCTGACCTAAAATCGCCGCCTCGGCTTCAATACCACCAACACCCCAGCCCACAACACCAATACCATTAACCATTGGTGTATGTGAGTCCGTACCAACCAAAGTATCCGGGAATAAAGCACCATCACGCTCAACGACACCTTGTGCTAGGTATTCCAAGTTCACCTGGTGGCAAATTCCCATGCCCGGAGGAACAACGGTAAAGTTATTGAAAGCCGTCTGAGCCCACTTCAGGAACTGATAGCGCTCCTGGTTACGCTCATATTCAATTTTAATATTCTTATCCAGTGACTCTTTGTCACCGTAAAAGTCGACCTGAACCGAGTGGTCAATAACCAGGTCTACTGGAATCAGTGGGTTAACCTTCTGTCCGTCGACACCATGGTTGCTTGCCTCAGCTCGAACCGAAGCCAAATCAACGACCGCAGGTACACCTGTAAAGTCCTGCATTAGCACCCGAGCAGGCTTGTATGGAACTTCTTTCTTCTCTGGGTTCGGCTTCCACTGTAAAAGAGTATCAACATGATCGCTGTTTACCGCCAGCCCATCATGATTTCTCAGTGCATTCTCAAGTAAAATCCGAATCGAAAAAGGCATTTTTTTAATATCATGGCCTTGTGCCTCTAGATCTTTCAGGCTCCAAATGTCGAAGTCCTTTCCACCAACGGATAATGACTTCTTACAATCTATAACCTTGTCGCTCATCATGGGCTCCCATTTCTATAAAAAGAATATGAATCAATAAATTAATGATTTTTCACGCTTTTAACACTATACATCAGAAATTCTGCAACTTAAAATTTAGACCCATAAGATCCCGTAAAATTGCGCAAAACATATACAATACGTGGTCAAATTCACGAATTCTGGTATCATTGCGCTCCTAGATCCGGTGTTATAGATGGCACCGTCACTCTTTGAGTTTAATTGCATGAGATAATAGGATAATTCATGAGCATTGCTGATAAAGTTTTAGCCGTAAATGATGACCTGCCGATCCGAACAAACCAACCGGTCCACAGCGGTAAAGTTCGCTCTGTTTACTGGTTAACAGAAGAAGATAGCGCCCGCTTGATCAGGGAGCGTGGTTATGACGTAGCAGCCAATGCGCCGCTAGCTATATTGGTCATTAGTGACCGTATTTCTGCTTTTGATGCTATCTGGCACGGTGAAGATGGTATGGACGGCGTCCCTGGCAAAGGTGCTGCATTGAATGCTATCTCAAACCACTGGTTTAAACTCTTCCGTGAGAACGGTCTGGCGGACAGTCATATACTGGAGATCCCACATCCGTTCGTGTGGATTGTACAAAAGGCAAAACCAGTAAAAATTGAGGCAATTGCACGACAATACATTACAGGATCAATGTGGCGTGCCTACGAAAAAGGTGAGCGCGAGTTCTGCGGCATTCGCCTTCCTGATGGTTTAGAAAAAAACCAAAAGCTGGATGAACTATTAATCACACCTTCCACCAAAGGGATATTGAAAGGCATACCTGGAGTTCCTGAAGCAGATGACGTCAACATCACTCGTCAGAATATAGAAGAAAACTACGAAGCTTTCCAGTTCCGTAGCAAGGAACACATAGACCTGTATGAAAAGCTATTAAAAGACGGCTTCAAGGTAATTAGTTCAGAGTTAGAAAAGCTGGACCAAATGTTTGTCGATACGAAATTTGAGTTTGGCTATGTGAAAGACAAATCAGGTAAAGAGAAGCTCATTTACATGGATGAAGTCGGTACACCTGACTCATCACGCATCTGGGACGGACCAGCATTTCGTAAAAACGGCACCGTAGTGGAAAACTCAAAAGAAGGTTTTCGTCAGTTCCTATTGAATCACTTCGAAGACCCAGACATTCTGCTAAATAAAGATCGTATGGACGAACGACAGGCACTCGCTCGCGATAATGCACTACCTACAGAAGCTTTGATGGGTGTATCTAAAACTTACATTGGCATTGCTGAAAAAATTACTGGCCAGAAAATAGAGCTGTCAGACAACCCGAAAGCAGAAATCATCCAAATACTAAAAGACGAATTCAACTTGGTTGATTAAAGCCATTTCTGAAAACAAGGCGGCTCTTATGAGCCGCCAGTTTACTCTAATGTCCTGCCAAATGATTCCACTCAGGTAGCAACACTATACAGTTTGGATTAAAGCCTTTTTCTTTAAATGTGTCGATGCGATGCGTCACTATGTTGTTTTCCATATCGACGACCGTAATTTCACCATCACTCATTCCTGGCAAGTTCAGTAAAGAGTTCTGAACGAATCCCAACTTACCATCCTTAGTAAACGCGATGTGGTGAGCACCTTCAGCAGTACTGTAAGTTTTTAAGAGCTTTGGCTCATTAACCTTCCCGGCAATATCAAACACATGCACCTTGCCCGGTTTTGCCGTGGTTACATACATCTTCTTTGCATCATCGCTGAAATAAATTTCAAGGGGCATGGCCGCTTCTTCTGAGGCAAAATCAAAAACTTCAGCCGCATCAAAGTCTTGCTTATCTTCATTCCAGGTTAAGGTCCATAAAGTCCCTCCCTGCATGTTAGTAACATAAGCAACGGCAGGTTTGCTCTTTGGCACAAACAACACTTCTACCGGAGCTTCACCGGCTGGGGATTCCTTGTTCGAAACCTTAATTGCTCCCAAGGGTTGATTTGTACTCGCCTCAAATACAGAAATATGGTCTCCCGCTTTTGTCATATCAGGACTAACAGTACTCGTCACTAATATGCGGTCTATATCATTATTGATTGCGATACCATGCGGGTAAGGTTCTGGCGTTCTTAACTCAGCCATCACTTCATCAGATTTCACATCACCAACATAGACGCGATCCGATCCCATACAGGTTAGATACCACCGACTATTATCGTCTGAGAAAACAACATCCTCTCCGACTTTGCAATTATCCACATTGATAACCTTCAGGCGATATGGAAACTCTTTAAGATTCATAACTCTTAATTCATTTCCTCTACCCAGCGCGGTAATGTAGGCTTTACTCATTGTTTTATCGTAGAAGATATGATGCGCAACCAGATCTGGTGGCAGTGGTATATCCATCAAAATTTGTCCAAAAGCGTCAGAGTCAGGATCCACGTCCACGACCGCAATTCCTTCCTCCCTTTGTTGTGGACCAGTAAGTTTTAGAGATTTTAGAGAATCTGCAGGCTTACTTTCGTAATTAACCAGAGCTAAAATTTCTCCTCGGCTCGACGTTGCTACTAAGCCGAAAAATACCATGAAGAATAGCGTAACAAACCGTGACATAACTTCCTCCTTGTTAACCCACTTCAAATCGGTTAATAATTGTACAACGCTTTGCTAGAATGAAAGTTGATTATGTATACATTTTAACCATTATGTTCAATGGAGAATGACATAAATGAAACAGTCAATTTTTTTTACAGGACGTCTAATCGCTCTGCTATTTCTGTTTGGTTTAACAGCATTTAAAGCTTATGCCGAAAGCCATAAAACTACAGTCCAGCAAGTCATCATAACGAACGGAGAAGTTGAAGGCGGAACTACGTTAAGGTTTGATCAAGGGGGCACAGTTGCTGTTGACATTAAGTCGGATCAAGCCATGGAGATTCACCTACATGGCTACGACATAAAACTATCCCTTGAAGCGGGCGTACCCAGCCGGCTCGCTTTCGATGCTAAAGTTGCCGGTCGCTTTTCAGTGACACGACACGACACTCACGGAAATGACAGTCATGGCGCGCTGTTTTACATAGAGATTTATCCACAATGAAACACCTGAGTGCTATACGGAATAGCACATTTTTACTTCTCATATGCTGCTGCTTTGCAATCATTAATTCCGTACAGGCTCATTCATTCGGGGAGCGTTACGACCTACCGCTACCGTTGACTATGTATTTAACTTCAGCCGCTGTAGTCGTGTTTGTCTCTTTTGTAATTGCCGCACTGTTTATTCGCCAGTCGGCACGGACAAAACTATCTCCTCGGACAGAATTAAAATGGCTTCTTCCCCGCGGCTCTTTAAGTCGAAAGATTACTAAATATATTCTCCAATTAATGGGTGTTTTTTTATTTGCAGTCACTTTAATCACGGCCTACTTTGGCAAAAACAATACCTTCGAAAACTTCTCACCAACTTTCGTCTGGGTAATATGGTGGGTTGGACTAACCTTTATCGTGGCGCTGGTCGCTAACTTATGGCCAGCTCTTAATCCGTGGAGAACGCTGGCTCTATGGAGTCATTTCTTTGATAAGGATACCCGTCGTCCCTACCCAAAACAGTTAGGCGCCTGGCCTGTCGTTATTGCTTTTATTATTTTTGCCTGGTTAGAGCTGATTGCACAGGGCCCGGAAACTCCGCAGGTACTCTTCTGGCTCATTCTGATGTATAGCTTTTATAGTTGGCTTGGCATGGCGATTTTCGGAGTTGGTAACTGGCTACGTCATGGAGACCTGTTTACCCATTTTTATAAATTATTCGGCAGGTTTTCTTTGCTAAATACTGAAAGTAACAAAGTGCAATTAAGACTACCAGGCGCAGGTTTAACGCATGATAAACCATTGCATTTATCCGAAACGTGCTTTGTAGTTTTACTGCTTTCAACAGTATCTTTTGATGGAATTTTAGAGACGCCGTTATGGAAAGACTTGCTAAACTTTATTGCTGAGAATCAACTTTTAAGACCGTTACTTATAGAGTTACAAGCAAGTGGTATAGACATTATTATGCTGGTCAAAAGCTTGGCACTGCTCACTTTACCGTGTGTACTATTAGGAGTGTTCTTACTATTTTGTTTTATCAGCGTTAAAGCTGGTGGAGAGAGGATGCCTTTATCCATAGCAGCCGGACATTATGTACTATCACTAGTTCCGATTGCTCTGGCATACCACATTGCCCATTATATTTTTTATTTGATGATTGCAGGACAGCAAATCATCCCTCTCATATCAGATCCTTTCGGTTATGGCTGGGATATTTTCGGCACCGCAAATTATGCTATGGATATTGGAGTGATCAACGCTAAAACAGTATGGTTCATTTCTATTTATGCCATCATAATTGGTCATGTTATCGCTGTTGTATTGGCTCATTATTCAGCAATAAAGATATATCAAAACCACAAGCAAACACTTATGAGTCAAATCCCAATGCTATTTCTAATGATTGGATATACCATGCTCAGTCTCTGGATATTATCTCAACCGATAGTTGAATAAGGAATTCCAAACTTAAGAGAATTTCATCTTAAAATATGAAGTTAACTTGATTAAACTTTATTGTTTTTTTTTACTTTATAAGTGTTACGCACTTGTCAGAATTAATAACTTTTATCATCAACACATATGCTCGAAGAACTCAGAAGATATCCCTTTAAAGTAGTAATCCACCACAGAACTCTCAGTTGGGTCTGGGTTTATTTCTATTACCGTCGCTCCCTGACTTTTAGCCATAGTGGCGAGACCAGCCGCAGGATAGACTTGACTCGATGTTCCTACAGATAAAAAAACATCACAGGAATACGTAGCCCTTTCTGCATCACGCCAAGCTTTCTCAGGTAAGGCTTCGCCAAACCAGACTACGGAAGGACGAATTTGTCCCCCACACTCGGGGCACTCAATGACTTGCTCAATGCCTTCGACGTCTTCTTTGTAGCGAACACGGCACTGGAGGCAATGGTTACCCCAGATATTGCCATGCAGTTCAGTAACCTCTTTTGAACCACCAGCCTGATGTAAACCGTCAACATTTTGGGTTATCAGAGTAACGTTTTGCGAATTGCTTTGCTGCCACTTGGCAATTGCTGTGTGCGCGGCGTTTGGTTCTTTAGTTTTAAGTTCACTGCGGCGCCATTGATACCACTGCCACACGCGATTTGGATTTTCCAGAAAGCCTTCAATACTGGCCATCTTTTGTGGATCGTATTGGCTCCATAAACTTTCTTTCGTTTCATCTTTGTAGGCTCTAAAAGTTGCAACGCCGGATTCTGCAGAGACTCCGGCGCCAGTAAGAATGGTCACGCACTTGGCGTTTTTTATTTGCTTAAATATATCCGTATCAATTTCCATAAAAGAATATATTACTCAAGCGATAAATGACTAAAGTCAAAACGGGTATCAAGCACTTCTCCTTCAGCACCCGTAGCCTTTAGGGCCTTTAAATAGCGCTCTGCAGTTTCGCTGTTAACGTTAACTTTGACATCACGTGGCGACTTACTTGAAACTTCTAGCAGCTTTTTAGCCACTTTCTGATCGATATTAAACAACTCTGCTAGCTTTTGTTCAATATTGAGCTTTCCTTCATCCGCATTACCGTAACCCTTTAATACAACTTTATAACCGCCTTCAGACATACGAACCTCTTTTATTATTCTGGTCGAGGATAATTATCCGCCAAACCTTGATAGACCAGATGCTTAAAGTCATCCTCTTCCGCATCCAGTTTATGTAAAATTTCAACTAAGACTTCATTATCTTCTTTGCCATACCATTCTTTAATATAAGTGCCTTCTTTATAGCCCATATCCTGACGAAAAAAGTTTAATGTATTTTTCCCAACATAACTTTTAAATAAGTCATCAAATGGCATCTCGATTTGCTGCATACAGCCGGCAAAGCTGGCTCCATCAAAATGCTGATACATAACGGCCTGTCCTGCCAGTACTTCTAGCGTTTGCTTGAAGTCATCTTTTACCTGTGGCTCTGACATCTCATTCGCCAGCTCCTCAGCGATTTCATAAAATGACAGCTTACCGTCAATTCGAGAGCTTAATCCAAAATGGAAGATATCGACTAGCTCCATTTTCACCTGGTCAACGTCTGGCTTCTGGCTTTTCCACCACTTCCAGCCGTAATGCTCCAACATTTCCGCACACTCAATCCAAATGGCTCTATACCATTCATAATTTTGCTCAAACCAATCGTCATGAACCTTAGTATTCATGGCATTTTGCATTTCCAGCATTGTTTCAATCTGTTTGACCATTACTGATTTATTCATAACTCCACCCAAACCCTAAAATAAATTGTCCTGTTGACACTTCCATCATAGCAAAAATCATAATGAAACTACCAACCACGGCTTTTCTTAATTAACTCGTATGCGGCCTTAATTTCCTGTGTCTTTTCGTTGGCCATTTTAATCATTTCTTCAGGCAAACCCTTCGCTACCAGTTTGTCCGGATGATGTTGCGACATCAGGCGTCGATAAGCCCGTTTTATCGTTTTTTGGTCATCACTGCCTTTAACACCAAGAACTTCGTACGCCTGATCAACACTGGGTGCATCCGGAGCCTGCTGATAGGTTCCACCATGCCCTCCTCCAGCGTGTCCTTGCTGCTGTGAGTAGCTGTAAAAGCGTTGTTGTGCCTGGACCATCTTGATCAGCTGGTCAATCATAAAGTTAGCGAACCCGAGGTGCTTACCAACTCGATGTAATACCGCTCGCTCATGCTCATGCATCGAGCCATCGGCCAGCGCCATGGTTATCTGAACTTCAAGAAACATTTGCATCAAGTTACGACGACGGTGACATTCTTTCTTAAACTGATCGACCACCGACTCTAAATCAAAGTCACTGCTTTTTCCTTGATGAAATAAATCAATCGCAAATTTTCTGGCCTCACTGTCCAGCCCCATACGCTGCATCACATTTTCAGCATGACGAATTTCATTCTGTGTGACCTGACCATCAGCTTTAGCAATGTGACCCATCACAGAGAAAGTTGCTGTAAAAAAGGCCGCCTGAACTCTCTCCTGATCGCCCGGAGCATATCGCTCTTGATAATCATCGCTCTTTTTATCAAGCTGATGACCCAACACGGCCCCAATTATAGCGCCTAAAGGACCGCCACCTAGAGAAAAGCCGAGGACACCACCAATTACTTTTCCAAACCAACTCATTGTTATAGTTTTCCGTCGTATTCAATCGTTTTAATTCGTCGCTGAAAACTCTCGTTCAGCTTTTTCAAGCGCTCTGGGGTACCAACGTCGTGCCAGCGCCCTTCCATCAATTCACCAGTCACTTCTGCTTCCACCATAAGCTCACGTAATAAAGGAGCTAGAGGATAAGGCTCACCTAAAGGGACATCAGCAAATACTTTAGGATGATAAACACCAATTCCCGAAAACGTATACTTATCATCGCCTTCCGCTATAACCAGATTATCATCTCTTAATTGAAAATCCCCTTCAGGGTGATGTTCTGGGTTAGGAGCAAGAACAATATGTGCGCTTTTAGTGGGTTGTGACAGTAACTGCTCGTAATTATATTCAGACCAGACGTCACCGCTTACGACAATAAAGGGCTCGTCGTCAAAAAAATCCAGCGCTTTGCGAATACCTCCCGCGGTTTCAAGAGCATTTGGTTCATGAGAAAAAGTTAAGTTGACTCCCCAGTACCCGCCATCTCCTAAATACTCAGGAATCTGATCACCCAGCCACGAAGTGTTGATCAGAATCTCATTAATTCCTGCTTCTTTTAATGCTTCTATATGCCACTCGATCAATGCTCGACCGTCAACTTTTAATAATGGCTTGGGGTGACGGTCAGTTAGTGGACGCATCCGCTCGCCACGGCCGGCCGCTAGGATCATCGCCTTCATGATAGACTACTCTGCCTTTCCTGAAAAAGTGGAATGACCTTATCTCTTAGCCATAAATAGAACTCTGACATTTCTGGATATTTTTCTGCCTGCTGTTTGATATAAGTGAGGGTTAGAGGGATATCTTTCAAGTAACCTTCCTTGCCATCCCTATAATTCAGGCGACAAAAGATTCCTGCCACTTTGATGTGTCGCTGTAGTCCCATCCAGTCAAACCATTGGATAAACTGCTCTTTCTCAAGTATAGCTGGTGAGTGCTTCAGGTAATAATCTACCCACTTACCCACCTGTTCCGGGGACCACTGAATATAGCAATCTCTTAGTAGTGATAATAAATCGTAAGTTAAGGGTCCTCTCACGGCATCCTGAAAATCTATGATGCCCGGAGCCTCCGTACCCTCACACTGCATGATATTTCGGGAATGATAGTCTCGATGAACAAAGACCTGAGGCTGAGAGTGAGCGCTTTCTATCAGGTGTTCAAACGTGGTGTCCAAAAGCCTGTGTTCTGCTGGACTTAAATCCATATCTAAATGCTCTTTCAGGAACCAGTCTCGGAAAAGTTCCATCTCTGTTCGCAGTAGCGCTTCATCGTAATCAGGTAGACTGCCAGCAGAGATCTTTTGCATTTCAATCAAACTATCAATAGCTCGATGATATAGTTCGTTGGCAGTTTCTTCATCGTCAGATGCTTTTGCTTGCTGTAACAGAGGTAAATACAATTGGTTACCCAAATCCGTTAACAGCATGAATCCTTGCTCGAGATCCTGAGCTAATACCCTGGGAGCATTGACCGTTTCAAGTAAATTAGCAACTTTTATAAATTGACGGCTGTTTTCATGCTCCGGTGGAGCATCTACCGCAATCCAGCTATGGCCTGTGTGTGTGTTTTGCCAGCGAAAGTAACGTCGAAAACTGGCATCACCTGACACCATACTCCATTCAAGCTTATCCTGCTCAAGTTCAGAATTATCCATTAGTCGAGCCAATTGCTGCTGCGACCATTCCCTTAATTTTGTTTGTCGGCTATCTTTTGTCATTATTGATTTTCAATCTGTCCCGTAAGCGTTTATCATTAGGCCTTTATAACTGATCATAGTTACAAAGCATAAGCCCCTGAAATAATGGGCTGTCTATTTTGTGACCGACCCGAAAAAACACGAAAAGTACATGGTAAGCAAGAAAGTTCGCTGGGTAAAATCTTTTTTGGCTTCTGCTATCAGCACTGTGTTGGCTTGTTCAACTACAGTAAGTGCTGCCGCAGAACCAGAGCAAGAACAAAGTACGACCAAGTCATCGATCTCATCATCGTCCCCTGATGGTATTGAGAGAACGACCAACGAAAATCATCAGGCTTATCAGTTTCCTGAGTTTAAAACCTGTCCGACGGGTTCTATACAGCCTGAGCGATACCAACCTGGTATCACAGATCCCAATGAACCGATTCGAGTCTATTCCAACCAAGCTTATCGAGAAGGTACCAAGGCATATCTCACTGGCGATGTTAAAGTTACCCAGGCCAGGCAGACCTTAACTGCTGACACTCTAACCGCAGATAACATTACGAAATCTTATCGAGCGGAAGGCGATCTTTTATTTACCAACGATAACTTCGTGGTAGGCGCCGATAGCCTCGACTATTACTCGCTTCAAGGCTCAACTGAAATACAAAATACACAATTCCACTTATACAGTAACAATGGTAACGGTAGAGCGAAAGAGATCCGTGTCGATAATAAGCAGTTACTCACACTTACAGACACTGATTTTTCAACCTGCCCACAGGATCAGAGAAGCTGGGTTTTCGAATCAGAAGAAATCATTATTGACCGTCAGAGCGGATGGGGTAAAGCATACAACAGTGTGGTGAAAATTGCGGATATACCCGTTTTTTACTTGCCATACATAACGTTTCCAGTAGATGACCGACGTAAAACAGGTTTGCTTCCGCCTTCGTTTAGCAACTCCAATCGAAATGGCCGTGATATCAGTATTCCATATTATCTGAATTTGGCCCCAAACTATGATCTGACCCTTACGCCACGTTACATGACATCCCGAGGCTCAATGTTAGGTACTGAATTCCGCTACCTTACAGAGTCAAACGCAGGAGAGCTCTTTTTCGAGTATTTACCAAACGATAAAGCCGCCAGCGCAGATAGTCCGGAAAACTTGCCAGAGAAGCGCTGGCAATACAATGTTAACCATTTAACCCAACTTTCCGAGAATTGGACCAGCGGAATAGTAGCAAGAAAGGTTAGTGACGATAGCTTTTATCAAGATTTTGGCGGCAGTATTCAGGACAGCAACCAGGATATTCTAAGTCAGAACCTATATGTCCAGTACCTGACTAAAGGCTGGTTTATGAGAACTGAATACAAGGATTGGCAGCTACTGAATAGCCCAGTAGAGCGTTACACTATCGAGCCTAAAATTCAGCTCACTCGCTTTTTTGAGCCCAATGATAATGAGTTTGAGGCGAAAATTAGTAGCGAACTTACTCGTTTTACCAAGGATAACGCTGACAGCGCGGAACGCTATCATATTGAGCCCTCAATTGGCTGGAGCCATGAGACTTTATACAGTTTCTTTCGCCCAGAACTTAGCTTCGCATATACACACTACAAACAAACCGATGTAACCAACAACCTTGAGACCGTTGACCGAAGCCTGCCAACTTTATCTATTGATACAGGGTTGTTTTTCGAACGTTCGCTCAACTTCAATGACGAGGAGCTGACGCAGACGCTTGAGCCACGCGTATTTTACCTTTATACCCCTTACCAGGATCAAAGTGAGATTGGTATTTTTGATACCAGCTTACCGACATTTAACTTTACTCAGTTATTCAGCCGCAACCGATTCAGTGGCATTGATCGCATAGGAGACGCCAACCAGATCAGTGGCGCACTGACCAGCCGAATTCTAGATGATGAAGGACGTGAAAAAGCTTCTGTTTCTATTGGTAGAACCGTTTATCTCAAAGATCGCAAGGTTACCCTGCTCAACATGCCTGTTGAAACAAATAAACAATCCGGTCTATTAGCTGAGGTTAACTGGCGTTGGACAGAGAATATTGAAGTGAAGTCAGCTATTGAATGGGACGATCAGGAAAGTGAAACGACCCACGGCTTGGTTAATATGCATTATGAACCCAAGACAAATCATATTATCAATCTTGGCCACCGATATAGAAAAACACTAACACGCACACAAGAAGAGGCAGAGCTTGCATTTGCCTGGCCATTGGCCCAAGATTGGCGTCTTTTAGGCCGTTACAACCAAGATCTGACAGAGAATCGAACTAACGACTCTTTTCTTGGTCTAGAATATGAGTCTTGCTGCTGGGCTGTGAGAGTCGTCGGTAGACGGTATATCAATATCCAACTAGACAGCCAAGGTGCGTTACTACCAAACCAACCAGACGAACATAGTTCTGGCGTATATGTACAATTTGTTTTGAAAGGAATTGGTAGTCTTCAAGGCAGCACAACACAATTTTTAGAAGACAGTATTTACGGATACGAAGATTTATTAGGCAAATAATATGACATTAAAACATTTGATTTCGGCTTGCTTGTTAGTTACTTCATTTAGCGTACTAATGGCTCCTGCTGCAAAAGGCGCAGAGACTATTGATAAAGTAATAGCTCAGGTTGATCAAGACGTTATCCTACAAAGTGAACTTAACCGCAAAATATTACAGGCCAAAGGTCAAATCCTCTCACGTGGTGGACAGCTACCTCCAGAAAACGTTTTAGAGAAAGAACTGTTAGAACAGTTAATTATTCAAAGCCTACAGTATCAGATGGCGGCACGCTCTGGAATGCAGGTTCAGCCAGCAGAGCTACAGCAAATTGCAGCCAGTGTAGCAAAGCAGGAAGGCATGACATTGGATGAATTCCGGCTCAATATGGAGCAGCAAGGCATAGCCTATGAGCTATTCCTTGATGACCTCCGTAAAGAGATATTAACTTCTCGCTTCCGAGAAGCCTTCGTATCTCGTCGCATAAAAATCAGCGAAAAAGAAATCAATTCACTGGTTAAAGCGATGGACGCAAAAAGCAACATTGAATACCAGTTAGGCCATATTCTGGTTGCTGTCGATGAAGATGCCAGCGATAGCGAGGTCGCTTCTGCAAAGGAAGAGGCGCTAGGTTTAAAGCAACAGATTGAACAAGGTGCGGAGTTTGAAGAGATAGCAAAGAAGCACTCGGACGCTTCAGATGCCAGTAAAGGCGGTGATTTTGGCTGGAGTACGGAAGAGAACCTACCAGAACTATTTCGATCACCTGTTTATTATATGGATCAAGGCGATATTTCACGTCTAATTCGCAGTCCAGCGGGCTTTCATATACTTAAGCTTCGCGACAAACGCGGTGATATGGAGCACGTCGTTCAACAGACAAAAGCTCGCCATATACTGATACGCCCGGACGCTATTACTACGACAAAAGATGCCAAAGATTTGTTACATCATATACGTAAAGAGGTTATAGCAGGTAAATCCGATTTCGGGGATATGGCAAAAAAATATTCAGACGATCCAGGCTCTGCTAATTTAGGTGGTGAACTTGGTTGGAATAACGCTGGTGTTTATGACCCAGTGTTCGAAGAAACACTCTCAAACCTTGAGGTCAATGAAATTAGCCAACCCTTCCAAACTAGTTTTGGCTGGCATATTGTGCAGCTGACAGGCAAACGTCAAGATGATCAAACAGATGATATGAAGCGTCAGCAGGCAGCAAAAATTCTTCGCCAGCGTAAATTTTCAGAAGAAGTAGAAAACTGGATTCGAGAAATTCGAGATGAAGCCTATGTTAAAAAAGTTGTTGAGGAAGACGCCTAGTCTATCAACACTTACCTAAGGAAAAGGTGTGGACATTTCAAGAATTTTAATTACGGCTGGCGAACCCGCTGGTATTGGACCAGAAATCATGGTCAAGATGGCGCAGCACTCCTGCGCTGATCAGCTTATCATTTGTGCCTCACCTTCTCTTTTAACAGCAGCAGCAAAGAAACTTCAATTACCTCTAGAGCTTTCCGAGTTTACCCCAGACACACGACTAGAGTCTCATCGTACAGGGCATTTATGGATTATTCCTTGCGAACTTGATGCCACAGAGGTGAATCCGGGGCAACTAAATGTCGCTCATGCTGCATACGTGCTGGACACACTCAAAATTGCTCATGAACATGCTATTAGCGGGCAGGTGGATGCCATACTAACTGGCCCTGTGCATAAAGGCATCATCAATGAGTCTGGTTTGTCTTTTTCAGGTCATACAGAATTTTTCGCTGAACAAAGTCAATCCGAAAAAGTTGTTATGATGTTAGCAACTGAGGGGCTTAGAGTAGCTCTGGCTACTACCCATTTATCGCTGAGAGAGGTTCCCGATGCGATCACACCTGAGTTGCTAACCCAGATCATAACGATCCTGGTCGAAGAATTAAAAAGTAAATTTTCTATACAACATCCACGCGTCCTTGTCTGTGGATTAAATCCACATGCAGGTGAAAATGGCCACCTGGGAACAGAAGAGATACGTGTGATTGAGCCAACTTTAGAAACCCTGAGACAAAATTTGAACGCTGACATTATCGGACCGCTACCGGCGGATACTGCATTCCAGCCAAATAAATTAGCTGAAGTAGATACTGTACTGGCAATGTATCATGACCAAGGACTTCCAACCCTGAAGTACAAAGGGTTTGGCAAGGCTGTAAACGTAACCTTAGGGCTGCCTTATATACGGACATCTGTCGATCACGGAACCGGGCTTGATATCGCTGATAAAGGTATTGCTGATATCGGTAGCATGCAATATGCGTTACAATTTACCCAAGATCTCATTCAGCGACATAAACAATCCCATGGCTCACTCTAAGGTTGTGCAAGGCCACCAGGCAAGAAAACGCTTCGGCCAAAACTTTTTATCAGATGATTTTTATATCTCAAAAATTATTGAATCAATTGCTCCCCAGCCAGATCAACATCTTGTAGAAATCGGGCCAGGACTGGGTGCGATAACAGAGCACCTGATAAAAAAAGCGGGAAAGCTCGATGTTGTTGAACTCGACAGGGATTTAATTCCCCGTCTTGAGTCAAAATTTGGTCACTATGAGAACTTTAGCATTCACCAGAGCGATGCACTCAAGTTTAATTTTAGTGAACTGCGACAAGAGTCGGAGGAACCACTCAGAATAGTCGGTAATCTTCCCTACAATATATCAACACCATTAATTTTTCACTTACTCAAGCAGCGAGAAGACATAGAAGATATGTACTTTATGCTGCAAAAGGAAGTTGTGGAGCGCCTGTGCGCACACCCAGGGACAAAGCAGTACGGACGCTTAAGCGTTATGGCGCAGTACTATTGCCATGCGAGCATGTTATTTACCGTTCCTGCAGGTGCATTCTCACCACCTCCAAAGGTTGAATCAGCAATTGTCTGCCTTCAACCCTATAAATCGTTACCGCAGTCAGTCAATGACGCTGATTTATTAGCTAAAATCGTGACTGCGGCTTTCAACCAGCGCAGAAAAACTATTAGAAATAGTTTAAAGCAATGGTTAGAGAGCGAAGACTTTGATTCTATTGGGTTAGCCGGCTCGGAAAGAGCTGAACGCTTGTCATTAGAAGATTTTATTAAAATCTGTCAATATATAGAGCAATCCTCTTAACTCAAAAAATGTGGACTTTTTCACATTTTTTGCTAATCTAGAATAAGTTCAGGGATGCAACTTATGAGGAGCTGTTTATGAGAATAGAGCAAGATGGCCAGCATAAACTTCGTGATAGCGAAGCTAAATTTAAGCAGTTAAAGGGCGATGCTCGTCGCTTTTTCCGCGTGTCTATACACTTACCAGTAGCAATTAGACAACAAAACTCTGATGTATTAATTTCAGAAAGCCTCGATATTTCAGAAGGCGGTATCCTGGTAAAAAATGCTGAAGGTCATGGTTTACAGAAAGGCGACACAGTTAAAGTACATATTGAAGGTATTCTTGGTGAGGATCAGGAACAAATGGTACTTCACCCAATGAGAGTACTGCGGGTAGAAGAGACCACCATAGCTTTGGAATTTGTCTAATACTAGCGTTGCTTTGTTATCAGCCAGTCATTATTATTTCTAATGCAAAATAAAATCGTTTGCATTACAGTCTTTTGCATCCGACGAAAATAAAACTCTTGATACAATGTATCATTGTGATTTTAATCACACTTTAAACTCTCCCTCTCGGCTATTCTCTATATCGCTTAATCAAGCATAAGCAAGAATTTACTGTTGAGAAACAGTGATGGGGGTAGTAACAAGAATAATACAATTAGAATAAGACTCTGGCGGCAATTAAGTCGCCTTTTTATTGGCTGTTGTTTTTTTTGCCAATGAATGGGGTTATCATAGATCACTGATTCCTTGAGATTAATTCTATAAAACATGTACGATTATCAAAAACAATTTATCGAACTGGCGCTGGCAAAAGAAGTTTTAAAGTTTGGGGAGTTCACTTTGAAAAGTGGGCGCATCAGTCCCTATTTTTTCAATACGGGTCTTTTCGATAATGGTCAGGATCTTGCGCAGCTTGGTAGCTGCTATGCCCAGACCATCGTACAGCAGAAAATCCCTTTCGATATTATCTTTGGCCCAGCGTATAAGGGGATCCCGCTGGTAAGCTGCACTACAGTAGCCTTGGCCGAGCACCACAATATAGCCGCTCCCTATAGTTTCAACAGGAAAGAGAAAAAAGATCATGGTGAAGGGGGAAATATTGTAGGAAGTCCGCTAAAGGGCGATATTTTGATTATCGATGATGTCATCAGCGCTGGGACTGCTATCAGGGAGTCTATCGATATCATTAAACAGCAGGGAGCAACGCCCAAAGCTGTTCTGATTGCACTGGATCGCCAGGAAAAAGGTACCGGTGAGCTATCTGCGGTTCAAGAAGTTGAACAAGATTACGGAATTCCTGTATTTTCTATAATAAAGTTAGCTGACTTACTAACTTACTTGAAAGATCATCCTAAATTCAGCAGCTACTACCCTAAAGTACTCAATTACCGAGAAACTTACGGTGTTGAATAAGAGGCTATAACAACTATGAACCTTAAGCGCTTAATTACCTTTGCTATTCTTTGTCTGGCAGCCGTTGGAGTTGATGCCAAAAACTTTTATCGATTTAAAGACAGCAATGGTCGGTTAGTGGTTAAGGATTATCTGCCCAATTCAGCCCTAAAGTCAGGCTATGATATTATCAATGAAGATGGCCGTCTCATTGAACGTGTCGAACCAGCTTTGACCCCCGAGCAAGTAGCGGCAAAACGAAAAAGAGAACAGCAAGAAGCAGAACAAAGAGAGAAGGAGCTTGAAGCTCGACGTCACGATCAACTGTTGCTAAGACAGTACCGGACCATAGATGATATTAAGCGTACGGAGAAAAACCAGTTAGCCTCTTTACAGATTAATATTTCTATAATTGAAGGACATAATAAGTCATTAAACAGAAAACTCACCGAGTTGCAGTCAGAAGCAGCTGATTATGAGCGACAAGGAAAAACAGTTCCAAGTAGTACTTTAAAACAAATTAAGGCAACCAAAGAGCAGATTCAGGAAAATAATGAATCTAAAGAGGGCTATCAAAATCAAGTAAAAGCCATCAAACAGCAGTTTAGAAATGACCTGGTTCGTTTTAAAGAGTTAAAGGCACGAAACGTTGTACAAGGCTATAGTCGTCAGGAAGAACTGGACGCAGCCACACAAGTAATATGTACTACTGAGAAATCTTGCGAGCGATCTTGGAAACTGGCACAGATTTTCGCTCACGAGAATGCTTCCAATAAACTCGAGATTGTAACTGACAGTTTAATCATATCAAGCAAGCCACAACAGTCGGACCAGCTTGGTATGTCCATCACCAGAATTCCAGATGACAACGACCAGATGCAAATAGTAATGCAAGTACTATGTTTCGACTCTGAAGCTGGGCAAAAGCTTTGCTCCAGCAAAGAAGTGACCCAGCTCAAAGAAGATTTTATTCAGTACATTTCACAGAATGAAAGCTAGGCTAGGAACTTAAGCCGGTTATAGGTGATAATAGTTGCCACTGGTTATCCCAGCTTGCCAAAGGCGATTGTGTGAAATCCGTTCTGACGTATTGCTGAATTCGTCCCTCAACAACAGCCACCAGTAAGTTTGCACGACTGCCAACCTCAGGACTATATTTACCTTTCACCGCTACCTCATGCTGTCTGAAAAGTTGCTTTATTTGCGTTTCAACACGATTAAACAATTGACTGATACGCCCTCTTAAGCGCTCATGCTCTCCGGACAAAGCTTCCCCTGTTAATAAACGACAAATTCCTGGGTTACGGCTGGCAAAGGTCAAAATTAAGCTCAATGTCTGCTGACATTGAGTACCCAAATCACTTTGCTCTTTAGCAATGATGTTCATGCGAGAAAATATTGCTTCTTCGGTGAACTCTATTAACCCCTCAAACATCCTTGCCTTACTTGGAAAGTGACGATACAAAGCAGCTTCAGAGACTCCCACCTCTTTCGCTAATTTTGCTGTAGTGATTCGTTCCCCGGGATCTTTTTCCAGCATCAATGCTAGCGCCTGCAATATTTCATTCTTTCTCTTTGACGAATTTTTTGTTGCCATGTTTCTCTCAAATTATGTTTTTAGAAATTCAACTTTAGTTTTGGTGCGATCTTTAATAACTCTTGTCGCAATACATCTTTAACGGCTTCCAATGCTACCTCACTTTCAGCCTCAAATTTCACCACAATGCTCGGGGTAGTATTTGAAGCTCTGGCCAGAAACCATCGATCCTCGTAATCGACCCTCAGTCCATCAATGGTACTAACCTTACCCTGTCCAAAGTCACCTTTTACCACCAGGGCCTTTATCAACTTAAATTTAATTTTATCCGGGATAGGCACATTTATTTCCTCAGAGGACACTCCTTCAGGTAGTTCGCTGAACATTTCCGAGGATGTTTTGCCGGACAAGTCAAGCAGCTGTAATAAACGTGCTGCTGCATATAAAGCATCGTCAAAACCGAACCATCGTTCATTAAAATAAATATGACCACTACCCTCGCCACCTAGAGGGGCTTCTGTCTCTCGCATCTTGGCTTTCATCAACGAGTGCCCGGTTTTCCACATCAAAGGCTGCCCCCCCGACTGCTCAATGACATCCCTCAATAAGCGTGTACATTTGACATCGTATATAATTTCCGCTTCAGGATTTCTTGACAGGACGTCCTTCGCAAACAACATCATCAAACGGTCGGTCCAGATAACTTTTCCTTGATTATCAATTACACCCAGACGATCACCGTCCCCATCAAAGGCGATTCCTATATCCGCTTTTTCCGACACCACCATTTCTATTAGTGCCTGAAGGTTATCAGCATGATTTGGGTCCGGGTGATGGTTAGGAAAATTACCATCAACCTCTGTGTATAGTCCTATGACATCACAGCCGAGAGCCTGTAGAAGTTTAGGTGCAAACTCTCCGGCTACCCCATTGCCACAGTCAACAGCAACTTTAAGAGGCTTTTCCAGCTGGATATCGGCAGTAATCTTCTGCATATAATCCTGCTCTACGGATACTTGCGAAACCTGACCATTGCCACTGAAAAATTCCTGGGTCTGTATTCGATTTAACAGCTCCTGAATTTGCTCACCATGCAGTGTTTCTCCAGCTAATACAACTTTCAGCCCATTATGCCTGGCTGGATTATGGCTGCCCGTTAACATAACACCTGAGCGAGAGTTCAAAGTATGTGTCGCAAAGTAGACCAGAGGTGTAGTCACCATACCTAAATCTAATACATCACGGCCGCTCGCTTGTAACCCTTCAATTAAAGCTGCATGCAACTCAGGACTAGAAAGGCGACCATCCCGCCCAACCACAATACTTTGCTCACCTCTGGAATAAGCTTCGCTTCCTATAGCCTTGCCAATCACATAGACAACCTCAGCATTCAGATTGTCCCCAACAACCCCTCTGATGTCATACTCCCTGAATATTTCTGGGCTAATAGTTTTGGATATATCTTCTTCATCTACAACAAATAAACTTGATGCCTCTGAATCAGAGCCAGACTCAAATAAAATTTCGGCTCTGTCCATCTCATTTAAAGACCCTGCTGGCTGCTCCTGAGGCGACTCGGCCTGTTCCGCGATTTCCAAAGCATCATCACCACCCTCGACTTCCGGCGACGATTCTGACTCTTCTCCTCGCCCTGGTCTTCCTGCAACTCTCGAGTAACCGGCAGCCAGTTCATTGAAGTAGCTCAACTGATATTTCTTTTCAGAGGCAGCTCCTTCTTTTACCCCCTGAATGAAGTTTCTTGCATCACTTTTAAACAAACGGTTCATGCTCATCAATGGTAGTAAGCCCACAATAAAAAAGGCCGCCAGAGCAGCAATAAACATTAATAATGGTAGCTTGCCGGCATCTGTACTGAACCTGCTAATTTTCTGCCATAAAGCCAGTGTCCAGTTTGCACCAAAACTAGGTGAAATAAGCAACGGCTTGCCTTCCGCCTCGGCTGTCCCCACCGAAGCCACTGTATGCGATACATCTCCGAAGTTCTGCCTTAACTCAATCCTGCTGTGATTATCAGCGTCACCCAATAAATTCCCTACTTCGTTCAGGTTTAAAGTAGCAAGCAACAAACGCTCGTCAGCTAACTTATCAACAAAGGCAACATAGCTAGGCTGACCATTGTCCAATATCAGTTCCGGAGGAACTGTATTGCCTTTATCCGCCTGACGCAATAAATCAATGATGACATGGGTAATGGCAGGCTCGGTATCTTTTGAGGGCTGGATAGTAGTGGAATCAAACAAGACAACATTATCAAGCTGAGGGACCTGCTTTTTGATTTTTTGACTGACGCTTTTATCGTCCTCTCCAAAAACAGAATCTGCAGAAAGGGTTAAAGCGTTTTGAATTTGCCCAAAGCGTTGCTGGATAAGATTTGCTCGCTCCGCGAGCCGTGTTTCTAATAACTGCTTCGCCTGAGTTTCCAAAGGCTTTTCAATTCCTAAGTAATATAGGCTGGCTGATATGCCAACTAAAATAACGAGCCCTATTACTAACGGAATGATAAAAAAGCTGGCTAAACTTTTACCCTTTCTCATCCAATACTCCCCTTTTGGTCCCCTAAAACAATTTTATTTTTATTGATTCGAGTGTCGAACCTTCTCAATAACCTTGATTAATTCCTCTGCCACCTGCGACTTGCTGGCTGGGCCAATTTGCCTTTCCTCGATGTTGCCATTATCGATATAAAAAACCTGTAACTCATTATCATCACACGAAAAACCAATGTCACACCGGCTAACATCATTTGCGCAGATCATGCTGATACCTTTACGCTGCATTTTAGATTTTGCATAGTCACTGACGTTTTGCGTTTCAGCTGCAAACCCAACACAAAACGCACTACTATTTTTAGCGACCCACCTCAAAATATCAGGGTTTTGCATCAACTCTATACTTAAACCTTCATCACCGCTTTTTTTCATTTTCTGATTCGCGGTTTCCGTTGGTCGATAATCAGCAACGGCCGCGCAGGACACAAATACACTATCAGCTCCCAGATTATTCTGGACAGCCTCTAACATTGCCTGGGCACTCTCTACTTTGATTCTTTTAACGCCCGTAGGCGCTTCTAAGCATACTGGGCCACTGACTAAAGTCACCTTGGCACCCGCTTTTGCGGCCATGTCAGCCACAGCGTACCCCATTTTCCCGGAACTTCGATTAGCAAGATAACGTACCGGGTCAATGGCTTCGACCGTAGGGCCGGCCGTGATAACCCAATGTTGCCCTTTCAGAGTTTGTTTAACAAAAGAACGCTCTACATGCTTAACCAGCTCAGCAGGTTCTAACATCCGGCCTGGCCCGACATCGCCACAGGCCTGATCCCCTGACTCAGGTCCCCATAGAGGAATACCTCGCTCAACAAGCGTTCTCACATTATTCTGGGTTGCAGCATTTGCCCACATCTGCTGGTTCATAGCAGGCGCAACAGCCACAGGAGCTGCAGTAGCCAGGCATAACGTAGTTAGCAGGTCATCAGCCGCGCCGACTGTTAGTTTAGACAGGATGTCTGCGGTAGCGGGAGCAATAAGTACTAAATCAGCCCAACGTGCTAATTCGATATGCCCCATGGCAGCTTCAGCTTCTGAGTCAAGCAAATGTTCGTGCACAGGGTTCCCCGTTAAAGCCTGAAATGTCATCGGCGTAATAAAGGCCTTCGCACCCTGTGTCATCACACAACGAACTTCGGCGCCAGCTTTTATTAGCAGACGGCTTAGCTCCGCACTTTTATACGCAGCAATACCGCCCGTTATGCCTAACAGGATTTTTTTACCTTGCAAACTCATGCTAACCAATTGATTTAACTTATAATGGCTTACAAGTTTACGCTTTTACGCACAAAAATTATAGTGAAATTCTTAATTACAAAGGGACTGTGCAAACCTATACTCGGGCAAACTGGAGACTGAGAGCTCCATTTCACCGTAACGATACAGGGAAGTCATCATGAAAATCATGGAGTGGCCACAGCAGGAACGTCCAAGGGAACGTCTTTTGCGCGATGGCGCCAACAGCTTATCCGACGCAGAACTGCTCGCTATATTTCTTCGAACTGGAACGCGAGGATACAATGTTGTGGAATTATCACGACATCTACTCAATCACTTTGGTGGACTACGGCAATTGCTGGAAGTCAATCTAAAAGAATTTTCCAATCTGCCGGGAATGGGCGTTGCCAAATTTTGTCAGTTACAGGCAAGTCTTGAACTATCCAAACGCTATCTACAACAAAGCCTGAATCTTGAACAAACCTTTTCAAACCCCGATCAGGTGAAGCAATTGTTAAGCATGGAGCTCAGCCACCTCAAACGAGAGCAGTTTATGGTCCTTTTTCTAAACAACCAGCACCAGCTTCTGGCCCAGGAAACACTCTTCCAGGGGACAATTAATAGCTCCGAAGTACACCCCAGGGTTGTGGTTGAGAAGGCATTAGGCTATCATGCCGCCGCAGTGATTTTGGCGCACAACCACCCCAGTGGCTGTATCGATCCAAGCCCCTCGGACAGGCATATCACAGAGAAACTCAGACAAGCTCTGGAGCTCATGGATATTAGGACGTTGGATCACATTATCATCGCCCACAATAAAAGCTATTCTTTTGCAGAACACGGCCTTCTTTAGTTTTTTATCCAATTTTGATGAAAACTGGAGATAAATATGTCTTTTATTGGCTGTTTAGTTGTCAAAGGCCCGGCTTTCTGGTATAAAGTGCGCCCTATTTGAAGAGTAGCGACGAGCTGATTTTGCATCGTCGTAATGTAAAGATTATTTTTTGGAGGCTATATCATGGCTAAAGTTTGTCAGGTAACGGGTAAGCGTCCAGTGACAGGCAACAACGTGTCACACGCCAAAAACCGTACAAAGCGTCGTTTTTTACCAAATCTACATTCTCACCGTTTCTGGGTTGAGTCTGAGAAGCGTTTCGTGAAACTACGCGTATCAGCAAAAGGTATGCGCATCATCGATAAGAAAGGTATCGAGACTGTGCTAACTGAACTGCGTGCTCGTGGCGAAAAAGTATAAGGAGCGATAAGATGCGCGATAAAATTCGTTTAGTTTCTAGTGCTGGTACAGGTCATTTCTATACCACAGACAAGAACAAGAAAAACATGCCTGGTAAAATGGAGATCAAGAAATTCGATCCAACCATTCGCAAGCATGTTATGTATAAAGAAGCGAAAATTAAGTAATAGCAAGAGCTTATAAGCTTCAATAGTTTTCTGCCTCCAAGAAAACGAACGAAAAAGCCCAGTTTTTACTGGGCTTTTTTATATTCTGGATTACAATTACATCTAAAGTTTCACTCCCAAAGTCATCATGCCGGAATTACCTGAAGTAGAAACCACGACCCGCGGATTATCGCCACACATTTGTGGGCAAAAGATTCTTCAAGTTAATATTTATCAACCACAGTTACGCTGGCCAGTACCTGAAGTGTTGCAACAGCTTGAGGGTCAGGTTAGCCATGATATAGAGCGTAGAGCAAAATATATGTTGTGGCGTTTCGCTAAAGGTACCGTGGTAATGCACCTTGGAATGTCAGGAGCCATGCGTGTAGTAGACGCCGATACACCATTAAGAAAACATGATCACTTCGAAGTGGTATTTGATAATGGCAAAGCCCTACGCCTTAATGACCCTCGTCGATTTGGAGCTATCTTGTGGCAACCCAAAGGGCAGTCTCTTGAGATTATTGACTCTCTGGGTCCAGAACCATTATCAGAAGAGTTTAATGGCAAATACCTTCACCAGAAGCTCTCTAAGCGCAAAGGGGCCATCAAAAACGCTATCATGACCAATGCCGTTGTGGTCGGCGTGGGTAATATCTATGCCAGCGAGTCTCTTTTTTTAAGTGGAATTCATCCCAAACGAGCGGCTAACCGAATAAGCTTAAAACGTTGCCGTTTACTCGCATTCAATATTAAGGAAGTGCTAGCAAAGGCCATTAAGCAAGGTGGCACCACACTAAAGGACTTCACTCAAACAGACGGCTCACCGGGTTATTTTTCTCAAGAACTCAATGTTTACGGCCGCGAGGGGCAAGCCTGCAATAAGTGCCAGACACCTATCAAAAATATAGTTCTAGGACAACGCTCCAGCTTTTACTGCCCACGTTGTCAACGGTAACTAAAAATAGCCATCTAGATTGCCAAAGATGCAGATCTCTGCTATTTTTGTTGTTAAGTGCTGGTTAACTAACTGAGTACTCAGCCATTACCAGCCCTTCCAACAGCATCAGGGAGTATTGATATGGCAAGATTAAATAAAAAGCACCACAACTATTCAGCAGATTCACAAACCGATATGACGCCGATGCTAGATATCGTATTTATTTTACTACTTTTCTTTGTTGTGACTACTAGCTTCGTCAATACCCAGTCTATAGATATTACCCAGCCAAGCAGGGAGTGTCAGCAAGACTGTGACGCCAAAGTTATTCCTTTAGTAGTTACCATAGATGAGCAAAACCAAGTGTCTTTTGATAATAGAATCATCGACATAGAAGCCATTCAGGCTAATCTTGAAAGCCAACTGGTAAAAGATCGGCAAGCCCCAGTCATTGTAAAAATTCATGGCGATGCACAGAATGTCAGTATGGTATCTGCAGTTGATCAGGCCAATAAAGCAGGTGCTCTAGAGGTTAGCGTTGCTGCCTGGCATTAACTATTTGATACTATAGTGCATGGGCCACAGTATGTTCAGTTTTGCGTAAAATAAACTAGACATTTTATGCTGGATCACATTTAATGTGGCGGTTATACTTAGAAGACTTAACTAAACCAAATGCCGCCTTTGTGGGCCAAGTGCTTTAACGGCTAAGTTTACGCCCTAATAAGCAACAAAAGTGCGACAGGATAAAGATTTATGCGTAGAAAACATAGAAGCGAAGAAGACGAAACTGGGATTGACATGACACCGATGCTAGACATCGTATTCATCATGTTGATTTTCTTTATCGTTACAACATCATTTGTAAAAGAAGACACTGTTGAAATTGCTCGTCCAAGTACGAACCAAGATTCAACACCTCCTAAAAATCCACCACCGCTGATTGTGGTGTCGATTGATAATCAGAGCAATGTTTTTATGGAAGAGCGCTCTATCGATCCAGAAGCGATTCGTGCGAATATTGAGACTCAACTGGCCGTTGACCCTCGTTCTCCTGTGCTAGTTCGTGTGCATGAAGACGCCATCAATGACGTGTTGGTAACTGCAGTTGACCAGGCGAACGCTGCAGGTGTATCGAAAGTAAACGTTGCTCGCTGGATCACAGCAGACTAGCTGTAATTACTTTTTCAAAAGGCGGCCAGAGGTCGCCTTTTTTGTTGCCCATATGTTTATAGATGATTAATTTCGCATAACTTGAAACGATAACAAGACACCCTAGGCAAAACGGTAAAACTCCATCATGTCGAATTTATTAGTTATACTTTTCATCGCCCTAATCATTGGTTTTTGGGTTTATAATCGCCGTATACAAGAGAATGCCTTTAAAGCCGCACAGAAAGCCTGCCAGGATGCTTATGTGCAAAATCTAGACGGATATGTTGCCCTAAAGAAAATTTACTTTGATAGAGACTCTGAAGGTAAAATTCGTTTCTTAAGGCGTTATCAATTTGAGTTTGCCACTGATGGGGCACAGCGCTATGTTGGGTTTGTGGTAATGCAGGGAAAATGGCCGGTTATTGTTGAGATGGAGTCAACTTAGAGCTCATACTGATCTGACTCTCTATCAATTCAGTATTCAGCGCTTTTTTAGTTGTTTCGTAAGCTGCAAAAAAGGCTTCAGCCCCATTTTCCAAACGGGTTGGCCCTACCCTAGGTAAATCATGTATTGCTAATGTCGACATATTATCATTTTGAGGAACCTTTAAAGCTTCAGAGCCCTTTGCTCGCCAGGGTGATACCGACACAATATGGTGATAGAAAACCCTCTCCCCAGGCCTTATCGCTGCCATTGCCGGACGATCCTTTATACCACCATCCAACAAGTTGTAACCATTATATTTAAGAGGCTGGAACATGACTGGAATAGCACATGAAGCGTATATGGCTGGCACCAGTTCACCACTGTCCAGCACTATGGTTGATTTACTTTTAGTGTCATAAGCAGACAAAGCCAGTTTGGTTCGACACTCTTCAAAGCTTTTTACCGGCAAGATATCTTCAAGCATGCCCCGAAACTTCTTACCCTTTAACAACCCCCATCCAAAACCCGGGTCCCAGAAATCCTCTCTTTTTAAATCAAATAATATGTCTTTTAAAGAATCGGCAGTTACTCCTGATGCCCAACATGACGCAACTAGGGCACCAGCACTTGAGCCAGTCAGTTTTCTGGGCAACACACCATTTTCTTCCAGTGCCTTAAGCACACCTGTATGGGCATAAAAACTGAAGAAACCAGATGATAAAGATAGAGTGAAGGGTTCTTCGTGTAACCAATCGATAAGGTGCATGGGTATAGCAGCAGTAGTTGAAAGCCGCAGGATTGCGACTTTATGAATTATACTTCAACGTAATCTTCGCCAGTAAGCTGTTCATATTTAGCGATTAACTGTTCCTTCGTTTCGGGATTGTCATCATCTAAAGGAATACAGTCAACAGGACACACCTGCTGGCATTGAGGTTCATCATAATGACCTACGCATTCTGTGCACTTGTCTGGATCAATCTCATAGATCTCCTCTCCCTGATAAATGGCCTCATTAGGACACTCAGGTTCACAAACATCACAGTTAATACATTCGTCAGTAATTTTTAATGACATAGCAATTGATACCACTATTATTAAAAGACAACAGTATTATCGCTTATATCGTATGCAACTTCGAGAGTTATCTTGTAAATTTCTTTTCAAGTGCGTTTTGCACAATAGGATCCACAAATGCTGTTATGTCACCGCCTAGAGACGCAACTTCTCTGACTAAGGATGAAGAAATATAAGAATACTTCTCAGAAGGGGTTAGAAAAATAGATTCTAATTCTGGATCAAGGTGGCGGTTCATATTGGCTAGCTGAAACTCAAACTCAAAATCCGAAACCGCCCTTATACCGCGGAGTACTGCAAGCGCATTTTTTTCTTTGGCAAAATGGGCCAACAAACCATTAAAACCTTCAACCTGGACCTGGGTGTTTCCTTTAAACACTTCTCGCACCATATCTACCCGCTCCTCAAGGCCGAACATTGGCTTTTTAGAAGGGCTTTCAGCAATGGCAATAATTACGGTATCAAACAAACGACATGCTCGCTTTACTAAATCCATGTGCCCCTTTGTTATCGGGTCGAATGTTCCCGGATATAATACGATTTTTTTCATAAAATATGATTCGGTACCTTTTACTTGTTATCGCTATCTTACTGGATGCCCCGTTAAATGCCTAGAGGACCTAAAAAACGCTTAAACTGATATCAACGTTTCATCAGTTTAAGTAGTAACCTTGATAGTTTATTAGCTGGCGGGTACATTAAGTTCGTACCAGCAAACCGACTTTGTTTAAAAATACTTTTTGCCTTTGAGAAGGTCTTAAACCCTTCAACACCATGATACTGACCCATTCCACTGGCTCCTATACCACCGAAAGGTAGCTCCTCCTGACTGACATGCAAAATAGTATCATTGAGTGTCACTCCGCCAGAAATAGTATTTAACATGTAATTTTTAATGACTGACTGCTTATTGCTGAACAGGTATAGCGCTAAGGGACGAGGTTGACTATTAATGTAGCGTATAACATCCTGGTGATCTCCATAGGGAACAACAGGGAGCATAGGTCCAAAAATTTCTTGCTGACGAACCTGCATATCCTCGGTAGTATCCATTATCAGCAAAGGAGTAGCTTTACCATTCTTAATATGGCTTTCGCTTGCTCCATCAGCTTCCCAAAGAGGGATAATAGTTGCGCCTTTAGCCTTTGCATCCGCCAGCATGTATTGATATCGCTCAACCTGCTTATTTGAAGCAAGACTGGTATACCCTTTATTTTCCCACTCAGGATAAAACTTTTTAGCGACCTTCTTCGCCTTCTCTATAAACTGGTCTATATCTTCATTCGATATAAAGGCATAGTCCGGTGCAAGGCAGGTTTGGCCACCATTTAGCAGCTTTCCAAAGAGTAATCGCTCCGTTGCTGTTTTAATCGGAAAGCTTTTATCAATAATTGTCGGCGACTTTCCACCAAGTTCTAAAGTCACTGGAGTCAGGTTATCACTGGCTGCTTTCATAACTTTTTTACCGATCTCTCCCGAGCCAGTAAATAAAAGATGGTCAAAAGCTAAGCCAGAAAACTCAGCACCTACATCCGGGCCACCGTAAACCACCTTCACCCAGTCAGGACCAAGATACTGCTCACATAAACGAGTAAATAATAAACTAAACTGTGGGGTAAACTCTGATACTTTCAGCATTACCCGGTTTCCGGCAGCAAGAGCACTCACTAGCGGTCCAAGGGCCAGATATAGAGGGTAATTCCAGGGAACAATGATGCCTACCACTCCAACGGGCTGATACATAATTCGGGCTCTGGCTGGCTTGAACCAGAGGCTTACACCTCTTTTTTCGCTTTCCATCCATCCAGACAATTGCTTTTTGGTATGGCTTATTGCTTTTAACGAAGGGTATATTTCAGCAAGCTCAGTTTCAAAAGGTGAGCGATAACCAAAATCCTTACAAACTGCCTCGGTAATTGCCGACTCATTCTCGGTCAACATCGCTCTTAAGGAATCTAGTAATTTTAGCCGACGCTTAAGATCAGGGTATGGTTCTAGCTTATACTGCTGTTGTAAATGTTCTAAGTACGCTTGAATGCCCATTTGAAATTAATTTAAATAACAGTGAGTTAGAGTTATGCCAGCATAGCACAAAAGTGGTTGCTCACTAACTTATTCATGGGCAAGAATCAGAGAAACCGGTCAAAGTAATCCAAAATAGTTTGCTCCAGATAGAAGCTCACACCACGATTAGTCGGAGACGTAACAAAGCCTACATGCCCACCACGTTCACTGATTAGCAACTCCACACTATTCGATAACTGATCTTCACTGGGAATAATTTCAGGGGACATAAAGGGGTCATCTGCTGCATGTATGATCAGTGCTGGTCGCTCAACCCCCCCAAGATAATAAATACTGGAAGCTTGGCGATAATAATCATCGGCATCTTCAAAGTTATTCAAATAAGAAGTGATGCGATTATCAAACTCTCTAAAGGAATTGATAGCCATTACATCCCTGGGCGAAAGGTTTAATAGTTCTAATAAGCGTTCTGGAGAAAATTTTCGAACAATACGCTTCTTCATCGAGTTTAGAAGATAAAATTTGTATATTTTGGAAAAGCCCTGCTCGATGGAATCAGCGCAAATAGCAAGATCGAAAGGGGTAGACACAGCACAGCCCGCATCAATTGTAGCGTCATGCCCATTCTCACCCATCCATTTTAAAAGAACGTTTGCGCCCAATGAATAACCAGCCACGAATAGTCTATCGGGTGATTTTTCATGCTGTATATTTTGGATGATTTCTGCAAGATCATCGCTCCGACCAGAGTGATATGTCTTATCAAGGCGATTCATATCCTCACTGCAACCCCGCCAATAGACAAGAACTCCCCGCCACCGTCGTTGCTGTATCTGATAGATCATCCTTCTTAAATAGGGTGAATTAACATCACCCTCGAGACCATGCAGTAGAACTACAGTTGGGGCATCTCTATCTGGATTAACCCAGTCCATGTCAATAAAGTCGCCATCACTAAGTTCTAAGCGCTGCCGAGATAATTGCGGCAATGGGAGCCTGGTTGTCAATGGCCCCCAAAAGGTTTGTAAATGTCTGTTCCTTAACCACCAAGGTGGATCAAAATGGCTTTCCTTAAGCATAGCACCCGTCGTGTCGTTTATTGTATATGATATTTCTTACTCAACTCATGCACAGCGTTAACAAAAACACCTGCTTTTTCAGGATCCACGGTTTGGTGTATCCCATGTCCTAAATTAAACACATGACCGCTACCATGTCCATAGCTAGCAAGTATAGTTTCAACTTCTTGACGAATTCTTTCGTCGGATCCGTACAATATAGATGGATCCATATTGCCCTGTAGAGCAACTTTTCCATCCACTATCTGTCTAGCTTCCGAAAGGTTCGTTGTCCAGTCAACTCCGAGACAGTCACATCCCGTAGCGGCCATTAGATCGAGCCATTTCCCACCGCCTTTCGTAAATAAAGTAACAGGAATCTGTTGACCATCCTTTTCTCTAACCAGTCCTTGTACTATTTTTGACATATATCGTAAGGAGAACTCTTGATAGTCACGAGGTATCAAAACGCCACCCCAGGTATCAAAAATCATCAGCGCCTGAGCTCCCGCCTCAACCTGTGCATTTAAATAAGTAATTATAGAGTCAGCTAACTTATCCAATAACTGATGTAGAACCTGTGGCTGCTCATACATTAAGCCTTTAACTTGAGAGAAGTTCTTCGTAGTCCCCCCCTCTACCATGTAAGTTGCCAGTGTCCATGGGCTACCAGAAAAGCCAATTAATGGCACTTCACCTTTAAGCTCATGGCGAATGGTTGATACTGCATCGGTCACATATTTAAGCTCCTGGTTTGGATCAGGAATAGGCAAAGCCGCAATTTCCTTAGCGTTTCGAACTGGATTCTTAAAAGCCGGCCCCTCGCCAGGAGTGAAGTATAAGCCTAGCCCCATAGCATCTGGGATTGTTAGAATATCCGAAAATAGAATCGCAGCATCCAGAGGGTAACGTCTTAAAGGCTGCAATGTAACCTCGCAAGCAAGCTCAGGGTTAGTACATAAATCCATAAAACTTCCTGCTTCAGCTCGCAACTCTCGATACTCAGGTAGGTAGCGCCCTGCCTGACGCATCATCCAAACCGGCGTACGGTCTGTGGGTTGTTGTAAGGCAGCTTTTATATATCGATCGTTTAGTAAAGGTTGGTTCATAATCTGCGACTGGTGTATCAATAATGGTCGCTATTATAAATGGAAGCTGGTTTGAAAACAGCCTAAATCTTAAAGAAAAGAGCTTTATTGGCCGTCCTTTCCACTCCCAGCTAACTCATTAACGACTGAAGATAACTGACGAATCCAGGGTTTTTGGGCCAATATTTCCGGCGGCAAGGATTCTATTGCCTGTTGGGCTTCTGCTCTCGTTGGGAATGCTCCCCACAGCACCCGGTAGCGTTTCTCTCCCTTTAACTCGGTTGAGTAGACATAACTATCAGCCAGATCTACTGAGGTCTGAAAGTCTCTTGCAGCAATTTCATCAGAGTGTGAAAATAACTGTAAGCTATAAGCGTCTTGAGACTGACTAGAAAGCCATTGCTTAAAGGTTTGTTTTTCCCCCGTAGTCACTTTTTGAGGTGATGGCTCCTTAGCGACTTCAAGCGCAATATCTTCAATAGGATCGTTTAAGTCACTACTTTCCTTACCCTTCTCGTCACGCTCTAAAGTCATTTCAGGTGGAGCACTGTCATTAGTGACAGTTACCTCGGGCTCGGCACCTTTTGCTTGTTCGGGAGTGTTTTGAATCGTATTGTCAGAGAGTAGGCTTTCTTCTTTTTGTTCTGGACCATATTCTTCATCAACTTCGAGCACCAACTCGTTTGAGGTTGACTGCTCCTCTGATTCATCACCAGTGAGTAAATTAATGACAACTATCACCAAAAATATTATTGCTGCGGCTGCAAGCGCGGCAGTCATGTACCAGCTTTTGTTCGCCTTATCAAAATTCTCATTACTTTCCTGTCCGGAAAATAAAGTGCTAAAGTTCTTTTTGGCACCCTCAATAATATCCTTCGGCAAACCCTGACTTGAATACCAGATAGTGTCACTTTGCATTTGTGACATTTGAGCGTATTTAGGCTGGTCCTGTAATTGTCTCTGAAGAAATTCAAAACATTCTTCTTTCGTTAGTAGAGGCAAGTCTACAGACCGATCTGAAAATGCTTCCACTCGTTCGCTTAAACCAGGCTCGGCTAGTAATAACCAGTATATGTTTTCGGCTGGATCAGTTAATTTTTGTAATAACAAGGTAGATGCCTCATGAGCATCATCAATAATTACCAATAATGGCTTATCTGGAACCTTTGGCAACTGAGCCCTGATTTGCTGGATAGTACTTAATGGATGAACCTGAATAATCTGGCAATCAATACTGTCATCTAGAACGAGCTTCTTCTCGAAGATTTTTCCGAATGCAGACTTACCCGCTCCGAACTCACCTTCCATTACTGCAAAACCACCGTTAGGAACCTGATACTTAATCAAACTCATCAAACGCTTCCAACTAGCGGGCAAATATAAAACACGATTGTGCTTTTCAAATGCATTTGGATTTAGTGATTGAGAAAAAGCCATTTAAAGCAATACCTTATGCTACATACTGCCTAAGAAATTGACGGACACTCTTAGGCTCCACTTTGTGATTTATAGTAACCTCACCAATTGATTTTGGCAAAATAAGAGTGAGACATTGGTCAACATTTTTCTTGTCCATCATCATAGCATCAACCAAACCGTCTGCTGTTAATAGTCTTTTGAATGGCTTCATGTTGACTGGCAGACTAAATTTAATCAATAACTGTTTAATTTTACCTGCTTTGCTTTTTGTAATTAACTTTTCTGATGATGCATACTCGGCTGCCAAAACCATTCCAATGGAAACTGCTTCACCGTGTAATAACTGGCCATACCCAAGGCTATTCTCTATAGCATGCCCAAAAGTATGTCCATAATTAAGCCAAGCTCTTATACCTTGCTCTTTTTCATCCTGTCTTACCACATTAGCTTTAATTTCACACGCCCTATTAATCATATATATCAGGGCCTGCTCCTCACCACTTAATATGGAATCGACATTGAGCTCTAACCAATTAAAGAAGTCCTCATCACAAACAACTGCTACTTTTACTATTTCTGCCAACCCAGCCTTAAACTCGTTTTCCGGTAACGTATGCAGTGTGCTGATATCAGTCACCACACGTTTCGGCTGATGAAATGCACCTATCATGTTTTTGCCCTTTGGATGATTGACAGCCGTTTTGCCACCAACAGATGAGTCCACCTGAGACAACAGTGTTGTAGGAACTTGAATAAAATCAATTCCCCTTTGGTAGGTGGCAGCGGCAAAGCCTGCCATATCCCCCACAACACCACCACCTAAGGCAATCAAGGTTGAGTTTCTTCTTAACCCGCTGTCAAGCATTACGTTGATTATTCGGCTGTAGTTTTCGAAGGACTTATGAACCTCGCCATCTGGCAATATATATTCAAATATCTGGTACTGGTTTAAAGAAGAACGAAGGGTATCTAGATATAGAGGGGCAACCGTTTCATTGCTGACAATAAATACCTGCTGCCCTCTTATGACTTCTGAAATAGTTTTACTGTCGGACAGTAGTCCTTTGCCGATAACTATTTGATAACTGGATTCTTTTGATATTAATCTTAAATCAAGAGTTTTCAAAGTTTTTTGCTTACGCTATAGGTTGTTCCATCAACTCAACAATTTCTTTTGCCACGGATTTCACTGAACTAATATTGGTAGCAACCGTCAGGTCGGCAATCTCAGTATACAAGGGTTCCCTTTCAGCCATTAAATCTTCTAGCGTAGCTTTAGGGTTTCCATTTTGGATTAACGGCCTGCGTTTATCCCGGCGTGTTCTCTCAAGCTGCTGCTCTATTGAAGTTTCTAGATAAACTACCACGCCTCTGGCTGCCAGGTGATTACGACTCTTATCGGACACAATTGCTCCGCCACCTGTTGCCAGGACAATCCCCTGCCGTTCTGTTAACTCTTCAATAATTTTCTCTTCGCGCTTTCGGAAGCCCTCTTCACCCTCGATATCAAATATCCAATCGATAGGCGCACCGGTTCTTTCTTCAAGCTCGTGGTCGCTATCTACAAACTCAAGCTTCAAGATTTCGGCTAACTGCTTTCCAATGGTGGTTTTACCCGCTCCCATTGGTCCTACTAGGAAGATATTGCGCTTACCTTTCATTATTAATATTGAACTCTTTTAATTAACCAAATTTAAAAACCAAAAACCCAGGCACGCGATTATACCCGGGTTTTTAGTATTTGGGTATGAAAGACTAGTTTTTCAAGCCTTGCTTAAGAATTTTTGGTGTTACGAATATCAGCAATTCTTCTTTTGAGTTTTCTCTAGAAGTATTTCTGAATAACCAGCCCAGTAGTGGGATATCGCCTAGTAAAGGCACTTTCGTCTCGTCATATTTGGTTCTGTGTTGGAAAATACCACCTAATACAATGGTTTCTCCATTATCAACCAATACCTGAGTTCCTATCTCCTGAGTATTAATAGCAGGAGCACCACCTGAAACACCGTCGAATACCAGTTCTTCACCACGCGTATCTTGTGTAATGGCCAAGTCAAGAATAACACGACCATCAGGAGTGATTTGTGGCGTCACTTTCAACTCAAGAACAGCTTCTTTGAATTGGATGGTTGTCGCACCACCACCAGCGGCTGCACCACCGGCACTTTGCTGGTATGGAATTTCTTCACCCGCTTTGATAAATGCTTCTTTCTGGTTTGCAGTGATTACCTTCGGGCTGGCCACTACTTCACCGCGGTTTTCAGCTTCTAACGCTGAAAGTTCCAAGTCGACAATAATACCATCAGCCAATCGAGCAAAGGTAAGGCCTAGCGACCCTGCTGCATTGCTCACTGGTAGATTCACATTCATGCGGTCATCAAGAGTTGCCTGACCATCAAGTAAGCCGAGTCTAAAGTTGGTATCCGTTAAGCTACCTGATGTAGCTGCTTCTTGTGAATTGAAGGTATCAGAAACCCCAAATCGAGCTCCAAGGTCACGGACGAAACCATCACTGGCGGTCACGATACGGGCCTCAATAAGTACCTGCTCTACTGGAATGTCGAGCTGTGTTATTAGTCGACGGACATCTTCTAATTTTGATGATACGTCTCTTACGATTAGAGTATTGGTTCTAGCGTCTACAGATACAGCGCCTCTCTCGGAAAGCACACCTACTTTTGAACTATCCCCTTCACCTCCAGCCGTTGCTAGCAAGGCTGCGACTTCTGACGCCTTAGCATAATTTACCTGGATAAGCTCCGTTCTCAAAGGCGCTAACTCTTCTTGCTGTTTGTTAGCTTCTAGTTCCTGTTGCTCACGAGCAGCGATAACATCCGCAGGAGCAACCATCATCACGTTGCCTTCTTTGCGCTTGTCCAAGCCTTTAGATTTCAAGATGATATCTAAAGCCTGATCCCATGGAACATTAACTAGGTTTAAAGCCATAGAGCCTTGAACATCATCACTGATAACGATGTTTATACCGGCAAAATCGCCCAGAGTATGTAAGATTGCTTTTAAGTCCATATCCTGGAACTGCAATGTCAGGCGCTCACCTGTGTACTTAGGCTTTTCACGCTCACGTCGCTCTATTTCTTGCTTTGATAAAGGCTTGAGTTCAATAGTGTAAAGATCATCCGCTTGATAAGCTAAATAATCAAAACGGTCATTACCACGAACTGACAAGCGAACAGTATCGCCACGACGTGACGTTTCAACAAGCTGGGCGGGCGTGCCAAAATCAATCACATCCAGTCTACGAATGAAGTCAGGATCAATATCACTACCGATGAAGTCAGCAATAACTGTGCGGCCTTCTTGGCGTAAATCTACGTTGACATTAGGTGAACCTAGCGTGACTAAAACACGTCCTTCACCAGCAGTTCCTCTACGGAAATCAACGCCTGTAATATCAAACTCAGAGCTAGCAGTATAACTTGAGCTTGTTCCCGGCTTGCTTGCCGCAGCCGAACCTGCTCCAGAACCAGCGTCAAGTGTCACAACGTACGCATTGCCTTGTATTTCACTATTAAACGATACAAGTTCTGATAAATTGATGACAACGCGAGTTCTGTCTCCTGCCTCAATAGCAGTAACAGAGCCCACAGCTCCTACACCAATATCTTTCGTCTTGTAGTCCAAGCCGGAGTCTACGCCAGCAAAGTCCATCGAAATTCTAGCTGGGCTATTCGTTGTAAACTCTTGTGGTGTGGGTGGCATATCCGAATAACTCAGTCGCACCATGACCTTATCACCTGGTAATACGTTATAGTCTATAGACTGTAACGTACTGGCGTGGACACCCCATGAAAACAGCATTGCACCCGCTAACACTGAACAATTCTTTATTAACTTCTTCATCTTTATCAACATAGTCGTTTTACCCAATTTTGACTTGTTCATCCGTTCTTCATTTTTAATTCGCATCATTCAGCCCTCACTGTCCCAAGACCAGGTACTGTGTTCGATTTTCCCAACAGCCTCGGCCATTCGGAATTATCGCTTCAATGGTGATTTGATTACTATCAATTTTACTGATTCGCCCATCATTCAGGCCGATATACTCACCTTCATGTACGGGTTGAATAACGCCTGCGCTGTCACCACTTAAGATTTTCACTAACCCTCTTAACTCTTTCTTGTTAGCAATCATGCCCATATATTGAAGGGCATCCAGACCAAATTTTTCCATTTCATTCTTTTGACGATTAGGATCAGGTCTAACATCAGTCTCACAATTTCCATCAACCACCATGGTACGAGATTCTATTTCAGGATCCAGGCGCGCAAATGGACTCCGCATATCTGAAGCAGAGTAAGTAAAAGGTTCATAAGCCGCTACTTTTGGTAATGGCTCAACACTTTGCTTGGTTTCACTCTTAATTTTAGCAATCTTTTGGTCCAAGCTTTCCATTCCCTCATCTTCACAACCACTTAGAAATAGGATTGAAAAGGCTGCTCCGAGAAGGATGCTGGTCTTATTTAAATACTTCACTGTTACCCCTCCTCAGACTCATAACGGTATGTTTTTGCTAAGACACTGAAACTTAAATTCTCAGTACCTCCCTGCTCTTCAGTACCTGCGCGTCGACCAGTATTTGATGCCCGCTGAATTTTAAAGTTATGCAGCGTTACAATACGAGGTAGCTTTGAAATCCGACTCACGAAGTCAGCTATCTGGTGATAGCTTCCTGTCGCAACGATTTCAATCGGCTTTTCAATATAGAATTCTTTCTTCGTTTCATTAAGATACTTATGAGATAGTAGCTCCACTCCAGAACCAGAAGCTGCATAGGAGATCTCATCCAGCAAACCAGGAATTTCCGTGTTTTTTGGTAATTGCTCCAGAAGTCCCTTAAAGGTTTCTTTCATCTCAGCCATTTGCTTTCTGTAAGCATCTAAATTTACGGCCTTCTCGTACTCTCTTTTATAGTCATCCAGTAACTGGGTCTCTTTGCGCTGCTTTGACTCAAGCTCACTTATCTGTTCGCTTGTGTGGAAGTAATAACCCAACCCTAAGACAACAACCATCGCAATAGCAATAAAAACGATTTTCCCTGGGAGAGGCCATGAACCAATATTATTAAAATCTTGATACTGACTTAAATCGGCCATTATTTGCCCTCCTCAACCGTTTCTTTACCAGGAACAACCTGCTTTGCTTCCAAAGTAAAGTTTTGCGCAGGCAAGCCTTTAGTTTGTTTATTAACATCTTTCAAAGAACTGGTTTGCAAACGCTCAGAAGAGTCCATCTTACGCATAAACTCAGAAATACGGGGGTTTGTTTCACCCTGTCCAGTAAATACCAGTTTATGCTGTAGAATTCGCTCGTTCTTATTTCCAACGCTTGTTTCTACACGCTGCCAGGTAGTCAAGTTGATCCCCTCAGGAGTTACGCGAGTTAACTCGTCAAACATTCGCACCACTTCTGGACGACTACGTTGTAGATCCGTGATTAGGTTCATGCGCTTTATGAGCTCTTCTTTTTCCTTCTTAAGCTTCTCAATTTCTTTTGTTTGCTGTTTTAAAATACCAATCTCCGTATTGAGTTTGTTAATACGTTGATCTTGGTTATCGATCCTGGACTGCATAACAAAATGTACCAATACAAAAATCAGAGCTGCCAAAACCAGCATTAGACCAAAGGTAATCCAAAACTCTTTATTTCTCTCCTGACGTAATTCTCCACGCCAGTCTAGTAAGTTAATACGTGCCATTAGTCAAAACTCCTTAATGCTAGTCCACAGCTTATCATCATTGCTGGCGCATCAGCACTTAATGCTTGTGTATTCACATGTGATGATATTGACATATCCGCGAAAGGATTTGCGACTCGAGTTGGAGTACCTAAATGTTCCTGAATCATACCATCCAGGCCATCAATCGAAGCACAGCCACCCGCGAGAATCACTTCATTAACGGAGCTAAACTCACTGGCAGAGAAGAAGAACTGAAGTGCTCGACCAACCTGCTGTGTGATGATTTCTGCAAATGGCATTAACACTTCTGATTCATAATCATCTGGTAAGCTCCCCTGCTTCTTTGCAAGACCAGCTTCCTGATAGGACAGACCGTATCGACTTTGAATTTCTTCTGTTAACTGATTCCCACCGAATAATTGTTCACGGTTGTAAATAACCTGACCATTTTGCAGTACGTTAAGACTCGTCATTGTTGCACCGATATCAACGATGGCGACTACTGAGTCTTCCATATGTTCTATGGTCTTTTTCTTGGTCAATTGATACGCTCGCTCTATGGCGTAGGCCTCAATATCTACAATTTTTGGTGTCAGACCCGCTATTTCCAGCGCATCAATTCGCGTATCAACATTGATACTTCGTGAAGCAGCTAATAATACATCCACCATATTGTCATCATTCGGAGAATCACCTAGAACCTCAAAGTCCAGGTTAACCTCTTCTAACGGATAAGGGATGTACTGATCGGCTTCTACCTTAATGGTATCTTCCATCTCTTGGTCAGTAAGGCCTTTCTCCATTTGGATTGAGCGTGTAATGACCGCCGAGCCAGATACAGCGACTGCTGCATCCTTGGTTTTAGCCTGCGCTTTCTGCACCGCTTTTTTAATTGCATTACCCACGGCCTCGGTATCACGAATATCACGCTCTACAACAGCACCTTGCGGTAATGGTTCGACGGCATATCTATCAACGCGGAAACGACCACCAGATTTTCCTAACTGCAGGACTTTGACAGCGGTCGAGCTGATATCAATACCGATTACTGGTACTTGTTTCTTTTTGAATAACCCCAGAACCATAAATCCTATGCCTCATTTAGTTGGTTCAACAATGTCCCTAACTTCTTAATTAATCTTTAGTTGAGTGCTTAAGACACGTCCCCAAAAGTGAATCCAATTTCACTCAAAAGTTAAACTTTTTTATTAACTAACACTTCTAAGATACTATATTTACACTGATTTACAAAAAAATTCAGCCTTTTTTTTTAGAAAAGGTATACTGGTACACAATTAATAAACCAGCAATATCGCTTCACCATAAATCTTTCAAAAAAAATGACCATCAATATATTGAAGAAATTAGGCTTATTTGTGAGTTTTATCACAATATTTGTGATCATGACGGTAATCGGGGCTTTCCTGTACGCAACGCCCCAAGTGCCGGAAATCGACTCATTAAAAAATGTAAAGCTTCAGACCCCTATGCGCATTTTTAGTGCTGATGGCAAGATCATTGGCGAGTTTGGCGACGTTAGGCGTGAACCTGTGGAGTTCGCCCAGATCCCAAAAAACTTTATCAATGCCCTGGTTGCAACCGAAGACCAACGCTTCTACGAACATAGCGGTGTAGACTTAAAAGGTCTCTTGAGAGTAATGAAAGTTGCAGCAACTACTGGTGAGTTTTCTGAAGGCGCCAGTACCTTAACCATGCAGACTGCGCGAAATATGTTTTTAACACGTGATCAGCGTCTTAAAAGAAAGCTGATTGAGATGTTTCTTGCCATCAGTATGGAGCAAGAGCTGTCAAAAGAAGAGATACTGGAGCTGTATACGAATAAAGTACATTTCAGTCATCGCGCCTACGGTCTGGCCGCAGCAGCGGAAGTGTATTATGGCAAACAACTTAATGAGCTGACCCTATCGGAAGCAGCAATGATGGCAGGCTTACTTAAAGGTGAGTCAGCATATAACCCTATCTCTCATCCTGACAGGGCTATAGGCCGTCGAAATCTGGTTCTTAGTCGCATGCTGGATGAAGGTTACATCGAAGAGGAAGCTTATGAGCTGGCGGTAGAGACTCCCCTGACGGCAAAAAAGCACAGTGCAGATCTTGATGTAGAAGCTCCATATGTTGCTGAAATGGTTCGTCTAGACGTAATAAATCGTTTTGGAAGAGACATTGCCTATAACCATGGACTGGATATTGTCACTACCATTGATTCAGAGCACCAGCGATATGCCAATGAGGCATTGCGTGAGGGATTAATCACTTACGATAAACGACACGGCTACAAAGGCCCTGAGGCTCAGATCGGTGATTTTGCACAGAAGAATACCCGCGAACTGCTGCAGTTGCTTGAATCTACCCCTGAAATTGGGGGTCTTGAGCCAGCCATCGTTATGCAGGTCAATGAAAAAAGCCTTAAGGTTCTCAATTCAAAGGGACAGGAAATTACTATTGAATGGGAAGGCCTTGAGTGGGCGGCCAAGTTTATCACCGACACCAGTGTCGGCGAAAAACCCAACTCGGCAGGTGAGGTTGCCGCCCCCGGTGATGTCATTCGCATAAGGCCTATCGGAGAGAACAAATGGGCTCTAAGTCAGCTGCCAGAAGCTTCTGCGGCCTTCGTATCATTGCACTCAAAGGATGGAGGAATAACCTCTTTAGTCGGTGGCTTTGATTACCTGTCCAATAAGTTCAACCTTGTAACACAGGCTCGGAGACAGCCAGGCTCTAACATTAAACCTTTTATTTATGCAGCCGCATTTTCCAAAGGTTTCACGCCTGCGAGTCTGGTCAATGACGCTCCTTATGTAAAGGTGAATAATGAAATTGACGAAGTATGGCGTCCCCAGAATGATAACCTGAAATACAATGGCCCAACACGTCTTCGGGTTGGGTTAAAGCGCTCGATTAACACCATATCCACTCGCTTGATTAACAGCATCACTCCAGCCTACGCTGAAAAGTTTTTAGTCAATATCGGCTTACCTGATGAGCATATGGATCCATACCAGTCTCTGGCTTTGGGTACTGCAAGTTTTACACCGATGGAAATGGCCACAGCCTACGCGGTTCTGGCGAATGGTGGCTATCAGGTTGAGCCTTACTATATTGAGAAGATCACAACTTCTTACGGAGACATCTTGTATGAAGCTACCCCTAAGGTAGTCTGTGATGAATGCGAACAGATCAAGATTAATAATCAGATCCGAGAAGCAAAGTACTCTCCGGAAATTCGTAATTATCCACAATTACCGCTACCGGAAAATAAGATTGCACAGCAAGTAATTGATCCCCGTGATGCCTTTATCCTCTACGATATGATGAAGGATGTTATCCATAGTGGTACGGCTACCACGCAACTTCGTCGACGAAATAGTCCTCTTCTGGAGCGTAACGACCTTGCTGGCAAAACAGGAACAGCCAACGACTATAAGGATGCCTGGTTTTCGGGTTTCAATGATCGACTGGTCGCCAGTGCCTGGATGGGTTTTTCCGATCATCGGCGCAGCTTAGGTCGCTATGAGTATGGCGGTAAGGCAGCTCTGCCTATCTGGGCTGAATTCATGGAAAAAGCTCTGAACGGTGTTCCGGAACAAGAAATTATTCAGCCGCCGGGCGTCGTTTCGGCAAAAATCGACCCTGAAACTGGTAAATTAGCAGCTCTTGGCCAGCAAAACGCCATTTTTGAATATTTCAGAGATGACAATGTACCTTCTGAGGTAAGCCAGGCAAGCGATGATTTTGGTCAACTTTATACCGAGGGACTTGATAACTCTGAACAAGAGCAGTCGGCGCCGGAGCAATTAGAGCAGGAAGAGCTTGATCAGCTGATACAGTCGCTACAAGATGATCCTGAAAACCTCGAAATGGAACAGGAACCCATTGAAAGGGAAGAGCAAGAAGAACCGCCTGAGCCAGGTTCGATTTTCTAACCCCAGCAAAAATGTACAGTCATAAAAAAAGCACCTCAAAGGTGCTTTTTTTTGGCTTCGTAATAAATAATTATTTAAGTTTACGAGTACCGAAACGCTTACGGAAGCGATCAACACGGCCGCCTGAATCAACCATTTTCTGTTTACCAGTGTAAAATGGGTGACAAGCTGAACATACGTCCAGGCTGATATCAGAACCAGCTGAACCTACTTCAATAACATTACCGCAACTGCATGTTGCTTTAATGGCTTTATATTCTGGGTGAATACCTTGTTTCATAATATATCTCTCGTCATTGGAGTCGCCATTTGGGCTATAACCTTAAAGTTGCTACGCCAAACACCACTCGAATATTTAGGAAGCGCGATCATACGCTTAGACAGCGATAAGATCAAGCCAAAGGCGGCTCAACCCTAGTAAAAACCTACGCTGACCTATTTTAATGGAAGCGTCGCTGGAAGCTGTATATCCGCACCAAAAACAAAATCATTACTGATCAAGAGCTTTCTCTCGGCTAATACCTGTCCCTTATTACCTTTTACCTGAATTGAGTAACGTCCATTTGATAAGCTATCGACCCTGAAATAACCAAATTGATCAGTAAGAGTCTGCATAACCACTTCACCAGAGCTATTCAGCAAGGTCACCCGAGCATTGGGCACTACTTTACCGCTAGACAAGGTGACCTGACCTGACGCGCTGTACTCTGTGTTCAGAGCAAAATCAATTCGGGTTACTGAGGAAGGCGTGACTTGCGCAACATATTCTTTCGTATCCGGTACGACTTCAATGGGTAGATACTCTCCGTCCAATGCAATAGTGTGGATACCCGGAGTTACTTTTTCTAAATAGAAAGTACATCCGCTCACAGGCACTTTACGGTTTGCGCCATCGACTAAAACACTGACATGTTCTATATCGCAATCATCAGTATCCATGTTCAATGTGCCCGCAATGGTGCCATGAGTATTGTAGCTTCTGCGTTGCGTGGCCGGTATAAAACGATCCCCTGCAACTGCAAAATCTAGGGATATACGGGCAAATGCTGAAAAGCCACCATCGAAACGAGGATCCGCATCTCTTAACCTCAGATCGAAATAAAGGCCAGCAGCCAATTGTGTTCGATACTCCGCAAACATACCCATGCCGAATTCTCTTGAGTGGTTCAGCTCGACTCGGAGACGATCATAACGGGTCCAGTCACGTGGTTGCCAATAAAACCCAACGGCCTCCTCGAACACGGTATTCTCATAGCTACGCTCTAAGATGGTATCTTCATACATACGGCCAGACATATAGCCCTGCAGGTCATCGTTGACATCGTAATCAAATCGAATAGTTTGCTCGTCGGGTCGATGCGTTACCCTGAAACGTTTGCCTAGATAAGGCCTATAATAGAGTTCCGTACGGTAGGCACCGTCATAGTCGGGCCTCATCGCCACCGAAAAATTATCCGTTGGACTATAGAAAACACCCGGTTTTACGTAACTGACATCATTCTGGCTCCCACCCCGCTCCTGATAACGACCTATCATCTCTAGTCGTAAATTTGCGTCCGGGGTGTAGTAGAAATACGAATTAGCGGTTGTAGCATCTTCAGTTTGTCCCTCTACAAAACCTGCTTCCTGCTTTTTTACAAAAGTCGATAGCCGCCAATTTTGGCCAGTACCGTCCAGTTCCAGCTGTTGTGAGTTCACATCATTCCGCTTTGCTACGCGGTATGCACCCACGAAATTAGAACCCAAGGCAGATGCAACACCAGCGGTCATAGTGTCATCATCGTCCAGTAAATACCCTGTTTCAACGGTAGTAGAATCGCTAACACCATAGCGATATAAAAGCATCCCCGCCTCGCCCTGATCATCAAAGTCAGGATCCAGCCAGTTGCCTTTTTTACCAAAAGCTACACTGGTTACCATTTGCCCTTCATTCAACAGGTTATCTGAGCTCAGTCTGGTTTTATCCTGTCGCTCAATCTCTGTACGTGTGAGTGAGTCAATAATCACCACTTCAATTTCATTGTATAGCCCTGACTCAGAGCGAACCTCACCAAAATCGTAACTGCCATCAAGGTCTACGAACACCTCATCGACCAGCTGCTGATTGACGTATAACTGTGCTATCGCACCAGGCTCACCATTACCACGAATGGTTTGTACCGAAGAACCCAGCTCTCTAAAAAAACGCGACTGACTGATATCTTGGTAGGGATCGAACGGAATACTCTGATTACTATAAAAGTATTGTGCCCCGGTTAGCGTGACACTCGGTGCTACCACCGAAGGCGTCACCACCTGTTTGCCCAAAAGCCATTGCTGATGGTCGTCTCTCTTTAACCAAAAATACTCATCAGGTCGCCAGCTTTGACCGCCCACTTTATTGGCTTCAAACAGCCATGAACCATCCCAGGCAGCACCACTGGTCAGTAAGTCACTTCGCTCAGAATCGATATCAAAATCGAAAGGTCCACCATCTTTATGAGCTTCAACCTGATGTGATATGCGAAACTGACGTAAACTAAATGCATCAGGGTAATACTCCGGCTTTAGGGTCTTGGCTTGCTCCCCAGATTCCCCTTTATCACTCCTTCGCCACGGAGGCAGGAAGTTAATGGCATAAGTAGTAGGATCAAAACTTGCATTTAATTTTAGATACCTGTTTAGGGTTCCCAGCGAAGCCCATAGATCGCCATCAATACGGTAGGTCACTCTGGATGAGATCTCAACATCACTGCCTGGCACCTGGATTGTCATAATCCCATGTTCCAGACTATAGCTTGCACCGATTGCCGGAAATACCTCTTTTATTGGGACAAGGTAATCACTTGGTGTTTTAATAATATCCAGCACCAGAACTTCTTCATCATTAACTTCCAATCCCACTAAAATCTTCTGGAAGCCATAGGAAGATCCTGAGGCGGTAGCCATATTAAAAGTAGGCTCGAATAGCCTGTCGTCTAATTCCTGTGGACGATGATAAGCGAGGTAATTATCTTCCGATTCGAACTGTGCACGTGGCTCTGGTTTAGGTACTGCCTGTGTAATAGGAATAAAAGCTAGACCCGCCAGCAATAACCCTATGCCAATATTTATCCTTAAGTGAGCTTTCAATTGAGTTACTTATCTTTGGCTATTGAGTACACTTTCTCGTAAAGCTCGCCAGCAATATCAGCCTTTACCACCAGCTTATAATTATCTGGCAGTTCACCTTCGGTTGATATTGATACTTGTAACTGACGACGCTCTCCCGCAAAGACAGGTTTAGATGCAATTTTGCCAGTTGCTAGCGGCCTGACGCCTTCCACTTCCCCGGACTTAGCGCTCAGGCGACTTAACAGCCCTTCATTGCTTTCTTTAGTAGCCCCGTCGACCAGCATGTAATATCCTTCCGGACGAACATAGGCATTACCTGTGTTGGTAATATCAAACTCTAGAATTGAGCTCTTTGGGTTAAAATTCACGTGGTGCAGCGATGCTTCACGTTTCACATCACCAAAGAAAGCATAAATCGGAACACCCACATTAAACCTGACATTAACTCCTTTTTCATCGCCGCCGTTCAATTGCTTAAAAAAGACCATAGCCCGGTGCTCACCATCTTCTGGTTTTGCTCTAGGTCTTACTGCCATTCTTACCGTTTGCTGACCCTTTGGAGGTACCTCAAGCTGTACTGGATTAATAATTAACCACTGGTCTAAACTTTGCTCATTAGGAGGTAGCGGGCGATAGTTATTATTATGGTCAAAATCCCAGTTCTGGACAGAAACCTGAACACGCATAGGCGTATTTCCCAGATTTAATACCGTCACGCTCTTGGTACTTTTACCTTCATCTGGCGAGATCTCAATTCGTGATGGAGAGATAGCTAACTGAGGCTGTAAACCTTTAGGAGCCTCTGCGGCTTCTACGCAGTTAAAAACAACTAAGCTAAACAAAATAAAAGGAGTCAAAAACTTCAACACAAAATACCTCAATTACTGCATGCGAGTGATATGCCGTCATGGTACAAGTCTATCAATACTTGCGCAGAATAATTACCTGCATTTTGTATCCTTGAAAGATCCAGTGTTAAACGGACACCTTCCGAGCGCTGGAGTATACTCCCTCTGTTGGCTCCCTGGGTTTTGCGTGTTTCAAATTCAGCAATTGGTTCAACTGCAACTACCGTCATACATGAGTTTACATTAACGTCACTACATATCTGGTTATTGCTTCCAGCTACTGATAAGAAGCTATACTCAGCGGTTATATTTCCATTCAACCTCTCAGAGGGGGTAGCGTCCACAAACCACACCCAATCTGCACTTTCTACAGTTACCTGAGTATTGATTAAGCTTTCAAGGTCTAAAGCAATATTTAAATCTATAGCACCATTGACGAGCGAACCCACTTTTCTGCCCGTTAAACTGGTGGACTGATCCGAAGCTGAACTTCCTGTAATATCGCTTCGCGTTACTGAGTCAGAAAAACTTTGTCCGTAACAGTTTATTTTTGCCTGAGACGTCTGAGGCAATAAAATGGCAGCTGTTAGAGTCAAAAAAGCCGAACACTTTAGGCTCGGCTTTATAGTCCTGATAAACATAATCCGACGAAAAACGATAGATTAAGAACCAGTTACAGTGATAGTGTAGTTCGCTTCAATCAAACCATCATCAAGGTCGCTTGAAGTAAGATCGATATCGAACGATACATCACCCGTGGTAGCTGTCATTGATGGAGTACCAGTAGTAGGGGCAACAGTAAGACCTGAAACAGCCGTTTCACTTCCGTTATCAGCAACTGATGCTGTAAAAGTACCATAACCTAACGCGCGTACCGCCCAACTGTTTTGAATTGTAATTGATGCTGTTGTGCCCGTTGCTGCTAAGTCAGTAGCGATATCCAAGTCAGTAACACCACCAGTGATAGTCCCTGCTTCAGCTGCAGAAATTGCAGAACCACAATCTTCAGACGTACAGCTTCCATCCAATAAAGCAGCAAACTCACCTGCACCGAAGCTCAAATCGATGTCAGTGTAAGCATAAAGAATTAGCACGTCAGGAACAGTAACGTCTGTATCTACGTTCAAACTCGCTGATTTCGCTGGTGATACCACTAAAAGTCCTGCAGCAATACCTGCAGCAATCATTGATTTCTTCAATAAGTTCACAAAAACCCCCTAAGGAATCGGACTCGGTGTTTAACAGGGTGTGAACTGTATCACATAAATTTGCAGATTAACGAGTCATTTTTGCATTATTTGTTCACTTTTTGCACATTCAAATGCTATCCATGCTAATAAAACCTATATATAACAACAGGTTATAAAGAAAGCACGGCCCAATCTTCGTGCCTAAACAAAAGAGTTGTAAAATTATTCAACATTTACAGGAGTTAAAAACTGGCTAAATAGTGACATAAAGTGACAATATTTGTCACTTTATTCGTATTTTTCCATTAATTTAAAATAAACTCAAACAATCGCAATGCAAATCTGACTTCAAAACTGTCCTAACATCCATAGCGCCCTGTACTGGAACCTGCATGAGAATTTTAGGAGTATAATGTATTTAGGGTGCCTAATATAAAAAAAGCAGCCCGGAGGCTGCTGAATCAGTTTAATCTATTATTATTATTATTGATTTTATTCTTGTTAGTCTTTTGCCATCTCAAAAAGCGCTTTAATGGCGACAATTAAGGTCGCTGCGCCAACCATGTAGCCTATGTTATACATGATCATGCTGACAACAGTCCCCAAACTGCTGAAATTGTTCAGTGCATCCTCCAATGGTGCAATTGCTGTAGTTGCCATAAGAAAAGCAATGCAGGCAATTAAAAAGCCTTTTGTCTCACTGCCAGAAATATTTAGCAGACCAACAATCAAGCCTATTATTACAAGCAACAATGGGAACCAGCTGAAATCAACTACCCCACCAACTACCGCAACGATCAGTCCGACAATGAACGCTATATTGCCAATTTTCATAGACACTCCCCCTTTCGAATTAAAAGCATTATTATTTGTATATCTAAAGCCAATCCATTATTAGTTTTACTTATTGACCGCATTACACTATCAGATTTTTTTACAACTACAAGTCCGACCAGATTGACTGTTTTTCTTTTCCCAACCTTAGTCTTTCCACTTCAATGTAAATATGTGTTGCCATAATTAGCGAGCCTTCCTATCCTTGTAGGCTCAATAATCTCAGTCAGACAAAATGCCAAAACAACCTTTAGTCACTCTCGCTGTACCAACACCACTGCGAAAAACTTTTGACTACCGATACAAGGGCACGCCCCCAATGGTAGGTAGCAGAGTCACGGTTCCTTTTGGACGTCAGACATTGGTAGCTACAGTTATCGCACACCCAGAATCAACATCTGTCCCTGACAAAAAAATAAGGTATATAAAAGAGATAATTGATAGTGAGCCTTTACTTCCAGAGGCTCTTTTTAAACTGATAACCTTTGCGTCTCAGTACTATCAGCACCCGATTGGTGAAGTATTCTCAAGCTGTTTGCCCGGATTGCTCAACCAGGGAGCCAAAGCGCAACTTGAACCCGAATGGATTTGGACCATAACTAAACAGGGAGAGCAAGCTTTAGACTCACTCCGTAAGAATGCTGTAAAACAAAGGCAGCTCCTTACCCTCTGTCTAAACAACAACGGAGTTTTCACCGAGCAGTTTTTATCGCTAAACGATCTGATACCTTCCAACCTTAAAACTCTGGTTGATAAAGGATGGCTCGTCAAAGAGGAAGTTAAATCAGTGTCGCCTCCTCAGGTTGACATAAATGCTAACTCATCAGAACTTGTGCTTAACGATGAGCAAAAGGACGCAATCGACGCCATTGCTCCTCACTTGGGTAGCTTTCAAGGCTTCTTGCTGGATGGAATTACAGGAAGTGGTAAAACAGAAGTTTACCTCCAACTTATGCATCTGGTCCTGGCACGTGAGGAGCAGGTATTAATGCTGGTACCGGAGATTGGTCTAACGCCGCAAACATTGAAACGGTTACAACGGCGATTTAATGTGGAGGTCGCCATGCTTCACTCGGGGCTGACCGATAAACAACGACTCAATATTTGGCTCAAGGCCCGCGAAGGCCTAATATCAATTATCGTCGGCACTCGCTCAGCACTATTCACTCCACTTGCGAAGCCGGGTCTCATTATCGTTGATGAAGAGCATGACCTATCCTATAAACAGCAAGAGGGCTTCAGATATTCTGCCAGGGACCTTGCCCTTGTTAGGGCTAGATACGAAAAAACACCGATCATTCTTGGTAGCGCAACTCCCTCAATGGAGTCACTACATAACGTTCAACAGGACAAACTGCTCGCACTTAAGCTGAGCAAACGAGCCGGAGATGCCAGTCCTCCTCATATTAAGGTGCTAGATGTCAGACAGCGCTATTTAAATCAAGGACTATCCCAGCCCTTGATTGATAATATGCGCCAGCACTTATCTAAAGGACAGCAGTGCCTGCTTTTTCTGAACCGAAGGGGCTTTGCTCCAACATTAATGTGTCATGAATGTGGCTGGATAGCTGATTGCGAGCGATGCGATCGACACATGACCTACCACCAACATTTTAAACGCATGCACTGTCATCATTGTGATAAGCAGCATTTTATCCCCAAGGCCTGTCCACAATGCCAGTCACCCCAGCTCAATCCAGTTGGGCTAGGGACTGAGCGTCTGGAGCATGTGCTATCTGAGCTATTTCCGGATAAAGTCGTGATGCGTATTGATAGAGACAGCACGCGCCGAAAAGATGCGATGAAAAATTATATAAAAGCTATCAGGAACGATGAGGTTGATATTCTTGTTGGTACGCAAATGCTCGCTAAAGGTCACCACTTCCCTAACCTCTCTCTTGTCGGCGTGATTGACACTGATGGTTGCCTATTTAGTGCTGACTTCCGCGCAACAGAGCGTACCGCACAGCTACTGACACAGGTCGCTGGACGCGCTGGGCGATCAAAAGATGTTAAAGGGGAGGTCGTCATTCAATCTCACCACCCGGATCACCCACTATTGGTAAACTTATTTACTCAGGACTATCAGACCCTGAGTGAAAAAATCTTAGCCGAACGACGTGAAGGAGACTTCCCACCCTTCACAGCAATGGCTATATTCAGGGCAGAAGCTAGCCAGTTACAGCTACCCATGACGTTCCTTAATGAAGTAAAGCAGAGACTGAACGATACCGGTCTGACTGTATTTGGTCCTTTCCCAGCGCCTATGACAAAACGTGCAGGCAAAATGCGAGCACAGCTTATTGTCCAACATCAACAACGAAAAGTTTTACAAAGCCGATTATCTCCTATCACCCCGGGTCTTGACCAGCTGGCCAGCGGAAGAAAAGTCAGATGGTCTCTGGATATTGACCCACAGGAGGTTTTTTAGTCGCCTGGAGCACAAACTGAAGCCTTTATGTCTTATCAGAGTCACATTTTTTCTATTTCTTACTGATGTCAGTTGGACATAACTCATTTACTGCTTACAATACTGCGTAAGTCTTCACTACCCTGCGATATCAGGCAAACAGAGCTAATAATGACCAAGGACTATGCTAAACGTAAGCGTTCAAGAACAAAAACAAATACTCGGACACCGCGTAACAGCACTCCCCAAAAAACGCTATCGCCGATTCTCATTTTCATCAGCGGGATTTTAATTACCCTGTTCGCGGTATTTTTATGGGCCATTGTTAAAAAGCCCGAACTATTGAAAGATGAGTCGAAGGTAGCTCAGACAGACACTCAAAAACAGGCTGCGGCTGAGGTTGAGACTGAATCAGAGCCTGAGGTTGAAGGCAATACTGAAAAAACCAAATCTGATGATCCTGAGTTTACCTACCATGAAGCTTTAACCAATAAAAAGGTCGAAGTGGAAGTAACCAAGCCCAAAGTGGCTGATGCAGACAAAACTTATATCATGCAATGCGGTGCATTCAAAACATTGAGCGATGCAGAAAAGATGAAAGCAGAGTTAGCCTTTATCGGTTTTCAGGCAAGTATCCTAAGTAAAGGGGAGTGGCACCGCGTAAGACTTGGCCCATATAACAGTAAACGGACCGCAGAAAGTGAGCGCCACAGGCTACAAGACAATAATTATTTGAACTGCCAAATCTGGTAACACAGAAAAACAAAAAGAGCGCAAGGAATGAATAATAAGCGTACATTATTAGTACTAACAGTTTTAACCATCGTAGCTGGTACAGGGTTTGCGATTGGCTTTCATTTAGGAAAGCAGACGAAATACCCTAAAATAACCTCGGGTAAAGAAATGCAGGGGTCTCAAGATCTGGGCGTTACAGAAAGGCTGGTGACATTATCGGATGAGCTATCCAGGCAGAAGCTTAATCAAAAACGTCTTAATGAAGAGTTAACCGAAAAAAATACAGAAATCAAAAGGCTCAAGCAGGTTCTGGGTACCACCACTTCTCCGGCACCAGAGCCCGAAAGAGTCCTTCCAGTTACCACTTACGAAAGAAAAAGTTTCGTCACCAACCTTGTCCATCAGTTCAATGCTGACAATGCTTCAACTGATATTGTTGATGTCGACTGTAAGGATGACCATTGTTTTCTCACGGCCAATGTGTCAGCCGGTTCAAAGACAAATCCCGAAATTTCAAATCTGATGAAGTTTATGGATGACAAACAACTGCCTTCCTTTTACCAACAAGTGAAACTGCTATCCGTAACCAAAAAAGATAAATACAGTGAAATTGTACTCTCTCTCGACCTGTAGTTTTAATACTTAGGGCATTAAGTCAAAGCAGTTCCGCGATAAAGCCGCCGTTGTTAATATATTGCAACATTTTAGCCCCTCAATAATGTCCAAAACTCCTTGAATTCATTCGTCTAGCCCCCATCTAGCCGTTAACTGATAGAAAAATATCTCTGGAGTATAGTTTGGAACAGTATCGTGGAACCACAATATTATCCGTTCGTCGTAACGGCAAAGTTGTTATTGGCGGTGATGGTCAGGTCTCACTAGGCAACACCATCATGAAAGGAAACGCCCGCAAAGTTCGTCGCTTATATAACGATCAGGTTATTGCCGGGTTTGCTGGCGGCACCGCTGATGCCTTTACCCTTTTTGAGCGCTTTGAAACTAAACTCGAAGCACATGGCGGAAAGCTGATGCGAGCGGCTGTCGAACTTGCCAAAGATTGGCGTACTGACCGTGCGCTGCGCAAACTTGAGGCCCTATTGGCCGTTGCTGATAAAGAACACTCTCTGATTATCACTGGTAACGGTGATGTTATTCAGCCAGAGGATGATTTAATAGCCATCGGCTCTGGTGGTGCTTTCGCACAGTCTGCAGCAAAAGCCCTACTCCAAAAAACCAAGCTTGATGCACGCGAAATCGTTGAAACCGGATTGACCATTGCTGGTGATATTTGTATCTACACAAACCACAGCCAGACAATCGAAGAATTAACCTACGAATAGTCACTTTCTTACTCTAGTAAGCTACTTAGTGGGAAATGACAATACAAAGTAAAGAGAACAGATTATGTCTATGACACCTCGTGAAATTGTCCATGAACTAGACAAACACATTATTGGCCAGAGTGGGGCTAAACGCTCTGTAGCTATCGCGCTACGTAACCGCTGGCGTCGTATGCAAGTAGACGAAAGCTTGCGCAATGAAATAACTCCTAAAAATATCCTGATGATTGGCCCTACCGGTGTCGGTAAAACCGAAATCGCTCGTCGTCTGGCGAAGTTAGCTAACGCTCCCTTCATTAAAATTGAAGCTACCAAATTTACCGAGGTAGGTTACGTTGGTCGTGACGTGGAATCGATCATCCGAGATCTGGTTGATGCCGCCTTCAAGATGTTACGTGAGCAGGAAATGGCAAAGGTAGAAAACCGGGCCCAGGACGCTGCCGAAGAAAAAGTCCTTGATGCCCTGCTTCCGCCAGCCAGAAAGTCTGAATCAGCATGGGATCAGGAAGAAGAACCAAAGTCCGAAGATTCCTCCGCACGTCAGGTATTTCGAAAAAAGTTACGTCAAGGTGAACTCGACGACAAAGAAATAGAAATTGATGTCGCCCAGATGGCTGTAGGTATTGATATTATGGCTCCACCCGGCATGGAAGATATGACCAGCCAGCTCCAGTCCATGTTCCAGAATATGAGCCCAGGGAAAAGCAAAAAGCGTAAAGTCAAAGTCAAAGATGCGATGAAAATGCTGACCGAAGAAGAAGCTGCCAAAATGATTGATCAGGAAGAGCTGAAAATTAAAGCAGTGGAATCAGTTGAACAGCACGGCATAGTATTCCTTGATGAGATCGACAAGGTAACAAAGCGCAGTGAAAATAATGACGGAGGCGTTTCACGTGAGGGCGTACAACGTGATCTACTTCCTCTTGTTGAAGGATGCACAGTAAATACCAAGTACGGGATGATCAAAACTGATCATATTCTGTTTATTGCGTCTGGAGCATTCCATCTGTCAAAACCTTCGGACTTAATTCCTGAACTCCAGGGTCGTTTACCTATTCGTGTAGAGCTGCGAGCTCTAACCCCTGAAGATTTTAAACGAATTCTAACTGAGCCAGACGCTGCTTTGACCAAACAATATCAGGCTCTATTAGCGACTGAAGGAAAGAAAGTAGAGTTCACAGATAGTGGTATTGAAAAGGTTGCGGAGTATTCTTTCCAGGTTAACGAAACCACGGAAAATATTGGTGCACGCCGTCTGCATACGGTTATGGAGCGACTGCTGGATGAAGTATCTTTTGAAGCCAGTGAGAGTGATGCTCCTCTGATCATCGATGCAGACTATGTCAACAAGCAGCTTTCTGAGCTAGCAGACAATGAAGACCTGAGCCGCTTTATTCTTTAAGAGCAACCGATGAGAGTCACATACCGTGGCTCTCACTCCTATCAGCCATTAGTAACATTTATGGCGAAAATAATACCCCAGATAAAACCAGTGTGCTACTCCCTCTCTGACGACCAATAAAATCAATAAGTTACAAAAGCAATAGTATATTCTCTTTACCCCATATTCCATCTAACGTAAGCGTACACTTACTTTTTAGGTTAATAAAATTTGTAACGCCTTGTACAAAGTTGACTAACCTCTAGATTCTCAAATCAAAGCCTCAATGATGCAGAAATGAAATTGTTTTGAGCGATCAATTTTTATACAGTCCAAGAGCTTTTTAAAAAAGAGCATAAAAAAAACATTAACACTAAGGGGTTAAAAACTATGAAACTAACTAAAGTAGTTACAGGGGTACTACTTGCGACGGGAGCTGCTGGCGCATACGCTGGTCAGTTCAAAACCGCGCATGACCCAGCAAATGCTGTTGAAGGTCAATATATCGTTGTACTTAAAGATGATGCCGTTCAAGAGCATCAAGGTCTGTTCAGCTCACAAGCAAACTTAAAAGCTGTACAAATGGTCAACGATCGCTTGAGCATGAAGTATAACGCTCGTGTCAGCCGTACTTATAAAAACGTCGTAAAAGGCGGTGTTTATAACATGACAGCTGCACAGGCTAAAAAGCTTGCACAGGATCCTACGGTAGAAATAGTTGAAGAAGATCAAATCATGTCTATCGACGCAACTCAAAGTAACCCAACCTGGGGTATTGACCGCGTTGATCAGCGTAACCTGCCTTTAAGCAATTCTTACACTTACAACACGACAGCTTCTAACGTGAACGCTTACATCATTGATACTGGTATCTTAAACAGTCACAGTGAGTTTGGCGGACGTTCTACAAGCGGTATTGATACGGTTGATAACGATGGTGACGCTACCGACTGTAACGGTCACGGTACTCACGTAGCTGGTACCGTTGGTGGTAGCACTTATGGTGTTGCTAAAAACGTTAACCTGATTGGTGTTCGAGTATTGAACTGTCAGGGTAGCGGTACTAACTCTGGCGTTATCGCTGGTATGGACTGGGTTGCAGACAACCACACTAAACCAGCTGTTGCTAACATGAGTTTAGGTGGTGGCGCATCATCTACTACTGATAACGCTGTACAAGGTATGGTAGACGCAGGTGTAACTGTTGTTGTTGCTGCAGGTAACGATAACTCTAACGCCTGTAACTACTCGCCAGCTCGTGCAGCTAATGCAATCACTGTAGGCTCTACAACTTCAAGTGATTCACGTTCTAGCTTCTCGAACTACGGTTCATGCCTAGACATTTATGCTCCAGGTTCAAGCATTACATCAGCATGGTCAAACGGCGGTACTAACACTATCAGTGGTACGTCAATGGCATCTCCTCACGTTGCTGGTATCGCAGCTCTATACTTAGCTGACAACCCAACAGCTTCAGTAAGCCAGGTAACTCAGGCTATAGTAGATGCAGCAACTCCGGGTGTTGTAAGCGACGCTAAATCAGGTTCTCCAAACCTACTGGCTTACAGCCTGTTTGATGGCTCTACGCCACCACCACCACCACCAGGCGGTGATACGCTTGAAAACGGTGTAGCGGTAACAATTTCAGGCGCTCAAGGTTCTGAAACTGATTACACATTTGAAGTGCCATCTGATGCTTCTAACGTAAGCTTCGATATGAACGGTGGTTCTGGTGATGCTGACCTTTACGTTAAGTTTGGTAGCGCGCCAACAACTTCAAGCTATGACTGTCGTCCATACCGTAATGGTAACACTGAGTCTTGTGACTTCACGGCTCAAGCGGGTACTTATTATGTAATGGTACGTGGTTACACTAGCTACTCTAACGCTAGCCTGGTTGCTACTCACGATGGTGGCGGTACAAATCCTCCTCCAGGCGGTGGCGGTAGTGAAACTATCGATAACATTTCTGGCGCATCAGGCAGCTGGAACCACTACTACCTAGACGTACCAGCAGGTATGAGCACGCTGACAGCGACTATCAGTGGCGGTTCAGGTGATGCTGACCTCTATGTTCGTCGTGGTGCTCAGCCGACTACTTCTGCGTACGATTGTCGCCCATACAAATGGGGCAACGAGGAAACTTGCAACATCAGCAGCCCTGCTGAAGATCGTTACTACATCAGTATTCGTGGCTACCAGTCATACTCAGGTGTGACTCTAGACGTAGTCTGGGAATAATTGATACCGATATCATTTTAGATGATAGGAAAGCCGGCCTTGTGCCGGCTTTTTTCATTGATGATGTACCTGTTCTAAGTTTTTTTATTAGCGATCATCTCTGCTACAATAGCTTCAGTTTAAACAACCGTGATCTCTAACCATGAGCGAAGCACCCAGTGCCATCAAGCTTCATCAAAAATCCAGACAACTCGAAGTATGCTTTTCAGGAAATACCTATTTTTTACCCTATGAGTACCTTCGCGTGTTTTCGCCCTCAGCGGAAGTCAGAGGGCATGGTAATCAAGAGCTAACCCTGGTTGGAGGTAAGAAAAACATTCAGGTTACAGATATTGAACCTGTCGGTCAGTATGCAATTAAGCTCAGCTTTGATGACGGACACGACAGTGGCCTGTATACTTGGCAAACATTATATGAATTAGGTCGCGACTACGCAGAAAACTGGGAAACCTATCTTAAAAGATTAAAGCAAGCCGGTTTGGAGCGCTCCGCGGATCCAAGTGTTGGGGTTTATAACCCTCCAACAAATTAAAATGAAGAACTACAGTCATGACACAAAACGATAAGCACAACGAAGACACTACCCATTTCGGTTATCAAACCGTTTCGAAAGAAGAAAAAGCGGGCAAGGTTGCAGAGGTGTTCCACTCTGTTGCTGGAAAATATGACGTCATGAACGACCTTATGTCTTTCGGAGTTCATCGCTTATGGAAACGCTACACTATAGAACGGGCCGCCGCTCGCCCAGGTCAGAAAATTCTTGATATCGCCGGTGGCACGGGTGACTTAACAGCCAAGTTCTCTAAAATCGTTGGTTCAGAAGGTCAAGTCACTTTAGCTGACATTAACGACTCAATGATAAAAGTTGGACGATCGAAACTGGTGGATTCTGGGGTTGTTGGCAACGTTGATTTCGTTCAGGCCAATGCTGAGTCGCTGCCTTTCCCCGACAATTACTTTGATAGAATAACCATCGCTTTTGGTCTTAGAAATGTAACTGACAAAGATAAAGCACTTCGCTCAATGTACCGCATCCTTAAGCCAGGCGGTCGATTACTTGTATTGGAGTTCTCCAAGCCAATTCTTCCACTACTTTCGAAAGCATACGATATTTATTCATTTTCATTGTTACCAGCAATGGGAAAAGTTGTGGCCAATGACTCAGAGAGTTACAAGTATCTGGCAGAATCTATCCGTATGCATCCAGATCAAGAAACGTTAAAGGGTATGATGTCGGATGCAGGTTTTGATGAGGTTGAATATACTAACCTTACAGGTGGCGTTGTAGCATTACATATAGGGAAGAAGTTCTAATGCTGACTGAGCTATTAGCTCCGACCATTGAAACGGTCATTAATAAAGTTATTAAGCTTGACCCTGAGGTCTCCAAAAAACTAATCAAGCTTGACCAAAAGGTTATCGCCTTTCATTTTACAGATATAGACCAGCGTTTGTATTTCTTAATAGACCAGGAGTACATCGTAGTCAAAAGTCATTTAGATACAGCGCCCCATGCCGAGCTTTCAGGAAATCTGCTATCATTTTTTAATCTAGCCTCAAGCGATAGTGGCGATCAAATTTTTAAAGGCGAAGTACATTTTTCCGGAGAAATTGGTACTGCTCAGGCTTTTCAAAGTTTCTTCTCTGAGCTGGATATCGATTGGGAAGAACATTTATCACTATACTTTGGAGATATCCCTGCATACCACTTGGTCAAAGCAGGAGAATCATTAAAAGGCTGGCTCACCAGAACAGCACTCACGGCTCAAAACAATCTGAGCGAATATTTAAGGTATGAAGCACGTTCTACCCCTGCTTCAATAGAGCTGGAGAACTTTTATGACGATATTGCAGATCTTAAGTCCGATGTCGAAAGGCTGGCCATGCGGATTGAACGCCTCCACAATATAAAACAACAAACTAAAGAGTCATGAATATTATTCGACAGCTTCACCATGCTCTAAAAATAAACCGTACACTGGTACGTTATGGTCTTGATGAATTCCTTGCCCCAACCCCATTGGCTATTTTACGCCCAATTGCCAGGCTGTTTTCATTCAGTTTCTCAAGAAAAGAGCAGGATAAATCCAGAGGGCAACGGTTACGTTTAGCCTTAGTCGAACTGGGACCGATTTACGTCAAGTTGGGACAAATGTTATCCACTCGTCGCGATCTCATCCCGCCTGATATTGCTGATGAGCTGGCTTTATTACAGGATCAGGTTGAGCCTTTCCCATCCAGTGATGCGCTCACCCTTATTGAACAACAACTTGGTACCTCTGTATCGGCCGTTTTTAGTCATTTTAATCCGCAGCCTCTTGCTTCAGCATCCATTGCTCAGGTTCATGAAGCAACACTGAAAAACGGTGAGCAGGTCGTAGTAAAAGTGTTACGCCCAAGCATCCGACAGAAAATTCGTCGTGATTTAAACATGATGCATGAACTTGCTAGCTGGGCGGAGAAGTACTCCAGTGAAGCGCGCCGACTCCGTGTTAAAGAGGTAGTTAAGGAATATGACGCCACTTTGGAGCGTGAAATTGACTTACGTATTGAGGCAGCGAATACATCTCACTTACGCCATAACTTTAAACAGTCAGAGCTATTGTACGTTCCAAAAATATATTGGGACTTTACTCGAACCAAAGTTATGGTTGTCGAAAAAATTTCAGGTACTCCGATAGGTCAGGTTCAAAGTCTTAAAGAGCAAGGTGTTAACATGAAAGCTTTGGCAGATCGTGGTGTAGAAATTTTCTTTACGCAAGTTTTTCGTGACAGCTTTTTCCATGCGGATATGCACCCTGGCAATATCTTCGTTGATACAACCAACCCCGACAAGCCACAGTATATTGCCATTGACTGCGGTATCATGGGTACACTTGATGAAGACGATAAACGCTATTTGGCACAGAACTTCCTGGCCTTTTTTGATCGCGACTATCGACGTATAGCTGAGCTACACGTCGAATCAGGATGGATTGATGAAGACGTATCAATTCCTGAATTTGAATCTGCAATTCGAGCTGCCTGTGAGCCCATCTTCGGTAAAGCTTTAGCCGAAATCTCGTTTGGCCATTTCCTAATTCAACTATTCCAGACTGCCAGGCGTTTTAATATGAAAGTCCAGCCGCAGCTGGTTCTTCTCCAGAAAACACTGCTTTATATCGAAGGTTTGGGCAGACAACTTTATCCAGAACTTGATTTGTGGGAAACGGCACAACCCTACCTTAAACGCTGGCTAAGAGAGCAGATAGGTCCGAAAGCAGTTTTCGGTGAAGTGAAAGAGCAATTACCGGACTGGCTACACAAAGCCCCGAAAATTCCAGGCATGCTTTTTGATAATATCCAGCGCCTGAGTCATGAGTTTGAAAAATTTGAAGAACTTAAGAAGGATATTACTCAGCTGGAGCAATACAAACTAAAACAAAATATAGCTCAGCGCGATGCCATTATAGGCATTGGCTTTGGTTTATTGGGCGGAATGTTTTATCTAAGCCAGGAGCTTTCAGTAATAACCATTGGCACAGCATCAATTTCACTATTCTTCCTGGCCAAGAGCTTATGGCCAAAAAAGGTTAAGTAAACTGAATATCAAGGAGTTACAACTTTACTATGAGCGACTGCATATTCTGTAAAATTATCGATGGTGATATTCCGTCGGATAAGGTGTACGAAGACGACAAGATTTTTGTCTTCAAAGATATTGCCCCAAAGGCTCCTGTCCACCTTCTGGTGATTCCAAAGCAACACGTTCCAAGCTTGGCGGACGTTAACCAGGATCACCAGGAGCTGCTTGGATACATGATGACTAAAGTTCCCCAGCTTGCTCATGAAGCTGGTTGCGAAAAAGGTTTCCGCACCATCATTAATACAGGTGATGAAGGCGGTCAAGAAGTGTATCATATACATATTCATATTTTAGGTGGCGGCGGACGCTTGCCGTTTGCCTGATCCAACAGACTGAGGTAGAAAAATGAAGTTTGGTGTGTGGGAGCTGGTGATAATATTAGTCATCATTTTATTATTATTTGGTACAAAAAAATTACGAAACGCTGGTGGCGATATTGGCTCTGCCATGAAAAACTTTAAAAAAGCGTTCAAAGACGAAGAAAGTAAAGACAACGAAGAGAACAAAGAGCAGTTAAACGATAAGTCCCCAAAAGCTGATGCTGAGTTCTCAGAAAAGAAAGAGTCCGACACAAACTCTAAATCGTGATATAAACCTCATGCCCTTTGATATTGGTTTTTCCGAATTATTGCTAGTTATGGTGCTGGCCCTGCTTGTTTTGGGGCCAGAACGCTTACCTAGAGCAATGCAGACTTTTGGTCGCTGGGCTGGGAAGGCCAAAAAGACTGTCAGTAATTTTAATCATCAAGTCAACCGTGAGCTTGAACTTGATCAAATGAAAAAAAAATTGGCTGAACATGAAGAGATGATTAAACGACAGGCTGAAGGGTCGGATCTCCAAAAGCTTCGTGATGAAGCCGAGCAAAAAATCAAGGCTGCCGAAGAAGCCCAGGCAAAAGCGAAAGAACAAGCTAAAGACTTAATCAATAGCGAAAGTCCCGCTAACCAAGATAAACCGTCATAACGAATATTATGAGCGATTCCAATTCAACAGAAATGCCCTTATTGTCGCATCTGATCGAGCTTAGAACGCGCTTACTTCGTTCTGTTTTGGTTATTGTTATCATATTCATTGCCTTGGCCGCTTTCGCAAACGAGCTCTATCAATGGCTTTCCCAGCCGCTGGTGGAACAGCTTCCCGAAAACTCCACACTGATTGCTACTGATGTAACGGCACC